>NZ_JBWKQM010000012.1:0-238069 GCF_059418745.1 Rhodoferax sp. GW821-FHT07F03
CACACGATGGCCCAGGCCGCGAAAGAGGCGATGGGTAAGAAAAAACTCAAAGCGTTGGCTGACCGAGGCTACTTCAATGGGCTGCAAATCAAAGCATGCGAGGACGACAATATCGCGGCCTTCGTGCCCAAACCAATGACCTCAAACGCCAAGGCTGAAGGACGTTTTGATAAAACAGACTTCGTCTACATCGCCAAGCAGGACGCGTACCGTTGCCCGGCGGGTGAACAGGCGATCTACCGCTTCACCAGTGTCGAGAAGGCACTCAATGTCCATCTGTACTGGCCGAGCGCCTGTCCCAACTGCCCGCTCAAAGAGCAATGCACCACCAGCAGCTTTCGCCGAGTACGCCGCTGGGAACACGAAGACGTCTTGGAACGAATGCAGCAGCGATTGGACCGCAACCCCGACGCGATGACACTACGCCGGAGCACAGTGGAACATGTCTTCGGCACACTGAAGCACTGGATGGGCTGGACGCACTTCCTGACGAGGACCATCAAGCATGTGAGTACAGAGATGAGCCTGCATGTGGTGGCTTATAACTTCAAGCGGGTGCTGAGCATCCTGGGCATGGAAGGAATGATGAAGGCGATGAAGCTGGCGGGGGCATGAGGCCTTGCGGGCTTTATACGCCATCAAAAACGCGATTCTTGGCCCCTGCAAGCCACACCAGGTGCACCAGACGCACTTGGCGCGCTTTGTGGGATTGTGAGAAAGAAACCGGGTTTACGATGTCTGGGCCGAATCGCGAGAGGATTGTTTAGCTGTTTTCACACAGCCTCGGCCCTGAAGCGACGTTCGCTCATCTCCTAAGCCGACATTCAAACAGCCAGCTTCAGTGAAATGCTCACCGATGGCCGGAGTGACACCCCATGATGTCCGCGATACGCGCGCCGCCAAAAGAGTCCCACAAGAAACAAGCCCCCAGCGCAGATAAAACCTGCGCCAGCAGCTATCAATTACGCAGCACCCGCACTCTGGGGCAAGGCATCGAAACAGCTCTGCAGATACTCCACGCAGACCCGCACCTTGGCGGATGTGGTCAGGCGGGCCGGGTATACGGCCCACACGTCGGCCTGCTGGTCGTAGGTGGGCAGCACTTGCACCAGCGCGCCCGACTGCAGCAGCAGCGCCACGTCCCACAGCGAACGCAGCACGATGCCGCGCCCGTCCACCGCCCACTGCACCGCGATCTCGCCGTGGTTGGTGGACAGCGGGCCGGTGACCTTGGCCAGTTGCTGTTGGGCGCCGGTGCGCAGCCGCCACACGCCAAAGGGGTGGTCGCGCTCCTTGATCACTAGGCAGTCGTGCCCAGCCAGATCGGCCAGGGTGCGCGGTGTGCCGCGCCGCGCCAGGTAGACCGGGGCGGCGCACAGCACGCGGCGGTTGCTGCCCAGGCGGCGGGCGATCAGGTGCGGGGCAATCTCGTCGCCCACCCGTACGTCCAGGTCGAAGCCCTCGGCTGCCACGTCTACCAGGCGGTCCAGTACCTCCAGGCGTAGCTGCAACTCGGGGTACTGCTCGTGCATGCGCGACAGCATGGGCGCCACCACGTTACGGCCAAAACCAAAGCTGGTGCTGATACGCAAAGTGCCACGCGGACTGCCTTTGGTAAGGCCTACCTCTTGCACCAGTTGCTCCACCCCGTCCAGGATCTGCCCGGCCCAGTGGAAGACGCGCTCGCCCTCCTCAGTCACCACCACGCGGCGGGTGGTGCGCTGCAGCAGCTTCACGGCCAGAGCTTCTTCCAGCAGGCGGATGCGTTTGCTGATGTAGGCCACGGAGGTGCCCAGCTCGTCCGCCGCGGCCGCAAAACTGGCCTTGCGCGCCACCACGGTGAAAACGCGCAGGTCGTCGTTGTTCAGTGTTTTATGCACGAAGTGTTGATAGTGGGTTCACGCCTTGCGGATTGTAAATTTATCGTGGCCAATTAAAAATCCAGCCACCTTCTACACGCTACACAGAAAGAACACCATGCCCCAGCCCTTGAAGATCGCCGTCATCGCCGGAGACGGCATTGGCCAGGAAGTCATGCCCGAAGGCCTGCGCGTGCTGCAGGCTGCCGCCCAACGCTTTGGTATTGCGCTGCAGTTCCAGCATTTCGATTGGGCGCATTGCGGCTACTACGCCCAAACCGGCCAGATGATGCCCGACGACTGGAAGGCCCAGTTGCAGGGAATGGACGCCATCTACTTCGGCGCCGTGGGCTGGCCAGACACCGTGCCCGACCACGTGTCCCTATGGGGTTCGCTGCTCAAGTTCCGCCGCGAGTTCGACCAGTACATCAACTTGCGCCCGGTGCGCCTGTTTGAGGGAGTGCCCTGCCCTTTGGCCGGGCGCAAGCCGGGCGACATCGACTTCTTCGTGGTGCGCGAAAACACCGAAGGCGAGTACACCAACCTGGGCGGTGTGATGTATGCAGGCACAGACCGCGAGATCGTCATCCAGGAGTCGGTGTACTCGCGCTTCGGCGCGGACCGGGTGCTAAAGTACGCGTTTGAGCTGGCGCAAAGCCGCCCGCGCCACAAGCTCACCGTGGCCACCAAGTCCAACGGCATCGCCATCAGCATGCCCTGGTGGGACGGCCGGGCCGACGCCATGCACCAGCACTACCCGCAGGTGGCCGTGGACAAGCAGCACATCGACATCCTCAGCGCGCGCTTTGTGCTGCAGTCAGACCGCTTCGACGTGGTGGTGGCCAGCAACCTGTTTGGCGACATCTTGTCTGACCTGGGCCCGGCCTGCACCGGCACCATAGGCATTGCGCCGTCGGCCAACCTGAACCCGGAGCGCAGCTTTCCCTCGCTGTTCGAGCCGGTGCACGGCTCGGCGCCAGACATTGCGGGCAAGAACATCGCCAACCCGGTGGCCATGGTCTGGTCGGGCGCGCTGATGCTGGACTTTCTGGGCCACCGCGAGGCGCACGACGCCATCCTGCAGGCCATAGAACAAGTGTTGGCCCACGGCCCGCGCACCGCCGACCTGGGGGGCAGCGCGTCCACCACCGAGATGGGCATGGCGATTGCCGCGCTGCTGGCATAGCAGCGGGTGCGGCCTGCGGGCCATTGAATGCCCAGGGTGGCACCGACCCTGCAGGCTCCGCATATTGCTATTTATTTCATAGCTGCTTGCGCAGGTAAATCTTGCGCAAGCGGCTATTTTCTTATGTAAATGCACTGCGCTTGCCGGTGTCGATGGGTGACAAGACGCAATGCACCCGATTGCACGTCCATCCCACAAACCAGTCAAAACCCATATGACTGACTCCCACACGGTGAAACACATCTGGTCTAACCCCTGCCATCTTCGCGGTCCTGCTGCAGCACCTTTAGGCTGACGACCACCCCGCGTATACCTGCGCCGCTCCAATGGAGGAGGGAAAACCAGACAGCTCTTTGCCAGCTTTGGCCCTGGCAAATGCAATAAATTTTCCACACGGGAAAACACCTAGAAAACAAATTTCATTTCAGTATTACATTGCAATGCAACCGGGTGCAAAACAACAGCATAACTACCCGAAACACTTGCTTAGGAATGAATCACGTATGGCCATGGACGATCTTCTTTTCGGTAAACGCAACAAGCGGGGCGACTGGGCACCCAACCAGCATCCGGGCATTGCACCGTTCTGGTCCTGGCCGCCGAACCTGCTGAAGGTACTGAAATGGCTGCCCGGCTATGTGTGGCCATGGAATTTGTTCCACATCGCCACGGCGCTGGTGTGGTGGTACTACGTGCTGCCCGATGTGCAGACCATGAAGACCATCTCCTGGGGCTGGACGCTGTACCTGCTGGCGGTCAACCTGGCAGCCGGCCTGGTGTTCTATGGATTCTTTGAGTGGCGCTACTACAGCCGGCAGGTGCAGGGCAAAAGCTTCAAGTATCACCACAAGTTCCCCAAGGAGCAACCGTCCGATGTGTTCTGGTTCAAAAGCCAGAACATCGACAACTTCTTGCGCAGCTTTCTGATCACCATTCCGCTGTGGACGGTGGTGGAAATCATCTTCGTGTGGTGCTTTGCCAATGGGCTGGTGCCCTGGGTGCAGTGGACCGACAACCCGTATTACCTAGCGCTGCTGATGTTCATAGCACCGGCTATCCACGAAGTGCACTTCTTCGTGATCCACCGTGCCATGCACTCCCCACGCGTCTACAAATGGGTACACGCCATACACCACAACTCGGTGAACCCCAGCCCCTGGTCGTCGCTGAGCATGCACCCGGTCGAAGGTTTTCTTTACCACGCGGTTGCCCTGTGGCATCTGGTGATTCCGTCCAACCCCATCGTGGCGATGTTCCAGCTGCACATGGCCGGCTTTGGTGCCATCAACGGCCACCTGGGCTTCGACAAGCTGAAGCTGGGCGAAGACAGCGCCATGGACAGCCATGCCTATACGCACTACCTGCACCACAAGTACTTCGACGTGAACTTTGGCGGCGACGGCCTCGTCCCCCTGGACCAATGGTACGGCACCTGGCACGACGGCTCCAAGGAAGGCGAGCTGCGCATGCAGGAGCGCTACCAGAAGAAGCTGGCAAAGATGAATGCCCGAAAGGAGGCACAACCGTCCCCGACCGAATAAACCACGCCTTACACGGTGCACGCACTCCGTGCCCCGCCCACCTAAACAGAGAAAGAGGAGCACAAGATGAAAACAGTTAAAAACATGTTGAAAACAATCGCCGTAGCCGCCCTGGTGGCCTGCACTGCCAGCACGGCCATGGCCGCCGGCGCCAAGATATTTGTCATTGGCGGCAAGGCCGATGATCCGTTCTGGTCCCGCGTCAAAAAGGGCGCGGACGACGCCGCCCTGGTGGTCAAGGCCGCGGGTGGCAGCGTCACCTGGCTGGGCCCGCAGACTTATGACAACCTGGGCCCCGATGCCGCCAAGCTGATCCGCACCGCGCTGAGCCAGAAGCCGGACGCCATCGTCGGCCCCGACTGGGTTCCCGAAGCCATGGACGCGGCCTTCAAGGAAGTGGTCGCCGCTGGCGTGCCGCTGATCATCTACAACTCGGGTGGCATGGATGCCGCCAAGCGCCTGGGCGCACAGAACTATGTGGGCAGCGAAGAGTACGTGGCAGGCTTTGGCGGTGGCGAATACTTTGCCAAGCACGGTGTCAAGAACGTGCTGTGCGTGAACACCCAACCCGGCTCCACCAACCAGGAAGCGCGCTGCAAGGGCATGGCCGATGGCATGGCCAAGAACGGCGGCAAGGGTACGCAGCTGCCACTGCCCTCGTCGGCCTTCGGCAACCCGACCGCCGTGGCCCAGGCCGTGAAGGCCGCGCTGCAAAAGGACAAGACGGTGGACGGCCTGATCACCATCGCCGCCGGTGACGCTACCAGCGCGGCCACCGGCATCAGTCAGGCAGGTCTGGTGAAGCAGGTCAAGCTGGGCACTTTTGACATCGACCCGACCAACCTGCAGCGTCTCAAAGAAGGCACGCAGCTGTTCTGCATCGACCAGCAACCCTATCTGCAAGGCTATTTGGCGGTTTCCATGCTGAACGCTTACGTGCAATACGGCCTGAAAGTGCCCACCGCACCCATCCTGACCGGCCCCGGCATTGTGGACGCATCCAACGTCGATGCCACCTTGGCCGGTGCAGCGGCAGGCGCGCGTTAAGCCTGACCGAAAACGGCCCGGGCAGCCGCCTGGGCCGGCTTATTCCACCGCGAGGCCCCCTGCCCGCTGATTACTTTTTTGCAATGCACGAACGACTGACACCATGAACTCGAAAACCATTCCTCCCCCGCCGATCGGGGTCCAAGCCGAAGCAAGCAGTGCCCAGCCGGGGTTCTCCCTGGGCAACCTGCTGCGGCGGCCGGAAACCGGCTCCTTCATCGGTCTTGTCTTAGTCTTCGTGTTTTTTGCCATCTTCGGTGGCGAGACCTTTCTGTCGGCCAGCGGCGCGGCCAGCTGGCTGAACATCGCCGCCGAGCTGGGCATCATCGCCCTGCCAGTGGGCTTGCTGATGATCGCCGGCCACCTGGACCTGTCGATTGGCAGCACCATTCCGGCCAGTTCGATGACCATTGCCATCGTCAGCGGCCACTATGGCCTGCCCATGCCGGTGGGCATTGCTGCGGCGCTGGGCTTGGGCCTTGCAATTGGCTGGCTCAACGGCTACTTGATCGTGCGCACCGAGCTGCCGTCCTTCGTGGTCACGCTGGCCACCTTATTTGCGGTGGCCGGGTTGACGCTGGGTCTGTCGGTCATCGTGGCAGGCAGCACCAGCGTGGCGCTGAACAGCGACCCCATCACCAAGATGCTGTTTGGCAACTTCATCGACGGCAAGTTTGAAGTCATCCTGCTGTGGTGGGTGGCGGCCATGCTGTTTGTGAGCTACATCCTCAGCCACTCCAAGTACGGCAACTGGATTCTGGCCCTGGGCGGCGACAAGGTCAGCGCCCGCAACGCTGGCATCCCCACCAACAAATTGAACATCGCGCTATACATGGCCAGCGGGCTGTGTGCCGCCTTCGTGGGCATGTGCCAGGCCATTCTGTACAACAGTGCGCAGGTATCGGCTGGCCAATCGTTCATCTTCAATTCCATCATCGCAGTGGTGATCGGCGGCGTGATCTTGACCGGCGGCTATGGCTCGGTGATGGGCATTGTGCTGGGCACCATGACCTTCGCCATCGTCAACCAAGGCATTTACTACACCGGCTTTGACGCCAACTGGGCCAGCCTGATCATCGGCGTGCTGCTGCTGGCCGCCGTACTTCTAAACAACACCTTCCGCACCATGGCGCTGAGCCACTCCGCACCACGTGCCAAACCAAAGGCCAGCAAATGACTACCGCACCTCTGCTACAGCTCAAAAACGTCTACAAATCCTTTGGCCCGGTAGATGTACTGCACGACATTTCCCTGGACGTCAAAGCCGGTGAAGTACTCTGCCTGCTGGGCGACAACGGCGCCGGCAAGTCCACACTGATCCGCCTGCTGTCCGGCGTACACAAGCCCACCTCAGGCGAGATGCTGATGAATGGCAAACCCGTGGCCTTCAACACCCCACGCGATGCCAGCGACCACGGCATTGCCACCGTGCACCAGTTCGGTGGCACCTTCCCACTGATGAGCATTGGCCGCTCGTTCTTCGTCGGCGCGGAACCCACCAAGCAGTGGGGGCCGTTCGAAGTGTTCGACCGCAAGCGGGCCAACGAGATTGCCGTACGCGAAATGCGCGAGCTGGGCATCACCCGCATCACGGACGGTGACCGCCTGGTGGGCGGCCTGTCTGGCGGCGAACGGCAGGCGCTAGCGATTGCCCGTGCCGTGCACTTCGGCGCCAGCGTACTGATTCTGGACGAGCCCACCGCCGCCCTGGGCGTGAAGGAAGCCGCACACGTGCTGCGCATTGTTCTGCAAGCCCGCAGCAAAGGCATTGCCGTCATCTTCATCACGCACCAGGTGATGCACGCGCTGACCGTGGGTGACCACTTTGCGGTGCTGATCCGGGGCGCCAAGGCGGCCGACTTCCGCAAGGGCGAAAAAACCCGGGAAGAAGTGACCGACCTGATGGCCGGCGGCGAGTCCATGGCCTCGCTGGAAGCAGAAATCGAAAGCCACCTCTAACTTTTACCTTAAACCTGACCCTGACTGACATTGAACATGACACACACCTTCACCCTCGCCGCCTGCGCAGAAATGCTGTGGCGCGACAAACCCATGGAATGGCGTGTCAAACGCCTGACCGAGTTGGGCTTCCAGGTCGGCCTGTGGAACTGGCCTGAACATGATCTGGCCATGCTGGAAAAATCAGGTGCCACCTTCTCCATCATGAATGGCTACCTGCGTGGCCGCCTGACTGACGACGAGGGCGCGGACGAGCTACTGCGCACCGCGCGCGAGACCGCCCAAGTAGGCAAACGCCTGGGCGTAGCGCGCCTGAACCTGCACGGCACCGGCCTGGGCGATCGCGGCCTGCCGGTCACCCCCTGCACAACGGTCACTGGCCCGATGTGGCTCAAGGCCCGCGACACGCTGTGCCGTATTGCCGACATGGCCGACAAAGAAGGCGTGGTTTTCACGCTGGAGAACCTGAACCTGCCGCTGGACCACCCCGGCGTGCCCTTTGGCCGCGCTGAGGATACGCTGGCGCTCGTGTCGTCCGTGAACCATCCACGGCTGCGCCTGAACCTGGACCTCTACCACGCACAAATCGGCGAGGGCAATCTGATTGAGTTGTGCCGCGCCTGCCTGCCCTGGATTGGCGAGGTGCAGGTGGCCGATGTGCCAGGCCGCAAGGAGCCCGGCACGGGCGAAATCAACTACGCCGGTGTGGCGCGCGCCCTGTTTGCCATGGGCTACCGCGGCCCGGTGGGCATGGAGGCTTTTGCCAGCGGCAACCCGGAAGCCGCGCTGGAAGCCTTCCGCAGCGCCTTCACGCTCTGAACCCCACACCTTTCCCCTTTCATTTTTAACCCCCTCGCAACCGGCTTGAACGCCGGATCTGCATCTACTTTTTGGAGAACTCTATGATCAAAGTCGGACTTCTGGGCGCAGGCCGCATCGGAAACGTACACGCCAAAAGCATTGCCGCCAACGCGCAAAGCCAGTTGGTCGCCATCTCGGACTTCCACCCCGCAGCCGCAGAAACCCTGGCCGCCGCCTACGGCGCCAAGGCACGCAGTACCGAAGAGATCATTGCCGACCCCAGCATCGATGCGGTGCTGATCGCCACCTCCACCGACACGCATTCCAACCTGATCGAAGCCGCCACCGCCGCCGGCAAAGCCGTGCTGTGTGAAAAGCCGGTGGACCTGGACCTGGAACGCGCACTGGCCTGCCAGGCCGCCACAGCCAAGCACCACCGCCCGGTGATGATTGGCTTCAACCGCCGCTTCGACCCCAACTTCGCCGCCCTCAAAAAGTCATTCGACGCGGGCGAAATCGGCAAGGGCGAGCTGCTGTCCATCACCTCGTTCGACCCGGCCCCACCGCCGGTCAGCTACATCAAGGTGTCGGGCGGCCTGTTCCGCGACATGGCCATCCACGACTTTGACATGGCTTGCTGGATCTTTGGCGCAGCACCCGTAGCCGTGACCGCCGTGGGCAGCAGCATCGTGGACCCGGCGATCGGCGAAGCCGGTGACGTGGACACTGCCGTCATCACCCTGCACTTTGCTGATGGCCGTATCGCGGTCATCAAGAACAGCCGCCGCGCCGTCTATGGCTATGACCAGCGCATCGAGTTGCTGGGCTCCGACGGCCTGCTGCAAGCCGGCAATATGCTGGAGAGCAGCATCACCAAGACCACCGTGCAGGGTGCCATTGGTGCCAAGCCAGAGTACTTCTTCCTGGAACGTTATATGCGCTCGTACGAAGCCGAATGGCGCGCTTTTGTGCAGGCCATCAGCACCGAATCGGCCCTGCCCGTGAGCCTGCAAGACGGCGTGAATGCACTGGCCGTGGCAGAGGCTGCCACGCTGTCCGCCCGCCTGGGCAAGACCGTGCAACTCAAGAACGGCCGTCCCGTATCCGCCTGATCGCGGTACGCAGGCTAAACACCCACGCTAAGCCTGCCGCCGATGCGAAGCACGCAGCACCAGCGCCCCAGGGGCCAGCACCGAGCCCTGGGGCGTTTTTTCATCTGGGAACATGCGGCGAATGCCTTCGGATACCAGATGGTCCACGGGCTGCCGAAAGGTGGTCAGCTCGTAGCTGGGGGAGCCGGCCAATTCGATGTCATCGAACCCAACGATGGCGATCTTGCGTACCGCATTGGCCGTCACCAGGGCGTCCATCGCACCGATGGCCAGGATGTCGTTCTCGCAAAAAAGGGCCTCCATGCGCTCGCTGCGTGGCGTGGACTCCATATAGCGCAGCAGGGACTGCATGCCCTCCTGGCGGCTGTAGTGCGCCGTTTCCAACACAGCACACAAATCCACCCCGCGGCTGTGCAGCCCGTGCTTGAAGCCTTCCTGGCGGCGCAACTCGGTGCGCTCGGACATGGGACCCGCCATGTAGGCAATGCGCTGCTGGCCTTGGTCCAGAAACAGTTCGGCGATTTCCACCCCGGCAGAAAAGCCATCGGTGCTGACAAACGGAATACCGGCCTGCCCGGTATTGCGCATCAATACCACCAGAGGAATGTGCTTGATGTTCTGCGCCAGATGGACCAGCTCGCTCTTGAGCGTGGTACCCAGAAACATGATGCCGTCCACCTGGAACTGGTCTGCCAGACGCAAGGCCTCTTCTGGCCCGTATTCCTGGCTGATATTGAGCAGCATGGAGCTATAGCCCCGCGCCTGCAATTGCCGGGTGGCTTCATTCAGCAGCTTAAGCAGGTTCGGATTGGCCAGCTCGTCCACCACCAGGGCAACCAAGTTGGAGCGCCGTGTGGACAAGCTGCGGGCCAGCAAATTGGGCGTGTAGCCCAGCTCTTTGGCGACCGCTAGGATGCTTTCTCGCACCTTGGGCGCCACCGACGCGCCATCGGTAAATGCGCGCGACACCGTCCATTTGGACACGCCTGCCCGGTTGGCCACGTCGCTTGCGGTCACTTTCTTGGGCGGTTTATCTGCAGGAGCGGAGGACATGGGCACTCGGGTTCTGGGGCTGGGCCTGGGCAGTTTAGCAAAGCCCCCCTTGGAGATACCGCCGGACTACCAGGTCCCGGGCCTTGCGCCAACACAACCTGTGGCGCATGCCAACAACGCATTGGAGCAAATGGCACGCGGCCTGTGCGGCCTGCACGACATCAGCCGCCCCACGCCACGCCCAAGCAAAATCGAGCCCGTGGCACTGGGCCGCGAATTGGAGGAGTGGATACAGAACGACATCCCCCTGCTCAAGCCCAAAATGCGCAAAGTGGCAGAACACCTGCTACAGCACAGCGCCTGCCTACACATGCAAGGCATACAGAACCTGGCCCAGCAAACCCATACCGCGCCAGCCACCATCGTCCGCCTGGCCAAGCGCTACGGCTTCAACGGTTTCAGTGACCTGAAGGTGGCCTTTCTTCAGGTGCTGCCTGCTGCAGGCAGGGCGGAAACACAGCCATTAGAAGCACCTCTGCACCGCCCACCCAAACACCAGGGGCCAGACATCTTCGGCGACGCGCTGATCGCTCGCATCCGCCAGGACCTACCCCGGCTCAGCCCCAAGATGCGCAACGTGGCCGAGCACCTGCTTCACCAAAGCAGCAGCTTGCACCAGCAGCGCATCAAGACACTGGCACTGCAAGCCCATACGATTCCGGCCACCATCGTGCGTGTGGCCAAGCGCTACGGATTCATCGGCTTCCACGATCTGAAGCTGGCCTTCTTGCCGAACGCTGAAGCAGCCAGCCCCGAAGCCAGCGTAGCACTGGCAGAGCTAGACCGCTGGGCACGGCACATGCACGCCGTACGCGCCATGGTGGAACATGCCTTCTTCCTGCAGGTTGTACTGGCCCTGTACGCAGCGCCCCAGATCGCAGTATGTCCGGCACGGCCGGGCGACTTGGCCGTGGCAAGCTACCTCACCAGCCGACTGGCGGCGCTGAAGACGCGCACGGCATTGGCCGGACCGGAGCAGTTGGCACCCCTGATGGCTTGCGCACCCGCGCAATCCGTGGTGCTGGAAGTATGTTTGGCTGAACACGCGCACAGGCCTCGCGCCATGCCACAGCGGCGTGGCAACGCAAAGCTGAGGTGGATCCGCATGCAAACCGGTGCGGCACCATCTGCGGACGCGCAAGACCTCAGTCTGAACGTCCCCGGTGCAGCCGAGTCGCCGGCCAACCATGGTGCTTTTGCCCTGGTGGATGCGTTGTGCGCGGCATTGCTTACGCATGCCAGCGCCCGCTAAGCTTCCCGCAGCCCGCTAGTGCGCGGGTTTGGCAACCGCAATTGCGCGCATGCTGACTTGCACCGCGGGCGCGCCGTCGTACACCGTGGTGATGCTTTGCACCTGCACCGGCACGGCGCTTCCGTCCAGGCGGAGCAGCACCTCCTCGAACGGAGCCGAGGGTACATGGACCTGGTTGGCCTGCGCCAAACGCACCATGGCAGCGGCGTGGTAATCAGGGTGCAGTCGCTCCAGGCGTGACTGCCCCAGCAGCGCGCGGGCATCCGTAGCTCCCAGCAAGGCAGCAGCAGCCGCATTGGCAAAAATGATCTTGCCAGCGCGGTACACGCATATCGCATCTGGCGACCACTCCACCAGCGCCTGGTAGCGCGCCTCGCTGGCGCGTAGTGCGGCCAGAGCGGCATGCTCCACCGTCACATCGGTCAGCACCAGGCGCTGCACCGACTGGCCCGCGGCATCGCGGGCCACCACGCCCACCACGTGCACCCACAAGCGGCCGCCGTCTGCCTTGGTCATCTGCAGATCGCAGGTCTGAGGCACACCGGTATCAACCAGGCGCCTACGATAGGCATGGAAAGCATCCTGCTGCGCCACCTCCACAAAGCGGTGCATGCGCTGGCCCACCAGGTTTTTACGTGCCAGCCCCAGCAGCAAGGCTGCCGCAATATTCGCGTCGTGCACCACCCCGTGCTCATTCAGGCTGAAATAGCCCACAGGCGCCTGGTCAAACAAATCCAGGTAATGCGTGCGCGAAGCATCTGTCAGGGCCTGGCTGTGCAGCAGCTCCTGGTTCTGGCGCTCCAGCTCTTGCTGGCTGAGGTGCATGGTGTACATGGCGTGGTGCATATCGCCATGCTCGTCAGTGATGTGAATGGGCAGCGCTTGTACGGATGCATCGCCATGTCGGTCGCTCACCCGGCGATGAAGCCCTTGCCCACCGGCAGCACGGCCGCCGTTACGTCTGTCCATAATGTCCAAGATATTCCCCCTTTCTTGGTACCAAGCCGCATTGCCGTGCGGCGATCCCGGGGCGCTACCAGGTTCTTCAGCTCTTATCTGCCTGTTTCGCCCAGCTAAATGCCAGTGTATGTGTGTAAGCAAGCTTTGTGCAGCTTGGTTACGCAAACTTGCATGCGGCTCTTCAATAAGCCATTGCCAGCCAGCCGAAAAACGCTGTTTTACTATCTTTTAGATAGCTGCTAGCGCAGGTAAGACATGCGCTGGAGGTCGTTTTAATAGATGACGTTCTAAGGACATATTACAGGCTCAAAACGCCCGCGCATGAGGCGATCCGATCAAGGCAGCCAAAACTTGGGCCGCAGCAGGACTTATGCCGAGCGCAGAGCCTCGCAATATCTGGCCACAGCATCACTGACACCCTGTGCGTGCGAACGCAACTCCGGCACCGCAGTCGCCTCCCAAAATTGAGCTTTCAGCATGGGCCCCAGGTAAAAGAGACCGTCTTGCGTCCCTCCCTGCCCATCTAACAAACGGTACTGCGTATCGACCAATACCCCGAGCGATAGGGTGTCCGGCAGAATTTGCCCTTTGACCAACAAGCTCTGAATCAAATGATCGTGCTTGGCCGCACGCAAACTCGACGAAGGTCCTGAACAGTTGATGACGGCGCTGCCTTTCCAAGTATGCGTTTTTACCGTGCCTCGCAATTGGATACTCGCCTCCCACGCTGTCCCATCGGCCACCAACCGCTCCAATCGCCCGGCCATTGGTTGAAGCATCTGGGCCTCAATTTCATGGCTGATGGCGCTCGCAATAGGAACGGCGGCACGGTGACGATGGGTATCCCAATACGGCAAGAGATGGCGCAAAAACCGTTGCCGCTCCGGTGTCGGCAACTGCTGCCATAAGCGAACGGTGATTTGGCGTAGCCCACCCACCACATCCCGCCAATCGTGCCCAACAGCTCGCGCTTGCCGGATCAGTTGCCTCGTCTCCCTCAACATGGCCGAGACAGTTTGCACTCCATTCAGAAAATCACGCGGTACCAGGCCCTGTGCAGGTGCAGATTCCAGCCGTCGGTGCGACTGCGCCAACAACCCCCTACGCGACAGCATCGTGACAACACCCCGGTGACCTTCGTGTCTCAGCTGAAGGACTACATCAAACGCAGTGAGCCCGCTACCAATCAACAGCACAGGGGCGCGTGGAGGCAGCGAATTGAGGCCCCTCAGACTCCAGGGCGTTGCATACAACCCGGGGGCCTCCCAATTGGGATCATTGTCAATTTCAGGCGGACGGGGAGAAAAGTTGCCCAAAGCCAAAACCACCGCGTCCACTTCGAAATGCTGCCCGTCCGAGAGCCGCAGCATGTGCCGACCAGCCCCCATCGGCTCGATACCCTCAACCACACCACGCTGTATATGCAACTCCACTCCATGATCCGCTGCGGCAGCGCGCTGCTCACCCAGGCTGTGCTCCAAGTAAGAACCATAAAGGCTACGCGGTGCAAAATCACCCGACAGAAAAGGAAGGCCAATCTGTTGCAAGTAGCGTAAAAATCCGCCTTCATCACCCGGATTCAAGCCCATGCGACCTGCGGGTACATTGAGCAAATGATGCGGAGATGGCGAGCCAAAAGCCAGACCACGGCCAACCCCAGTCTCTCTGTCAATCAAGACGACGCGCGCCGGGCCCGTTAAACGCTGCAATAAATTCCATGCCACAGCTACGCCGCTGAACCCTGCCCCTACTATTGCGATTTGCTTCATTGGCCCATATTAATCTCGAAATCGCGTCCGAATAGAAACGACAACGGCCTACACGTCGCCAGCCCCCATTCACCCTTTGAATTACAAACTACTGGCGCTATGGATCCCTGCATATCTGCGAGGTAAGCTAGTCAGCCCTTGGCGGCCAGCTTGTCCTGCGTCTGCGTGTCGAAATCACTGGCCGCATGGCGCTCGTGCAGCTGCTCGGACGGCTCGCCCCAGGCGCGGTTCACCATACGCCCGCGCTGCACCGCCGGACGCGCGGCGATCTGCCGGGCCCAGCGCACAACGTGGGTGTATTCGTGCACGCTCAAAAACTCGGCCGCACCGTACAACTGTCCCAACACCAGGCCGCCGTACCAAGGCCACACCGCAATGTCGGCAATGCTGTAGTCGTCACCCGCCAGGTAGCCGTGCTCGGCCAGGCGGTGGTCCAGCACGTCGAGCTGGCGCTTGACCTCCATCGCATAGCGGTTGATCGGGTACTCGAACTTGGCCGGCGCGTAGGCGTAAAAATGGCCAAAACCGCCGCCCAGAAACGGCGCACTGCCCATCTGCCAGAACAGCCACGACAGGCACTCGGCCCGCACCGCACCGCTGGCAGGCAGAAAAGCACCGAACTTCTCCGCCAGGTACTGAAGGATGGCGCCCGACTCAAAGACGCGCACGGGCTCGGCGCCACTGCGGTCCAGCAACGCCGGTATCTTGGAGTTAGGGTTGACCTCGACAAAACCGCTGCCAAACTGCTGGCCTTCGGTGATGCGGATCAGCCAGGCGTCGTATTCAGCACCGGTGTGGCCCAAGGCGAGCAGTTCCTCCAGCATCACCGTCACCTTGATACCGTTCGGCGTGGCCAGCGAGTACAGCTGCAGCGGGTGTTTTCCAACTGGCAGTTCCTTGTAGTGGGTGGAACCGGAGATCGGACGGTTGATACTGGCAAACTCGCCACCGTTTTCCTTGTCCCAGGTCCAGACTTTGGGTGGCATGTAGGCATTGGTATCGGTCATGCGGTTTCTTTGAAATGGTGTGGATCAAAACAGAATAGATGGCAGGTTAACGGCTGTGCGATGCCCCCGGGGGTTTAGGGTTTTGGGGGAAAGTGGTAAGCGCTAGAGCAGCGCAGTTCAAATACCGGCCTTCGTTGCAAAGGCTGGTCGGACTGGCAAGGGACTTGTGCCGAGACTTCACTATCCCGCCGCCACGATCACATGCGCCTGGATTTTCCCGGCTACCGGACCTACCCCGTGGCGGCTGACAATCGCCTCAGTCGCACGGTCGGAGGCCAGCTGCAGCAGGCTGGCATCACGCACCTCGATTTCATTGCGCAGCGGCGTCCCCTGGCAATAGGCTGTGGCAGCGTCGCGGGCCGAGGGTGCGTGGCTCAGCTTCTCGCGGGTCTTTATCTCGATATCGATAAACCCTGCACGACTCAATTCCTCGCGGATCAATGCGACGTCGTGGTAACCGTGCGGCGTGCGGACAAGAAAGCGTGGTGGGTCATGCGGAAACACCGTGGCGACGGCCCTGGTGACGTCGTCGGCAAAGGCGTTCTCTTCGATACGGTCCCAGACGCTGAAGACGAAGCGCCCGCCGGGCTTCAGCACGCGACGTGCCTCGGCGTAGCCGGCGACCCGGTTCGGGAAAAACATCGCACCGAACTGGCAGCAAACCACATCAAACGCGGCATCGTCGAACGGCAGAGCCAGCGCGTCAGCCTGTTGCCATGCGATGCGGCTGTCGGCCCCCTGCCGGGCGGCAGCATAGTCGAGCATGGGCTGGTTCAGGTCGGTCACCACATAGTGCGCGTCGGCACGCAGCTGGGGCGCCAACGCCCGCGTTACCACGCCACTGCCGGCAGCCGTCTCCAGCACCGCGCCGGGCGAAAAGCCGGCGACAAGCTCCGCTGTATCGGCAGCATAGCCCCCGAAAATCAGGGGCACCATCAGCGTATCGTAGAACTTCGGGATAGAGCCCGCGAATACCTTGTCGCTTTCAGCCATAGAGCCTCCTAGCAAGTACCTAAATGGTGACAATGCGCCATAGTGGCCCCGCACGCTGGGCTCGTCAATGCATAGGCCCGCGAATATGAGGTCAGCTGCATGAATTCCGAAACATGGTTTTAGGATCTGGAGGCTATGGTGCGTGCACCCTTCTCCCTCGATGTAAATTCATACGCCGGATGTATTGGCCAGGGTTTTCCGTTTAGCTCACGTTCGGCGTCAAAAATCCTAACGCTATCAAAGGCAATTCCATGAAGACCCAGTACTACACGGCGACGAGCCTCGACGGATTTATCGCCACCGAAGATGATTCCCTCGACTGGCTATTCCCGCTGGGTGATATCAACGAAACGGGCTACCCGGCTTTCATCGCTGAAGTTGGCGCGTTGGCCATGGGCTCGGCCACCTATGAATGGATGCTGCGCCACGCGCAGACTGTTGAAACCGAAACAGGTGCTTCCTGGCCATACGTGCAACCGACCTGGGTCTTCACCCACAGGGTGTTGCCGCCAGTTCCGGGAGCCAAACTGCACTTCGCATGTGGCGATGTGCGCTCCGTGCACGCCGCCATGCGCGAAGCCGCTGGAAGCAAGAATATCTGGGTTGTCGGCGGCGGCGACTTGGCAGGCCAATTTCACGACGCCGGCCTGCTCGACGAGGTGATCGTTCAAATAGGCTCCGTCACTCTTGGCAAAGGCAAACCGCTGTTTCCCCGCCGACTGACCAGTCCTTCGCTGAAGCTGGTTTCAGTCAAGCAGATCGGCCCGGGCTTTGCGGAGCTGCGCTACCAAGTTCCTTCACCCAGCACAAACAGTACTGAGTGACCGCGAGGGCAGCCACGAAGACGGCCCTAGCTACGGCGCATTATTTCTTTGTCGCCACGCGGTCGGGCATGGACTTGGCGACCAACTCCCGCACATGGGGGATCATTTTGTTGACCGAATCCAGGAACGCGGCCGATATCACTTTGCCTTCATTGGTATTGGTCCAACCGGCCGCGCCACCACCACCGGCAGCGCCGATCATCAGGCCCGCAGTTCCCAAATCCGTGGCGCGCGCCGAGCCCTCGGCGCTCACCAATTGCTCGGTTGTTTGCGAGTCGGTCAGGGTCAGCACCACTTGGGCCTCCTTGAACTTCACCTTCTCGGCCAGACCCGCGAACTGCCCAATGTACGGAATACGCGCCAGGATGCCTTCCAGCCCACCGCCAGCGTTCTGCTCCGAAAACACCAAGGTGGGTGTCAGCACGTATTGGGCTTCCAGCACATGGCCGCGCGGGTTCACCGTGCTGTCCTTGCGGGTCAAACCCGACTCCTGCAAGTCCATTTCCTGCTTGGTGCCCTTGAGCCCCAAATTACGGTCCACCACGCGAAAGCAGCCGCTTTGCTGCAGCATCAATCTCACCAAAGGCACAGGCGAGTTGGGCAACCCGCCCGCGCTGCTGGTATAGGTGTAGCCGTTGGGGTTTTCGATCACGCCGAGCGTGGCCAACGGAGCATCGCACTTTTCAATCTTGCGTGTTTCGCCCGTGGACTGCTTTTGCCCAGCGGCGCCTGTCGCCAAGCCACCGGCATTGCCGGTTTCAATACCCGAAGGCTTATTGCAAGCAGCAAGCAAGACCATGGCCACTGTGACGGCGATAAGCGCGGGAGCAGAGCGGTTCATAAGTAGGGACTGAGTAAAGATCGGCACGGATGGTACATGCCACTTATGGCAGTACAGCCCCTAAGCCGAACAATCGTTTGTTACGAATTGCGTCTACCACGGGCCCGGGAATGCGCGACCAGTTTGCTAAATCCTGCAAGCCGCAAACCCCGCCCCGTCCGCCAGCACAAAGTCCCGAAACGCCGCCCCCAGATCCGACGGCACGGCATCGCGCCGGTGCAGCAGACACCAGTCCAGCATCTTCGGCATGTCCTGCAGATCCAATACCGCCAGCATGCCGGCGGCCAGTTCGACCTGGAACACGTGGGCGGATAAGAAGCTAATGCCCATGCCGACCATCACGGCCTGCTTGATGGTCTCGTTGCCGGACAGCTCCATCGACACATTCACCTGCAGCGACTGCGATTGCAGCAGGTGCTCCAGAAACTGCCGGGTGGCCGAGCCGGGCTCGCGGAAGATGAAATCCTCGGTGCGCAGATCGGCCCAGGTCAGCTTGCGGCGCGCGGCCAACGGGTGGTTGGGCGGGACGACGATGCAGTGCGGGTTGCGGGCAAAGGTTTCAGCCTCCACATCGGCCTCGCTGGGGGGGTAGCCGCCGATGGCCACGTCCAGTTGGTGCTCTTGTAGCATGGCCAGGATCTTCTCGCGCCGCTCCACCGTGAGCTTGAAGCGGATGCCGGGGTGCCGCGCCTTGAAGGCCATCAGCAGCGCCGGCGCAAAGTAGTGTGCAGTCGGCACTACGCCCAGGTGCAGCAGGCCGCCCTCACCGCTGCGGCTGGCGGCCATCGCCTCGTCTGCGATGCGCACCTGGTCCAGGATGCGGCGGGTGTGGCGCAGCAAGGCTTCGCCGGGCGGGTTGAGCACCAGGCGCTTGCCGGTTTTGACGAACAGCGGCTGGCCCACATCCTCCTGCAGCTGGCTGATCTGCATGGACACGGCGGGCTGGGTCAGGTGCAGCTGTTCGGCGGCGCGCGAATAGCTGAGGGAGGTAGCAACGGCTTCAAAAATCCGCAGCTGGCGCAGGGTGGCGTTTTTCATAGCAATCGGTACAGGGTTTCACCCTGAAATCAGGCATCCAACAGGTAATAGAACGGGCGTTCACATCGGGATCTGGCGGGTAGTTTCCCTTAGCTGCGACGCAGCAATTCCAACCCTATCCGCATGGCGTACCGACCCACGCTGGAGTAGGCCCAGAGTATAAGTAAAACTTTGCCAAAACATAAAAATACATGTGTTGTGGATATACATAGGCATACCTAGACTTGCGGCCATTGCAACCCCTTTTGCCCTTTCGCACACCACCTGCCCCATGTCCAACACCACCATCGCCCCCTTCCCCTCCTGGAACGACGCCCACGCCGCCACGCTGGATGCGTCCGGCCTGCTGCTGTACCGCTCGAACCTGCTGGGCTCCGACCTGCGCATCACCAACTACGGCGGCGGCAACACCTCGGCCAAGCTGGTGCAAAAAGACCCGCTGAGCGGCCAGGACACCACCGTGCTGTGGGTCAAGGGCTCAGGCGGCGACGTGGGTTCGATGAAGCTCGACGGCTTCAGCACCCTGTACATGGACAAGCTGAACGCGCTGCAGGCGCTGTACCGCGGCCCGCAGTTCGAAGACGAGATGGTCGCCTACCTGCCGCACTGCACCTTCAACCTGAACCCGCGCGCCGCCAGCATCGACACGCCCCTGCACGCCTACCTGCCGTTCGCCCATGTGGACCACATGCACCCCGACGCGGTGATCGCCATTGCCGCCATGGCCAATAGCGAAGCACTGACGGCGAAGATTTTTGAAGGCACGGTCGGCTGGTTGCCCTGGCGCAAGCCCGGCTTCGAGCTCGGCCTGATGCTGCAGCGCTACCAAGCCGCCCACCCCGACCAGCGCGGCCTGGTGCTGGCTGGCCACGGCCTGTTCACCTGGGGCGACACGGCCAAGATCTGCTATGAAAACACCGTGGGCGTGATCGCCCATGCGCAAAACTGGCTGGGCCGCGAACGCGTGGCCCGCAAGGCGGTGAGCTTTGGTGGCGTGGCGCAGGAATCGCTGCCCACTGCCGAACAAGATGCGACGCTGGCCCGCGTACTGCCGGTGCTGCGCGGCCTGGCTTCGAAAAGCGGCCACAAGCTGCTGCACGTAGACCGCCAACCCACGGTGATGGAGTTCGTCAACAGCCGGGATCTGGCGCCGCTGGCCGCCATGGGCACCTCCTGCCCCGACCATTTCCTGCGCACCAAGATCCGCCCGCTGATCCTGGAAGCAGCTGTCTACAACTTAGAAGGCGCTGCCCTGGCCGCCGCGCTGGAGGAAAAGCTCGTCGCCTACCGCGCCGACTACGCCGCCTACTACGAGCGCTGCAAGCGCGCCGACAGCCCGGCCCTGCGCGATGCGAATCCGGTCATCATCCTGCTGCCCGGCATCGGCATGGTGTCGATTGCCAAGGACAAGGCCACGGCGCGCATCGCTGGCGAGTTCTATGTGAACGCCATCAACGTGATGCGCGACGCCAACGCCATCGACACCTACGTGGGCCTGCCCGAGCAAGAGGCGTTTGACATCGAATACTGGCTGCTCGAAGAAGCCAAGCTGCAACGCATGCCCAAGGCCAAGCCCTTGGTCGGCAAGGTGGCGGTGGTCACCGGCGGTGCCGGCGGCATCGGCCGCGCCATCGTCGAGCGCTTTTTGAATGAAGGTGGCTGCGTGGCGCTGCTGGACATCGACGTAGAAGCACTGGAATCCACCCGCGCCGAGCTGGCCAAGCGTTTTGGTAAGGACGTGGTGCGCAGCATGGTCTGCGACGTGACGTCCGAAGACTCCGTCATCAACGCCTATGTGCAGGCCACGCTGGAGTTTGGCGGCGTGGACATCCTGGTGTCCAACGCCGGCATCGCCTCGGCAGCACCGATCGAAGACACCAGCCTGGCATTGTGGATGCGCAACCAGAACATCCTGGCCACCGGCTACTTTTTGGTGGGCCGCGAAGCCTTCCGCCTGATGAAGGCCCAGGCCATCGGCGGCGCCATGGTTTACATCGCCAGCAAGAACGGCATGGTGGCCAGCGCCCAGGCTAGCGCCTACTGCGCGGCCAAGGCGGCCGAGATCCAGTTGTCGCGCAGCTTTGCTTTGGAAGGCGCACCGCTGGGCATCCGCTCCAACGTGGTCAATCCCGACGCGGTGATCCGCGGCAGCAAGATCTGGACCGGTGCCTGGAGCCAGGAGCGCGCCGCCGCCAACAAGATCAGCGAGGAAGAACTCGAAGCCTTCTACCGCGACCGCTCCATGCTGAAGCGCAGCGTCTTCCCCGAAGACATTGCCGAAGCCACCTACTTCCTGGCCAGCGATCTGGCCGCCAAATCGACCGGCAACATCATCAATGTGGACGCGGGTAATCTGGCCGCTTTCCCGCGCTAATGCCACACTGATACCCGCAGCAAAAAACACAAGAGACAACCATGACCACGACCAAAATTGCTCCTGAATTAATAGCTGACCACGCACATAGTGCCGGTGCCAGAGTCGATTCTGACTACAAACATCTGGGCGAGCAGCTGGCCCGCCGCGGTGTCAACATCGACACGCTGAAAGCCGAGGTAGCGAAGTTCGCCGTGGCCGTGCCCAGCTGGGGCGTGGGCACCGGCGGCACCCGCTTCGCCCGCTTCCCCGGCAAGGGCGAGCCACGCAATGTGTTCGACAAGCTGCAGGACTGCGGCGTGATCCAGCAGCTGGTGCGCTGCACCCCCACCGTGTCGCCGCATTTCCCCTGGGACAAGGTCAGCGACTACAAGGAACTGCGCCAGCATGCCGAGTCCTTCGGCCTGGGCTTTGACGCAGTCAACTCCAATACCTTCTCCGACCAGAAGGACCAGCCGCTGTCGTACAAATTCGGCAGCCTGACCCATGCCGACGCCGGCGTACGCGCCCAGGCCGTGGCGCACAACCTTGAATGCATCGAAATCGGCAAGCAGATCGGCAGCAAGGCGCTGACGGTATGGATCGGCGACGGCTCCAACTTCCCCGGCCAAAGCCACTTCCGCCGCCAGTTTGAGCGCTACCTGGACAGCAACCGCCAGATCTACGCGGCCCTGCCAGTCGACTGGAACATGTTCCTGGAACACAAGATGTTCGAACCCGCCTTCTACGCCACCGTGATCCAGGACTGGGGCAGCAGCCTGCTGGCCGCGCAAAGCCTGGGCGAGAAAGCCCGCTGCCTGGTGGACCTGGGCCATCACGCGCCGAACACCAATATCGAAATGATCGTGGCGCGACTGGTGCATGCGCAAAAGCTGGCCGGCTTCCACTTCAACGACAGCAAGTACGGCGACGACGACCTGGACAGCGGCAGCATCAACCCCTTCCAGCTGTTCCTGGTGTTCAACGAACTGGTCGACGCGGCGCAAAGCAAGGCGCCCAACTTCAACCCCGCCTACATGCTGGACCAGTCGCACAACGTGACCGACCCGATAGAGAGCCTGATGACCAGCGCCGTGACCGTGCAGCGCTGCTACGCCCAGGCCCTGCTGGTCGACCGCACGGCCCTCACCGGTTACCAGGACGGCAACGACGTGCTGATGGCGGCGCAGACCTTGAAGGCCGCCTTCCACACCGACGTGACCCCGCTGCTGCAAAAGATCCGCATCGAAGCCGGCGGCGCCGCCGACCCCGTGGCAACTTACAGAACTTCGGGCTACCGCACTGACATGGCAACTATTCGCCCCGCCAGCGGCCCCAGCAGCGGCATTGTTTAAGGTAGCTGTGCCCCCAGCACAGCGCCACCCCATCGAGACCGGCGCGCAGCTCCCCAGCTGTAGCGCCGGTAGCGACACCGGCCATAACTCCATTGTTAAGGCCAATTTTTGATACCAACAAAGACATCCAGGAGACAAGCATGAAGAAACAAATCGCAACCCTGCTGACCGTGGCATTGAGCGCGGCCTTGGCCAGTCCGGCATTTGCTGCGGACAAGATCGCCCTGGTGGTGAAGAGCCTGGGCAACGGCTTCTTTGACGCGGCCAACCAGGGTGCGCAGGAAGCAGCCAAAGAGCTGAAAAATGTGGAAATCATCTACACCGGCCCGGCCAAGGCCACGGCCGAAGGCCAGATCGAAATCGTCAACTCGTTGATCGCGCAAAAGGTCTCGGCCATCGTCATCTCGGCGAACGACCCCGACGCCCTGGCACCAGTGCTCAAGCGCGCCATGGACCGCGGCATCAAGGTCATCTCGTTCGACTCCGGCGTGCGCAAAGACGGCCGCATGATGCACCTGAGCCCTTCCAGCAACCCGCTGATCGGCGAAAAACTGGTGAAGATGACGGCCGACGCCGTAGGCTCCACCGGTGAAGTGGCCATCCTGTCCGCTACCGCACAGGCCACCAACCAGAACATCTGGATCGACGAAGCCAAGAAAGTACTGGCCCAGCCCGCCTACAAGGGTCTGAAGTTGGTTAGCGTGGTCTACGGCGACGACCAGACCGACAAGAGCTACCGCGAAGCCCAAGGCCTGTTCAAGAGCTACCCCAACCTGAAGGCCATCATCGCCCCCACCACCGTGGGTGTAGCGGCAGCCGCCAAGGCTGTGCAGGATGAGAAGAAAGTCGGCAGCGTATTCGTAACGGGCCTGGGCCTGCCATCTGAAATGGCCGGCCATGTGAAGAGCGGCGCGGTCAAGTCCTTCGCCATCTGGAACCCTATCGACCTGGGCTACTCGTCTGTCTACGCGGCCAGCCAGTTCATCTCTGGCAAGGTCACTGGCAAGCCGGGTGAAAAAGTGTCTCTGGGCCGTGTGGGCACCGTGACGCTGGATGCGAACAGCGAAGCCGCCATGTCGGAACCCTTCACCTACGATGCCACCAACGTCGAGAAATTCGCGAAGTTCTTCTAACACCCCCAGGCTGCAGTGCTGCGCACTTTTCGCCAACCCCCTTGCAGGGGGCGATACCAGCAGCCCGGCATAGCCGGTTCTGCGGTATCTCTGGTCGACGTGCGTTCTGGCTGACAGTACTGCTGTCGGTAGCCAACAAGTTCGTGGGGCATCTCTGTCAGGGTGGGTGCCCCTTTTTTTTTGCAAAGCTGGATTTCTAAATGAGTGACGTATTGCTTAGCCTGCGCGGCATCCACAAACGCTTTGGCGCTACCCATGCGCTGCGCGGCGTGGACCTGGATTTGCAGGCCGGAGAAGTGCTGGCCCTGGTGGGCGAAAACGGCGCCGGCAAGTCCACTTTGGTCAAGCTGCTTACCGGCGTGATTCCGGTGGATGAAGGCAGCATCTCCTTGCGCGGCGTGGCACACAAGTTTGCCAACGCCCAGGCCTCGCAGGCCGCCGGCATTCTGGCCGTGCACCAGGAGACGGTAATGTTCGAAGAACTCAGCGTGGCCGAAAACATTTACGTGGGCCGCCACCTGATGCGTGGCCCCTTCATCGACTGGAAGAGCATGAACACCCAGGCCCAGCAGGTGCTGGAGCAGATCGGTGCGCGCTTCCAGGCCAGCACCATGGTGAAAGACCTGAGCCTGGCCGAGCGGCACCTGGTGGAGATCGCCCGTGCCCTGTCGCAAAAAGCCCAGGTCGTGATTCTGGACGAGCCCACGGCGGCCTTGTCACAGCAGGAAATCCGCGACTTCTACGGCATCGTGCGCAAGCTGCGTTCCCAAGGCGTGGGTGTAATCTTCATCACCCACAAGTTCGACGAAATATTTGCCGTGGCCGACCAGTATGTGGTGCTGCGCGACGGCACCACCGTGGGCAGCGGCCGCATTGCCGAGGCCACCGAGCAAGACCTGGTGAAGCTGATGGCCGGCCGCGCCATCGACCAGATCTACCCCGCCATCACCTCGGTGCCGGGCGAGGTGGTGTTGACGGTGCAAGACCTGTCCCACCCCACCGAATTTGACAAGCTGAACTTCACGCTACGCAAAGGTGAAATCCTGGGCTTTTACGGCCTGGTCGGCTCTGGCCGCAGCGAATCCATGATGGCGCTGATGGGGCTGAACCCCGCAGCCCACGGCACATTCACGGTGAGTGGACAGCCTTTTTCACCCAAAGACCCGGCGGATGCCATCAACGCCGGCATCGCCTATGTGCCCGAAGAGCGCCAGCGCCAGGGTGGCATTCTGAGCCTTTCGGTGCAGCACAACATCAGCCTGGCGGGCCTGAGCCGCTTTGCACGCGGGCCCTGGCTATCGCAAGTGCGCGAATCAGCACTGTGCCAACGCATGATCGAGCGCCTGCGCATCAAGACCCACTCACCCGACACGCTGCTGTCCGGCCTGTCGGGCGGCAACCAGCAAAAGGTAGTGATCGCCAAGTGGCTGGGCCTGGAGCCGAGCATCGTGATCCTGGACGAACCCACCAAGGGCATCGACGTGGGTGCCAAGCAGGCCGTGTACCAGCTGATCGCGGAAATGGTGGAACAAGGCCTGGCAGTGATTCTGGTGTCCAGCGAACTGCCCGAGGTGATGAACCTGGCCCACCGCACCATCGTCATGCGCCGTGGCGTGCAGGTGGCCGAATTTGCCCGTGCTGACGCGCATGCGGAAGCCATTGTGGCGGCGGCATCCGGCGCCACTGCGGCCAGCAGCCCGCAGCCTGCGGCGCGGCCCACCCCGGTATTGCGAGAGGCATTTGCAGCATGAAAAAATTTAACGTGATTCGCAGGGAATGGCTGCTCCTGGCCATCATCGTAGTGATTGCCCTGGCCGTGGGCGCACGGGCTCCCGTGTTCCTCAGCTGGCGCAACGGCATGGACATCGCCAACGACTCGGCCATCCTGAGCATCCTGGTCATGGGCCAAATGCTGGTGCTGCTGACCCGCGGCATCGACCTGTCGGTGGCATCCAACCTGGCGCTGACCGGCATGGTCTGCGCGCTGCTGGGCCGGGCCTGGCCCGAAGCGCCCATCGTGCTGCTGATATTGGTGTCGCTGGTAGTAGGTGCGCTGCTGGGCAGCGTCAACGGCTGGCTGATTACCCGCTTTGCGCTGCCACCCATCGTGGTGACGCTGGGCACGCTGTCGGCCTACCGGGGCGCGATCTTTGTGGCCAGCAAGGGCGCCTGGATTTCCGACCAGGACATCCACCCCGCCATCAAGGGCCTGCCGCGCGAGGTCTGGCTGGGCCTGCCCGCCCTGGTGTGGTTTGCGCTGGCCGTGCTGGCCGCCAGTGCCGTGTTTTTGAAGCTGCGCCGTGAAGGCCGCGAGATCTACGCCCTGGGCGGCAACCCGCATGCGGCGGCCTATGTGGGCATCTCGGCCAATAAGCGACTGATGATGGTTTACACCCTGTCCGGCATGCTGGCCGGGCTGTCCGGGCTGCTGTGGGTGGGGCGCTATTCGATTGCCTATACCGAGCTGGCCGCAGGCTATGAGCTGACCGTGGTGGCGGCCTGTGTGATCGGCGGCGTGAGCATTGGCGGCGGTGTGGGCAGCGTGCTGGGTGCTGCGCTGGGCGTGCTGTTCATCGGCGTGGTTAACGGTGCCTTGCCGGTGATACAGGTGTCGCCCTTCTGGCAGCAGGCGATTGCGGGGGCGGTGATCTTGGTTTCGGTGGCGGTGAATGCCCGTGCCGAGCGGCGCGCTGGGCGCCAAATTCTGGAACGTAAAGGGAGTCTGGCATGAAGGCCTGGAACACATGGGAACGGGTGCTGCTGGCCCTGCTGGTGCTGCTGTTGGTGGTGTTTGGCGTCACACAACCGGGCTTCATGTCGCCCGACACGCTGGCCGACAGTACCTTCAATTTCAGCGAGAAAGGCATTCTGGCGCTGGCCCTGGCCTTGCTCATCATCACAGGCGAGATTGACCTGTCCATCGCCGCCACGCTGGCGCTTTGTTCGCTAGCCATGGGCTTTTCCATGCGGGCGGGGGCCGGTCCGCTGGGCATCACGCTGGCGGCATTTGCCACCGGTGCCGTTGCCGGCGGGCTGAACGGCTGGCTGGTGACGCGCTACAAGCTGCCCTCCATCGTGGTGACGATTGGCACCTTGTCCCTGTACCGCGGCCTAGCCCTGGTGGCACTGGGTGACAAAGCTATCTCTGGCTACCCCGAGGCCTTCTCCACCCTGGGTAACGCTTATGTGGGCGAGCTGATTGGCGTGCGCTGGCTGGTGCTGCCGATTGAATTCGCCATCCTGCTGCTGTGCGCCGTGGCGGTGGGCGTAGTACTGCACCGCACCGTGCTGGGCCGTCGGCTGTATGCCGTGGGCGCGAATCCGGTGGCAGCCCGCTTCTCGGGCATTGCGGCCGACCGTTACCGCATGGGCCTGTTTGTGTTTGCCGGCCTGATGGCGGCGCTGGCAGCCATCATGCTGACCGGCCGCATCGGCAGCACCCGCCCCAACATCGCCATGGGCTGGGAGCTGGACGCCATCACCATGGTGATCCTGGGCGGCGTGGCAATTGAAGGCGGGCGCGGCAGCATCGTGGGCACCATGCTGGCCGTGCTGCTGCTGGGCCTGTTCACCTTTGCCATGGGCATGGCGAACGTGACCGGCATTGTGATGAGCATGGTGATTGGCGCGCTGCTGATCGTCTCCATGGTCTTGCCGCGCATGTTCAAGCGCCCCGGCCGGAGGCTGTTGGCATGACGGAGGCTGCTGGCATAAGCGTTGAAATTAGCGGTGAAAAATATGCCTTCCGCATGTTTCTGCACCCGGGCTGCGTGGCGGAATACAAAAAGCGCCACGATGAGATCTGGCCCGAGCTGGTGGACCTGCTGAAAACAGCTGGCGTGAGCGACTACAGCATCTATCTCGATGAGGAACACCATGTGCTATTCGCCGTGCTGCGCCGCAAGGCCGGCCACACCATGGACGCCCTGCCCCAGCACCCGGTCATGCAGCGCTGGTGGGCGTACATGGCCGACCTGATGCGCGCCAACCCTGACGGTTCGCCAGTGGCCGAGCCCCTGCCCTGCATGTTCCACCTGGACTGATGCCCATGCAGGACACGACTCTGGACCTGACCCTGGTCATAGACATAGGCAAAAGCCACGCCAAGCTGCTGCTGGTCAACGACAACGGCGAAGTGCTGGAGCAGCATGGCCGCAAGAACGCGCCGGTAATGACGGCTCTGGGCTATACCGCGCTGGACATTGACGGCCTGACCGACTGGATGTGCTCCACCCTGGCCGCGTCACCACTGACCCGGCGCTGCGCACGCGTGATTCCCTGCACCCACGGCGCAGCGTTTGTCGCACTGGACGACAGCGGCCTGGCCTGGCCCGCACTGGACTATGAATTCGACGGCTACGCGGGCCAGACCAGCCCGCTACACCAGGCCTACCAAAGCCAGCGCGATGCCTTCGAGGCCACGCTGTCGCCCGACCTGCCCATGGGCCTGAACGCGGCCCGCCAGCTCTACTGGCTGCAGCACACGCACCCGGACGCCTGGGCCCGCACCCGCAGCCTGCTGCCCTACCCGCAGTACTGGGCCTGGTGGCTCTGCGGCGTGGCCGCCAGCGAGGTGTCGTCCCTGGGCTGCCACACCCAGCTGTGGGCGCCCGACCAGCAAGGCTATTCCGCCCTGGCCCAATCGCAGGGCTGGGCCGCGCTGTTCGCCCCGCTGGCCCCGGCCTGGCAGGTATTGGGCACGGTGCGCCCGGCCCTGGCTGAGGCATTGGGCTTGCCCCTGGCCTGCGAAGTCCACGCAGGTGTGCACGACAGCAATGCCTGCCTGGCGCGCTACCTGTCCAGCATGCAGGACCTGACCGTGGTGTCGTCCGGCACCTGGACGGTGCTGATGGCACCCGACGCCCCCACGGCCACGTTACGCGCCGAGTGCGACATGCTGTGCAACGTCAACGTGCTGGGCCAGGCCACGCCCACCGCCCGCTTCATGGGTGGCCGCGAGTTCGCCGCCATCCTGGACGGCGCGCCGCCCGACCTGGGCACGCTGGAAGACGTGCAGCAGCTGCTACGCAGCCACACCGTCGCCCTGCCCAGCTTTGCGCCGCAGGGCGGCCCGTTCATGCACCGCGCAGGACAAGTACTGCGGGGCGGCAAGACTATCGCCTTGCAAGTGCTGCCCCCAAGCCAACGTTCGGCCCTTGCGGCCCTGTACTGTGCCCAGATCACCGCCTGGCTGGTGTTGCAGCTACGCCCGGCCAGCGCCGCTGCCACGGTAGTCGTGGAAGGCCCGCTGGCGCACAACGCCCTGTACCTGGGCCTGCTGCAGGTCTTGCTGCCCGGCCACCAGTGCCAGGCCAGCATCGATGCCATGGAAGGCACTGCACGCGGCACCTGGATGCTGAGCCGCTGGCCCGCGCCTGCCACGGCGCACAGCCTGCAAGCCGCGCCCCGATACGCGCTGAATGCGCCGAATGCGCTGGACGAACTGCAGGGCTACCACGCAGCCTGGCTGAACGCCCTGCACTGATCACTATGGTTTTCATAGCTGCTAGCGCAGGATTTATCTGCGCCAGAGGCCAGTTTCATACAAATTGCCAAACACACAACACTTCAGCACAAACAACACGTCACTTGCGCTATCAAATAAGTAGCTACCCAGGCATATAAAAACTGCGCAAAAACTGATTTCTCTATAGAAAATTAACCCCTCTGGCGTAATGTCAGGCACTTTGCGAACCACTATCATGTAAAGCGATGACCACGCCTTGTATGCCCGCCCATTCGCTTCAGGACACCACCTCAGACGGAGCTCATGACGATCAGCCCATGCCCGCCTTCGCCCAGCCAGGTGCCAGCTTCGGTAGCTACACCGTGCTGGAAACGATGTACCAAGGCCGGCGCTCCCTGGTGCTGCGTTGCTTGCAGGCTGGCCAGCCCAAAGTCGTCAAGTTTTTGCGCCAGGCCCGGCTGGAGCCAGGCGACGTAGCCCGCTTTCGCCGTGAATTCGAGCTGTCGCGCCGTGTCACGCACCCGCATGTGGTCAGCGCCGAGACGTTGGACAGCCATGGCGGCATGCTCTTTCTCGCCATGGCCGATGACAATGCCGTCTCCCTGCGCAGCCTGCTGCAGCAAGGCACTCTGCCGGTGGCAGACGCGCTGCACATCGCCCTGGCAGTAGTGGACGCGCTGGAGGCCATCCATGTGCGCGACATACTGCACAAGGACATAGGCCCGGGCAACATCATCGCCAGGCTGGGCAGCGCGCCCGGCCAAGCCACGGTAAAGCTGATCGACTTCGGCATTGCCGCCGACATGTCGGTGGAACGCACCCAAACCGCCAGCCTGCGCGAGCTGGAGGGCACGCTGGCCTATATGGCGCCCGAGCAGACCGGCCGCATGAACCGCGACCTGGACTACCGCGCCGACTTCTACGCCCTGGGTGCCACGCTGTTCGAGCTGCTCACCGGCACCCCGCCGTTTGGCCACACCGCCGACCCAGTAGAGGCCGTGCACGCCCACCTGGCGCGCACCCCGCCCCCGTTGCTGTCGTTGCGGCCCGACGCGCCCCCGGTATTGGCAGCCCTGCTGGAGCGTCTGCTGGCAAAGGAACCCGAGGCCCGCTTCCAAAGCCACCCGGTGCTGCGACGCGACCTGCAACACATATTGCAGTACCTGCAGACCCCGCACTTGCGCGACTCCCTGGTGCTGGCGCAGGGCGATTTATCCGAGCGCTTCCAGGTTTCCGGTCGGCTGTATGGTCGCGCGCAAGACGTACAGCGCATGCTGGCTGCCTTCGAAGCAGCGGCCAGCGGCAGTGCCCAGGTCATCACCGTCGCCGGTGTGTCCGGCATAGGCAAGACCGCCCTGGTGCACGAGGTACAGCGCAGCCTGCTGGGCCACCGTGGCCATATGGTCAGCGGCAAATTCAACCAGTTCAGCCAGCACACGCCCTGCGCGGCATTTCTGCAAGCGCTGGAGCAGCGCGTGCGCCAGGTGCTGGCCCTGCCAGCGGCGGAGCAAAGCCTGTGGCGCAACGCCCTGCTGCAGCAATTGGGCCCAAACACAGCTGTCGCCCACGCAGCCCTGCCGGAGCTAGGCCTGCTGCTGGGCGATGATCTGCTGCCCCCGGTACCGCTGGGCCCCACCGAGGCAGAAAACCGCTTTCTGCGCAGCATGCAGCTGTGCTTTGCCGCCCTGGCCCGCGCCGATGCCCCTCTGGTAGTGTTCATTGACGACCTGCAGTGGGCCGACCGCGTGTCCCGCCGCCTGCTGCGTGAGCTAGCGCTGGACGAAGGCCTGCAGCACCTGCTGCTGATAGGCGCCTACCGCGCCGACGAAGTGCCCGCCGGCCACCCGCTACTGCAAGACCTGGCTGCCCTGGCAGACAACGGCGGCCGCCACACCGCGCTGGCCGTGGGCCCGCTGCAGGTGGATGACGTTGCCCAGTTGCTGGCCGACAGCCTGCACCAGCCCGTGGCGCAAGTACAGGCACTGGCCAGCCTGTGCATGGCCAAAACCGGGGGCAACCCGTTCTTCCTGGCGCGCTTCCTGGAAGACCTGTACCGCCGCCGCCTCATCTGGCTGGACCGCAGCGGCCCCTGCTGGCGCTGGTCCGAAGAACACATCCAGGGCGAACGCATTGCCGACAACGTGGTCGGACTGATGCTGGAGCAGTTGCGCCGCCTGCCACCCGACACTGGCACCCTGCTGACCACCGCCGCCTGCCTGGGCAGCCGGTTTGCGCTAAACACGCTGAGCCAGGCCTGCGAAAGCAACGAACACGCCGTGCTGCGCGCCCTGGCTCCGGCCTTGCATGCCGGGCTGCTGGTGCCGCAGGACGCGCGCTACAAATGGATCAGCATGCTGCAAGCCCACGAGAGCCAGGGCGTGCATGTAGAGCTGTCCTTCGTGCATGACCGGGTGCAGGAAGCCGCTTATCTGCTGACCAGTGCCGACCAGCGCCCTGCGCTGCACCTGCGCATAGGCCGCCTGCTGCGTGACGGCAGCCAGCGCCAGCAACCCGACTTTGCCGTCGTCAACCATCTCAACCAGGGCCAGGCCCTGCTGCACAACGCCGCCGAGCGCCTGCAGCTGGCAGGCTTCAATGCCCGCGCCAGCCACCTGGCCCGCGACGCCGCCTCCTTCGACCTGGCCGCCGACTATGCCGCCCAGGCCATTGCGCTGTATGGTGACGCACATTGGCAGCAAGACCCGGTCACCACCCTGGCCCTGCATGTGCACGCCGCCCGCATGGCCGCGCTGAAGGGCGACAGCGAGGCCATGGACCGCTGGATCAACGCCGGCCTGGCGCACACCACGGCGCCCAGCGACCACGCCAGCCTGCTGGACGTACGCATCGAATCCTTTTACGCCTCCGGCCGGCTGGACGAAACCCTGGAGCTGGGCCTGGCCGTGCTACGCCTGCTGGGTACCGAGCCACCCGCGGCCGCCACACCAGCAGAAGCCATGGCGCTGGTGGCCGCCATGCGCGACACCATCCAGGCCCTGGGCTTCGAGGCCCTGGCCGCCCGCCCCGCCATGACCGAACCGCTGTACCTGCAACAACTCAGCGTGATCGCCAAGATGACCGCCGCCGCCTACATCGCCCGGCCCGCACTGCTGCCGCTGCTGACTGTGCTGCAGGTGCGCCTGATGGTGGCCCACGGCCATGCACCCGGCGCAATGTCGGCCTATTCGGTCATGGGCCTGATGGTGGCTGAATTTCTGCAGGACTACCGCTTTGGCTACCAGTTGGGCCGCGTCTCCATGGAGCTGCTGGAGCAGCACGGCTGGCGCCACGTGCATGCGCATGCGGGCTTCTCCTTCAACTCCTTTTTGCGCCATTGGATAGAGGGCATTTCCAGCGGCCTGCCGGCCCTGATGGAGGTACACCGCGACGGCCTGGAAACCGGCAGCCTGCGCCATGCGGGCCTGTCCATGTATGTGCACGACTACCACGCCTTCCTGTCCGGTATGCCACTGGCCGACCTGAGCACCGAGCAGGAACAGCATGCCGCCACGCTGCGCCGCATCCGCCAGCCGGTAGCGCACGACTACCTGGCCGCGCTGCGCGCCACCCTGCAGGCCCTGCACCAGCCCCGCTTCGCCGAGCAGCCGCTGGAAACACCGCAGTTTTCTGCCCAGCAACTGGAGCAGACTTACACCGCGCGCGCCGACCAGACCGGCGCCATGTTCCTACAGGCCTGGCGCTGCATGCTGCATGCGCTGGCCGGCCAACCCGAAGCCGCGCTGGCCGCTGGCGACGCGGCCCAAAAGCTGTTCCCCGCCGGGCGCGGCATGGTGGTGGTGCCGTTCTGCGTCTTCTTCAGCGCCATGGCCGCCCTGGACTGCGCTGCAGCCGACGAAGCCACGTCCGCGCGCTGCCAGGCAGCACTAGCCCGGCTCAGCCTGTGGGCGCAGACCTGCACCGATGTGCGGCCGCTGCAGCATCTGCTGCAAGCCCATCTGCAGCCTGAAGATGCGGGCCTACCCGCCCAGGAGGCCGAATTCCAAGCCGCCCTGCAAGCGGCGCAGCAGCTCCACAACCTGTTCCTGCTGGGCCTGGTCCACAGTTACCACAGCCGGGCCCTGGCCCGCGCCGGCCAATCGCTGCAGGCCCAGGCCGCCCGGGCCGAGGCGCGCGCCATATTTTTACGTTGGGGCGCACATGCCCTGGTAGAGCAACTGGACCGAGCCCACCCACAGCCGGCACCCATCGCCCCACCGGTGCACGATGCCACCGATACCGTGCTGGCGGTGCCCGCCAGCGCGCTGGACCTGTCCACGCTGATGAAAAGCGTACAAGCCATCACCGCTGAAAGCGCCCTGGACGAACTGCTCACGCGCCTGGTCCATGTGCTGCGTGAAAATGCCGGCGCCAGCCGCGCCGCCATCGTGCTCGGCGACCACCGCCGCTGGCAGCTGCAAACCGACAGCAGTGCCGCCGGCAGCGCCAGCGTGCTGGAAGACCTGGCACTGGAAGACGCCGGCCACCGCCTGCCCCTGGAAATATTGCGCACCGTACTCAGCACCGGCCAGCCCGTGGTGGTGCACGACGCCAGTAGTACCCCGGCCTGGCAACGCCTGCCGTATTTCAGCAGCCACCTGGCGCACTCGGTGCTATGCATGCCACTGCTGCGCCAGGGTAAGACCATGGGTGCGCTGTATCTGGAAAATGCTGCAGTCAGCGGTGCCTTCTCGCCAGAGCGCATACAGTTTCTGGAGCTGCTCTCGGGCAATGTGGTCAACGCCATCGACAACGCCCGCCTTGTGGCCGAGCTGCGTGGCCTGGCCGACACGCTGGAGCAACGCGTAGCCGAGCGCACCCGTGCGCTGCGCGAGAGCGAGGCCCGCACCCTGAGCATTCTGCGCAATGCCCCGCTACCCATGACGGTGACCCGCCTGTCGGACAACGTATTTGTCTATGTCAACGAGCGCGCGGCCGAGCTGGCCGGCATGCCGGCAGACGCCCTGATGGGTCATGCGCCTTACAGCCTGTACCGCAACCCTGAAGACCGCGTGCGGATGCTGGCCCAGTACCAGCGCGATGGTGCGCTGCGCGACTTTGAAGTCTGCCTGGGCTCGCCCGAGAACCCAGAGGTCTGGGCCCTGGTGTCCATGGTGCCCATTACCTACGATGGCCACGCCTGCGTGCTATCGACCGTGATCGACATCACCGAGCGCAAGTCCATGGAAACCACCCTGCGCCAAATTGCCTCCACCGACAGCCTGACCGGCATGGCCAGCCGCAGCTACTTCATGGAAAGCACCGAGGCCGAGCTGGCCCGGGCCCGCCGCTACGAACACCCGCTGTCCATAGTGATGCTGGACGTGGACCACTTCAAGCAAATCAACGACCGCCACGGCCATGCCGTGGGCGACCAGGTGCTACGCGGACTGGGCACCACCTGCCGCAACCTGGTGCGTCAACAGGATGTGGTGGGCCGGCTGGGTGGCGAAGAATTCGCCATCCTCATGCCCAACACCGATCCACAGAACGCCGTGGCCCTGGCCGAGCGCTTGCGCGTAGCTCTGGTCACCCTGCCCATGGCCCTGGCCCTGGCCCACGGCGCAAGCCTGACCGTCACAGCCAGCTTCGGCGTGGCCACTCTGCAGCCCGAAGACACGCTGGACAGCCTGCTGGCCCGCGCCGACACCGGCCTGTACCAGTCCAAACACGCGGGACGCAACCGCATCAGCTGCGCCGACCTGCCCAGCACGGTGTGACAAGCCTGCCGCCAGTGCTCTCTTTTTGAGAGCATCTTGCGCAGGTACTACCAGCGCTACAGCCTTGTTTTTCATATATCCAGATGCGGGAAAGGTATATGCATCTGCATTTACACTTACAGGGTGCGCACTTGTTGGTGCGCAGCAGCGTTCTCAGGGCGGGGTGAAATTCCCCACCGGCGGTAATGGCAGCAATGCACAAGCCCGCGAGCGCCTGCAGATGGCAAACATCCGCAGGGTCAGCAGATTTCGGTTTGATTCCGAAGCCGACGGTCATAGTCCGGATGCAAGAGAACGCGTCCCTTGCAGCCTTGTGCCGTGCGCGGCGCTTGGCTGGGCGGGTGCGCGTGCGTCCTGGGTTTGGAAACTTTTAATGTGTTGAAGCCCTATGACCACGACCGCAAAATTCTCCGGCAACATCCGCGTTGCCTTCGTCCAAGCCACCTGGCACGCCGACATCGTCAACCAGGCGCGCGACGGCTTTCTGGCTGAAATGGCCCGCCACGGCGTTGCCCGTGAATCCATTACCGTGATTGAACTGCCCGGTGCTTTCGAGATTCCGCTGCACGCCAAGAAGCTGGCCCAGTCTGGCCAGTTCGATGCCATCGTGGCCGGCGCGCTGGTCGTGGACGGCGGTATTTACCGCCATGAATTCGTGGCCACTGCGGTGATCCAGGGCCTGATGTCGGTGCAGTTGGAAACCGGTGTGCCAGTGTTCTCTGCCGTGCTGACACCGCACCACTTCCATGCCGGTGCCGAGCACCAGCAGTTCTTCAGCGACCACTTCGTACACAAGGGTGTGGAAGTGGCCCAGGCCTGCCTGCGCACGGTGACCAGCCTGCGCCAGCTGGACGCGCTGACGAAGTAAGAAGCAGCTGCTAAGGGCCTGTTGCCTTAGTGCAGCATCAGTGTGCGTTCACCCTTGCACTTGCCGGCACGTGCCGGTGGGCTGCACAGGCCGCACACATACTGGCGGGGGTTCTCATACAGCTCGGTGACGAACTTGCCACCGCAACCGCTGCACTGCGTCATGTTCAGCATGTTCGCATCGACAAACTTCACCAGGCGCCAGGCGCGGGTAAAGGACAGCAGCGGGTCGATCTCGGCGGCCAGGATCTGCTCGCTGTACAAGCGGTAGGCCTTGGTCAACGTGTCGATCGAGTCCAGGTCCACGCTCTTGGACAAATATTCGTAGATGTTGAGAAACAGCGACGAATGGATGTTTTCTTGCCACGACAAAAACCAGTCGGTGGAGAACGGCAATTGGCCTTTGCTTGGCGACTTGCCCGACACTTCCTTGTACAGGCGCAGCAGGCGCTCGTAGGACAGGTCGGTCTCCGACTCCAGCACCTGCATGCGTGCGCCCATGCGGATCAGCATCGCGGCACGTTCAATTTGCTGGGAATCCTGCAGCACGCTCTTGACGGGTTTGGTTGCCATGGTGCGCTCCTTACAGGACTTCGGCCACGCGGCCAGCCATCAGGATGTTGGCGTGCAAGATGTTGGTGGCCGAGTTGCCCACCTTCTTGATGTCGTGGTTGGTCAACAAGCTCCACACCAGGCTGTCTTCCACGCGGAAGTGGCACAGCAGCATATTGCCCGAGGCCAGTTTCAAAATTTGTGCTGCCGACAATGCGCCGAGGATGTCGGCTGCTTCTTCATTGATGCCCAAGCGGAACAAGGCCTCGGCCTTGTCCTGCCGAATCAGGCTTTGCGCCAGCATGAGGTACGTCAGATTGGCCTCGCGGATTTCGGCAATGATCTGTTCGCTGTTCATGGTGATGTCCTTTGGGGCTGACCCCGTTCAAGCCCAGTTCAGGCCGCATATTGCTTGTCGCAAATTGCTTCTTCCCGATCCGTTGAAATGGATTGTGAATACCCCCCAATCAAAAATTAAGTCGGGGTAGAGCCATCCCGCATGTCAGGCTTTCAAGGGCGCGTGTAAGGTTTTTTCTTACACGCTTGTCAGCCCGCTCAGGGCAGTTCCGCGACCGGGTCCCGCCCCATCAGAGCGGAGACCACGTCAGCCGGGCGCATACGTCCGTCCAGCAAGGCCACCACGCCCTCGGTAATCGGCATATCCACACCCAGGGCCTGGGCGCGTTGCAGCACCGTGCGGGCGCTGTACACGCCCTCGGCCACGTGGCCCAAAGAAGCCACTGCCTGCTCCAGACTGTGGCCCTGGGCCAACAGCAAACCCACTTGGCGGTTGCGGCTAAGGTCTCCTGTAGCGGTGAGTACCAGATCGCCCAGGCCGGACAAACCCATAAAGGTCTCGGCCTTGGCACCCAAGGCCAAGCCCAGGCGCGTCATCTCGGCCAGGCCCCGTGTGACCAGGGCGGCCCGCGCATTCAGGCCCAGGTGCAGGCCATCACACAAGCCGGTGGCAATCGCCAGCACGTTCTTCACCGCGCCGCCAACCTCCACACCGGCCACATCGTCGCTGGCGTATACGCGCAGCGCCGGGCTATGGAATGCCGTCACCAAGGCATCGCGCACGTGGGCCTGGTGGCTGGCAGCCACCAGCGCCGTGGGCTGGCCCCGCGCCACTTCCTGGGCAAAGCTGGGGCCGCTCAGAACGCCGTAGCCGGCGTCCTGCCATTGCGGATTTTTTGCTATTAATTCAGTAGCTACCTGCGCACGTATTTCGTGCGCTAGCAGCCCAAAAGACTTGGAACCCGGTGGCTCGAAACCCTTGCACAGCCAGGCGACCGGCGCAGCGCACGCGGCCACCAAGCCCAGCATGGAACGCAGGCCCGACATGGGCGTGCCGACGATCACCAGGTCGTGCCCGGCAAGCAGGCTGGCCAGGTCTTCTACGGTGGAGGAGCAGAGTTGCAACGCATCCGGAAAGCGAATGCCCGGCAGATACCGGGCATTGCAGCGATCGGCCTGCATGGCTGTCGCCTGTTGCGGATCGCGCGCCCACAGCGTGACGGCGTGGTGCGCAGACGGGTTTTGGGCGGCGCTGATGGCCAGCGCCGTACCCCACGCACCCGCGCCCAGCACGACAATTTTCATGGCAGGCTGGGCTATGGGCTTACTGCAGCGTGGCAGTGGGCGCTTCAGCCGAAGCGGCAGCTGCGTTGGCTTGCTGCTGTTCGTACATAGCCTGGAAGTTGATTTCCGCCAGATGCACTTGCGGGAAGCCCGCGCGCTGCACCAGGTCGGCCACGTTGCCGCGCAGGTAGGGGTAGACGATTTGCGGGCAGGCAATACCGATGATCGGGCCCATCTGCTCTTGCGACATATTGCGGATTTCAAAAATACCGGCTTGCTTAGCTTCCACCAGGAACACGGTTTTTTCAGCAATCTTGGTTTGTACGGTGGCGGTCACCGCCACTTCAAAAATGCCGTCGGCCACAGGGTTGGCTTCCACACCGAGTTGGATTTCCACCGAAGGCTGGGCCGGGTCCAGCAGTATGCCGGGGGAATTGGGCTGCTCCAGCGAAGCCTCTTTCAGGTAAACGCGCTGGATTTGGAATACGGGATCTTGTTGCTCGGACATGTAATTCTTTCAATTCGAATCAAAAACAAAGCCCGCCAAAACAGCTCGGCGGGCTAAAAAGCAGACGGATTATTGCCGATCGGGATGACGCTTCACGCCGCGTTCAGCAAGGGCAGCAAACCACCCCGGCCATCCAGCGCCACCAGGTCATCACAACCACCCACATGGGTATCACCGATAAAGATTTGCGGCACGGTGCGGCGGCCGGTGATTTCCATCATGGTCGCCCGCGCATCCGGCAGTTGGTCTATGCGGATCTCGTCAATCGACTCCACACCCTTGCTCTTAAGGATTTGCTTGGCGCGTATGCAATACGGGCAAACAGCGGTGGTGTACATCTTCACAACTTGCATGGGCAGTTACTTTCGGCAAAAACACAAAACTTTATTTAAGGCCGTATCAGGACTTTTCAATCGGCAGATTGGCTTCTTTCCAGGCCTTCAGGCCGCCGCTGAGCACTTCGGCCTGCTCGTAGCCCAGCTTTTTGGCCACAGCCAAGGCGCGGTTGGCACGCGCGCCTGTGGCGCATACCAGGATCAAGGGCAGGCTCTTGTTCTTCACCGTGCTGGTGAGCTTGTCTTCCAGCTGGGCCAAAGGAACGTTCTTGGCACCACCCACATGGCCGACAGCGAACTCTTCGGCTTCGCTCACGTCCACCACCACGGCTTTTTCGCGGTTGATGCGCTGCACAGCACCGTTGGCCGTCAGGGTTCCAGCTTTGGCGCCATTGGCCAGGACCGGCCACAACAAGCCCGCACCGGAGGCCACCGCCACCGCTATCAACATCCAGTTATCCAGTAAAAACTTCACTTTGCACCTTTATTTGGGGTTAACCGGGACTTGCCCGAACCGGCGATTTTAGAATGGCGGGGTAGCGCTCGCTTGGGACGCTATTTAAATTCAACCTGCCTACACGCCACATGTACAAACTCGTTCTGATCCGCCACGGCGAATCCACCTGGAATCTTGAAAACCGCTTCACGGGCTGGACCGATGTGCCCCTGACCGAAACCGGCATCGAGCAAGCCAAGCAATCCGGCCGCCTGCTAAAGGCCGATGGCTACGAGTTCGACGTGGCCTACACCAGCGTGCTCAAGCGCGCCACCCACACCCTGTGGCACTGCCTGGACCAGATGGACCGCACCTGGCTACCCGTGGTGCACAGCTGGCGCCTGAACGAACGCCACTACGGCGCACTGCAAGGCCTGAACAAGGCCGAAACCGCCAAGCAGTACGGCGATGACCAGGTGCTGGTCTGGCGCCGCAGCTACGACACGCCGCCACCGGCCCTGGAAGCCACCGATCCACGCAGCGAGCGCGGCGACATCCGCTACGCCAAACAGTCACCTGAGCAAATCCCGCTGACCGAGTGCCTGAAAGATACGGTCGCCCGCGTGCTACCCTTCTGGAACGAATCCATGGCCCCAGCCATCAAGGCGGGCAAACGCGTGGTACTGGCCGCGCATGGCAACTCCATCCGTGCGCTGATCAAGTACCTGGACAACATCTCCGACGACGATATCGTGGGCCTGAACATCCCCAACGGCATCCCCCTGGTGTACGAACTGGACGCCGACCTGAAACCCATTCGCCACTACTACCTGGGCGATGCCGAAGCTGCAGCCAAGGCAGCGGCTGCAGTTGCCGCCCAAGGCCAAAAGAAATAGGCTTCAAAAAGGTTTACATGGAACGTATCCGTACAAACGGATATCAACGTGTATATTGACAGCGACTTGAAAGATGCTTATGGGCCAGAAACTCAAAATTACCGGCTGGGTTGCCGCCGGTGCTATCGCCGGGGCCTTAACCACGGTCTCGCTGCAAACTGTTGCGCGGGGCGCGATGGCGCCACTGCCGCTGGAAGAGCTGCAACAACTGGCTGCGGTCTTCGGCATGGTCAAAACAGACTATGTGGAGCCGGTGGACGAGAAAAAGCTGATCAGCGATGCCATCTCCGGCATGGTTGCCAGCCTGGACCCCCATTCGCAGTACTTTGACAAAAAGTCTTTCAAGGAATTCCGCGAAGGCACAACCGGCCGCTTTGTCGGTGTGGGCATCGAAATCACCCAGGAAGACGGCTTGGTCAAGGTGGTTTCACCCATCGAAGGCTCCCCGGCCTTCCGTGCCGGCCTGAAGCCCAATGACCTGATCACCAAGATCGACGACACGGCGGTCAAAGGCCTGGCATTGAACGAAGCCGTCAAGCGCATGCGCGGTGAGCCCAATACCAAGGTCAGCTTGACGATCTTCCGCAAGGATGAAAACCGCAGCTTCCCGGTCACCATCACCCGCGAAGAAATCCGCACCCAATCGGTACGTGCCAAGGTGGTCGAGCCCGGCTATGCCTGGATCCGCCTAAGCCAGTTCCAAGACCGTACGGTAGAAGACTTCGCCCGCAAGATCGAAGACATCTACAAACAGGAACCCAAGCTCAAGGGCCTGGTACTGGATTTGCGCAACGACCCCGGTGGCCTGCTGGATGCCGCGGTCGCCGTGTCGGCCGCCTTCTTGCCTGAAAACGTGACCGTGGTGTCCACCAACGGCCAGTTGGCAGACAGCAAGTTCACCTACAAGGCCTCGCCCGAGTTTTACCAGCGCCGTGGCACCGACCCCCTCGCCCACCTGCCCGCAGCCCTGAAGACCGTGCCGCTGGTGGTGCTGGTAAACGAAGGCTCGGCTTCGGCCAGCGAAATCGTGGCCGGCGCCCTGCAGGACTACAAGCGCGGCACCCTGATGGGCAGCCAGACCTTTGGCAAAGGCTCGGTGCAAACCGTGCGCCCCCTGGGACCGGACACCGGCCTGAAGCTGACTACCGCGCGCTACTACACACCTAGCGGCAAATCCATCCAGGCCAAAGGCATCGTGCCGGACGTGATGGTGGACGACTCCGAAGAAGGCAGCCCCTACGCGGCTCTGCGCATGCGCGAAGCCGATTTGGACAAGCACCTGAACAGCGGTCAAGGTGAAGAGAAGAAAGACGAAACCCGTGAAAAAGCCCGCGAGGAAGCCCGCAAGCGACTGGAAGCCGAGGCACTCAAGCCGATTCCCGAGCGCAAGCCAGCTCCCGAGTTCGGCAGCGACAAGGACTTCCAGCTGATCCAGGCCATCAATCAGCTGAAAGGCCGGCCAGTGCTGGTCAGCAAGACACAAACAGAACGCGCAGAAGAGAAAAAAGAGAATTAAGCGCCTTTGCCCCTACACAATGCCCCGGCTTACGGGGCATTTTTCTTTGTCCACGACAATTGCCGCATGAACGACGAGCAACTTCTACGCTATTCACGCCACATCCTACTGGACGACATCGGGATTGAAGGCCAGGAGCGCCTGCTGGCGTCCCGGGCGCTGGTGATTGGCGCGGGCGGACTGGGCTCACCCGTTGCCCTCTACCTGGCGACTGCGGGCGTGGGCCAGATCAGTCTGGTGGACCACGACACGGTAGACCTGACCAATCTGCAGCGGCAAATCGCCCATACGCTCGAGCGTGTCGGCAGCGCCAAGGTGGACTCGGCCCGCCAGTCCATGGAAGCCATCAATCCTGAAATCCAGATCAACCCCATCCAGGCCCGTGCCGATGCCGAGCTGCTGGACCGCCTGGTGGCAGATGCGGATGTGGTGGTGGACTGCTGCGACAACTTTGCCACCCGGCACGCCATCAACGCAGCCTGCGTGCGCCACGGCAAACCACTGGTGTCAGGCGCCGCCATCCGCATGGACGGACAAATCAGCGTATTCGACCCACGCTCGCCGCTATCGCCTTGCTATGCCTGTGTCTTCCCACCCAGTGAGGATTTCGAGGAAACCCGGTGCGCAGTCATGGGTGTGCTGGCACCACTGGTCGGCATCGTTGGTGCCATGCAGGCCACCGAGGCCATCAAACTGCTGAGCGGCGCAGGCAGCTCCCTGGCCGGTCGGCTGCAAATGCTGGATGCCCGCAGCATGGCCTGGAATGAAATTCGCATTCCCCGTGACCCAGGCTGCAGCGTCTGCGGTCAGCGGCATACATCCTGACCCGTATACTCCTATTTTCATAGCTAGAAGCCCAGGCAATATATGCGGAGAGCGCTAAAAAAGTTCCACATCTTCGCCCCACATTGCCAATGAATACTGCGGCACGACTACAGCGTTGGTTTCCCTTCCTGGCCTGGCCCCGACCTGATCGCAGCACGCTGGTGGGCGAACTCTGGGCGGGCTTGACCGTAGGCATGATGCTCATCCCCCAGGGCGTCGCCTATGCCGCGCTGGCAGGTATGCCGCTGGTCACCGGCATTTACGCCTCCATGCTGCCGGCTTTGGTTGCCGTGCTGTGGAGTTCATCGACCCGCTTGTCCGTAGGTCCTACGGCCCTGAGTGCACTGCTGGTGGGCAGCGCGCTGCTAGGCATGGCCGAGCCGGGCAGCGCCCAATGGGTGAAATTGGCCGTCTGGCTGGCTCTGCTATGCGGCCTTCTGCAAGTATTGCTAGGTCTGGGACGCTTTGGTTGGCTGCTGAACCTGGTCAGCGCACCGGTCTTGACAGGTTTCACCCAGGCTGCAGCCGTACTGATTCTGCTGTCTCAATTGCCTGCGTTGTTGGGCATGCGCGGCTCTCTGTCCAGCTTGTTGCAACAGCCCGCGATGGACCTGCAGGCTGCAGCCTTTGGCCTCGGTGCCTGGGCAGTTCTAGCCATGGGCAAGCGCTGGCTGCCCAAGTTTCCCACCTTGATGCTGCTGGTCGTCGCCAGTGCTGCGCTGAGTGCCCAGCTGGGTTTTGCCGACCATGGCGGCGCGGTCGTTGGCCACCTGCCCGCAGGCCTGCCCTCCTTGCAATGGCCCGCCATGCTGGGCTGGTCCGAGCTGGGCAGTCTGACCCTCCCTACTCTGGTGCTGACGTTGATAAGTTTTCTGGAAACCGCCTCTAGCGCCAAGGTGGACAGCCAGCGCAGCGGCAAGCGCTGGAACGAGAACCAGGATTTGATCGGCCAGGGTATGGCCAAAATCGCATCGGGCCTGTGCGGTGCGTTTCCCACCAGCTCCTCGTTTTCGCGCTCGGCCATCAACCTCTATGCCGGCGCCAAGACCGGCTGGGCAACGATTTTCTCGGTACTCCTGGTGCTGCTGGTGCTGTTGTGGCTAACACCCTTGCTCTACCACGTGCCCCAGGCCGTGTTGGCAGCCGTGGTGGTGGCCGCCGTGTCCAGCCTGCTGCAGCCGGCTGAACTGCGCCGCATTTGGCGCGCAGCACCGGTGGAAGCCCTGACCTGCGCCACCACCTTTGTGCTGACCCTGACAACCGCGCCCCGGCTGTACTGGGGTGTGCTGGCCGGGCTGCTGATAGGCTTGTCCCATTTTCTGTACCACCGGCTGCACCCTCGCATCATCGAGATCGGGCTGCACCCGGATGGCAGCCTGCGGGATCGCCACTTGTGGCAACTACCGATGCTGGCACCCGATACCTATGCACTGCGCATGGATGCCGAGCTCGACTTCGCGTCCGCCAGTGCGTTGGAGCGCACGCTGATGGAACATCTGGCGCAACATCCCGGAACACGCCAGGTCTGCCTGTTTGCACAACCCATCAACCGCATCGATGCCACAGGCGTGGAAACCTTTGGCAAGCTGCGCCAGTCCCTGGCGCAACGAGGCATCACCTTGCACATAAGCGGAATGAAATTACCGGTCGAACAAGTTTTACGTCGTGCCGGAGAGCTCCCCCCTGTAACATCCACACCGGAGCTGTTACAACTACACCGCACCGACCAAGATGCGCTCATCGCTTTGCAAAAGGAGCTGCAAGACTTCGTGATCTGACACCGGGTAGCACCGCAATCAAGGGCTGCTTGCACAAGTACCGCTTTTTATGACCTTACTGTTAAACTTTCTGCACTACTGATTGGTACTTTTGTGTCTGCACCGGCAACCTCACTTTCCATCGATTTGCACGGTTTGCATCTGGAGCCGGCCTGCGCCCTGCTCCAGATAGAGCTGCCTGCACCCGATGTGGCCGACCCCACAGCGTACCTGCAAAATATCCTGGACAGCTTGTGCGATCTATCCCTGCGCGACCCGCTCACAGGCCTGTCCAACCGCCGCCACTTTAATGCCGTGCTGGCCTCCGAGGTGGACCGTGTGGCGCGCTCAGGCGAAGAAGCTCTGCTGTTGATGATTGACATTGACCATTTCAAAAAGGTGAACGATACCTATGGCCACGCCGCTGGCGATGAAGTCCTGCGGGTGATTGCCAAGACCTTGCAGACCTGTGTGCGCCCCATGGACACGCTGGCACGCTTTGGCGGTGAAGAGTTCGTGGTCATATTGCCATCTTGCCAACCAAGCTTTGGCCACGTAGTGGCCGAACGCATACGCAGGGCTGTGGAAAATACCGTGATACCAATCTCCCCCGGACTCGATCTGAAGGTTACGATCAGCATCGGTGGCGCATTTGCACTGCAATGGATACGGTCTACCAGCGAACTCTGGACGGAGCGGGCGGACCAGCAACTTTATTTAGCCAAAACTACCGGGCGTAACCGCCTATGCCTGGAGCCCCCACCGGAAAGCAATGTCAGCGCGGAAGAAAAAAATCTGTTGTTTGGTCACCTGTCTGCCATCGAGCCGGCATGGGTTGAAATGTCGTCTAGCGCCACCTCTGATGGCGCTACACAAAGGTAAGCCGTGAGTAACAACAATACAACAACCTCGACCACTCCGGCGGGCGCCGGCGCCAAGGTATTGGCCATCACCAGTGGAAAAGGCGGTGTAGGGAAAACCTTTGTCTCGGCCAATCTGGCTGCAGCATTGGCCAAGCGCGGCCACCGCGTGCTGGTGCTGGATGCAGATCTGGGCTTGGCCAATCTGGATGTGGTGCTGAACCTGCACCCCAAGATCACGCTGCATGACGTGTTTACCGGCAAGGCGACGCTGGACGAGGCCATCATCAAGGCACCAGGCGGCTTCTCGGTACTGCTGGCCGGCTCAGGCATGGTGGAGTATTCACGCCTGACGCCAGAGGTCCGCGACGAATTCCTGCAGGTAGTGCGCAGCCTGGTGCCGCGTTATGACGTGCTGCTGCTGGACACCGGCGCAGGCATCTCGGATGTGGTGCTGTTCTCGGTCTCCCTGGCGTCCGAAGTACTGGTGGTGGCCACTCCCGAACCCACGTCGCTTACCGACGCATATGCAGCCATCAAGGTGCTGGCCACCCAGCAAAAGCGCCAGCATGTGCGCATGATCATCAACCAGACGGCGCGTGCCGGCGATGGCCGAGCCATCACCACCCAGCTGCAGCAGGTGCTGGACCGCTTTGTAACCACCGGCACCGGTCGCTCGGTACGCTTGATCCACGTAGGCGACATTCCCGCCGACCTGGCGGTGCGTGAAGCCGTGATGCGACGCCAGCTGCTGCTGGTCAACACGCCGGGTTGCCCCGCTGCGCTGGCGATGTCCGAATTGGCACGCAAGCTTGATGAAACGGTGATCAGCCCCACGGAATTCAGCAAGGCTTGAGCACGCAGCGTCTCAGGCCGTGATGATCCACCCCTCCAGCGGGTCCATGTCAATGGGCAAGCCGTAGCGGGCAACACCTGCTGCATGCTGCTCAGCGGCCCACCCGGCCTGCAGCATGCACAGCACGGCATCCAGGGCATCGCCACTGGCATCGTCCACCAGGCTTTTGCGCTGGTCGGCATTGATACCCAAACGCAACCCCAGACCTACCGCACCATGGGCGCCCTGCCCCGATTCCAGAGCCTGCACCAGGTCTTGGCGCGCCTGCAGACGCTCTGGCGTTTGCTTGGCTTTGTCATCGCTTTTATAACTGCGCCGTCCAACGCCAAGGGCACCCGGCTGCCAGCCGTCCAGCACCCGGCGCGCCAGCAAACCGGGGTAGGCCTCCAAGGCCGCGCGCCGGGGGTCACCAGAATACAGACCTGGGAAATCCACCCCTGCATCCAGCAACAAGGGAACGCCCGTATGCAACATATAGGCAACCGGTGGGTTCACCCACTTCATTGACGGACTGGAGCCAGCCGCAAAATCACAGCCGCGGTGGGCGAACTTACTGCCTGCCGGGCGGGCATCGCAAAAAGCCGCAAACTGCGACCGGACCTGGGCCCGGTCCAGGCCGGAAAAATGGCGTATGCAGTCCAGCCAGCGCAGCGGCCAACCCAGGGTTTCAACCAGCTCGCGGGGCAGGCCAAAGGGTAAATCGAATGCACCGACCCAGGCCTGGGGCTGGGCCAGTACGGCGGCAAAATCAGACAGGGAAGATAAACGCTCCAGCCGGGTCAACACCACGCATCCATCTGCATGGTGGCCCCAGGCCAGCACAATATTTTTATGCCGGGTCGGACTACTGGAAAAGTCACAGCCCAGCAGCGCAGGAGAGCCCATGCCCCAAGCTGCAGCAAGTACTAGAAGACGTCTAGACGCGGCCCACAATCGATGCGGTGGCCATCAGCTCTTCCAGCAGGGCCAACGAGACTTTGCCCGACACGGAATACGGGTCCAGCTCTGGCTTTTCTGCGTATTTCAAGAGAATGGACTGGTTCAACCGCTGGATATTCACCTGGCCCATGGTCCAGCCACCAAAGCGGCGCTCGGAAATCTCTTCAAAATGCAGCAGCGCCACGTCTTTGTGCCGCGCATCACGCTGGATATGGCCGTACAGCTCATTGACCGGCATGCGCCCGCCTTCAATGGCCTGCAGGAAGATACCGCCGCCATAGCAAAGAATGCCGGTGATGCCGCAGGTCGGGTTGTATTGACGCGACTGCGCAAGGATGGCCTCAATCGCAGCAGGGCTGGTATCCAGGGCGCGGCTGGCGTAGAGCAAGCGTACAAGCATGGTGTTAGCCCTTTCTGGGGAGGAGAGACAGGAATTCACGGCGCAGGCTGGAGTCCTTCAGGAAAGCACCGCGCATGACCGAGTTGATCATCTTACTGTCCACATCTTTCACGCCGCGCCAGCCCATGCAGAAATGGCTGGCCTCCATCACGATGGCCAGGCCGTCCGGCTGGGTCTTCTCCTGGATCAGGTCGGCCAGTTGCACCACCGCTTCTTCCTGGATCTGGGGGCGGCCCATGATCCACTCGGCCAGGCGCGCATATTTCGACAAACCGATCACATTGGTGTGCTCGTTGGGCAGCACGCCGATCCAGATCTGGCCCATGACTGGGCACAGATGGTGCGAGCAGGCGCTGCGCACGGTGATCGGGCCGACGATCATCAGCTCGTTTAAATGCTCGGCGTTGGGGAATTCGGTGATGGTGGGGGCCGCCACATAACGACCCTTGAATACCTCTTTCAGGTACATCTTTGCCACACGACGGGCAGTGTTCTCGGTATTGTGGTCGTGTTCGGTATCGATCACCATGCTATTCAGCACACCCTGCATTTGCACGGTGACCTCATCCAGCAAGGCATCCAACTCACCCGGCTGGATGAACTCGGAAATATTGTCGTTGGCGTTGAAACGCTTGCGCGCGGCCTTTAGCCGTTCGCGAATTTTCACGGATACAGGTGTGCCTTCCCCGTCTCGGGCATCAGCCAGCGCAGTGGGATTCATAGCATCAGGTGTTTTCATTAACATACAAGAATGGTAGCAGGGCAGGCAATAGCGCCGCGCGAAGGCACTGCAAAGCCCTTTTCAAAGTCGCCCCATCGGGGCCTGCTGCGAGCACAGCATAATCAGCCCCTTTTTCGAAACGCTGGCTCCCACAAAAAGAAACTATGGACAACATCGACCTACTCAACACACGTGAAAACTGGTACGCGGCCTTCTTTGCAGGAGACACCGACTTCATGGCCAGTGTGGAGGCCGACTCCTTCTGCGTGGTGCATGCGTCCGGAGTGCAATCCAAATGGGAACAATTGCACGGTATCTCCCGTGCGGTGCAGGCTGACCGTTGGTTTCCCAGCAATGCCTGCAAGCAGGATGCCAGCCTGTCGCTGCAAAACCATGGGGAATTCGTCGTGGTATCCGGCCAAAGCCATACGCTGATCGACGAAGAACGTCTGGGTAGCGTGTACTTCAGCGAACTCTGGCGCAAGCAGGCGCAGGACTGGCAAGTCATGCACCTGCACTACACGCCGGTGGAATAAGCTGGCAGCCAGCTCCTCCACCGATTGCTGTACTGAACTACTGGGTTGAGGCGCCCGATTCGAACCACTGTTTAATCATTGCGCGCTCGGCATCGGTGATGCCGGTGGCGTTGTTCATCGGCATGATTTTCGTCACCACCGCCTGTTGGTACACCGCCTGTGCGTGCTGCTGCAGGGCGGCCGGTGAGTCCAGACGCACATTCTTCATCTGCACCTGGGGGCCGTGGCACATATAGCAGCGCTGCGCCAGCACGGGCTGTATCTTTTCATAAGTAAATGTAGCTACAGCGCTTGTATTACCTGCGGGAGCAGCTACGGAACTTATAGCATCCACGGGTGCAGGCCGCATCCACGCAATCGCCCCCACGATCACCGCCAGGCCGACCAGGGCATACGCTATGGGATGGCGGTTGCGGCCCAGCAGATAGCCGTGGCGCATCACGAAGAACTGGCGGATGGCCGCGCCCGCGAACATCATCAGCACCAGCACCAGCCAGTTCTGTGGGTGGCTGTAGGTAAAGCTGTAGTGGTTGCTCAGCATGGCAAACAGCACCGGCAACGTGAAATAAGTGTTGTGCACGCTGCGTTGCTTGCCACGCTGGCCGTGGATCGGGTCCACCGGCTGGCCGGCCTTGATGGCCGCCACCACGGTGCGCTGGCCGGGGATGATCCAGAAGAACACATTCGCGCTCATGGTGGTGGCAATCATCGCGCCCACCAGCAGAAAGGCCGCCCGCCCGGCAAACCAATGGCAGGCCAACCAGGCCGCCACGCAGACCAACACCGCCACCAGCGCACCAACGATAGCGTCGCCATGCTTGCGCTTGCCAAACAGCTGGCAGATGCTGTCATAGAACATCCAAAACACCACCAGGAACGATAGCGCGACACCGATCGCCGCGCCAGGCGACCAGTTCATCAGCGACTTGTCGATCAGGTAGGTACTGGCATTCCACAGATAGGACACGGTGAACAGCGAAAAGCCGGTCAGCCAGGTGGAATAACTTTCCCAGTAAAACCAGTGCAGATGCTTGGGCAGGTGCGGCGGCGCCCCGGCGAACTTCACCGGATGGTAGAAACCGCCGCCGTGCACGGCCCACAGCTCGCCACTGACGCCCTGTTTTTTAAGGTCTTCATCGACCGGCGGCGTCAGGCTGCTGTCGAGAAACACAAAGTAAAAGGAAGAGCCAATCCAGGCGATGGCGGTGATGACGTGGACCCAGCGCAGCAGCAGGTTGGCCCAGTCGAGGTAATAACTTTCCATATGCACTCTCACACTTGACGGCACCCGCACGGGGCGCCAGTAGTTTCTCTGCCTACCACTGCGGGCACTGTAGGCAAAAAGAGATCGCGAACAAAAGCTGTGAGAGAAAGCCTTGCACCGCTGCGACCTGAACCTGTGATTCTATGGAGTAATGCTTTGCAACAACTGTGCCGCAACCGCAACCGCGATCACCTCAGGCTCCTTACCCGCAATGCCCGGCACACCGATCGGGCAGGTCACCCGGGCCAGTTCGGCCTCGCTAAAACCACGGGCCTGCAGCCGCTGGCGAAAGCTGGCCCATTTGGTACGACTGCCGATCAGGCCGATAAAAGGCAGGTCACCTTGGCTGCGCTGGCGCTGCAGGCAAGCCGCCACGATATCCAGGTCTTCGGCATGGCTGAAGCTCATGATCAGCACCTGGCTGCCAGGTCGCAGGTCGGGCACGGCTTTTTGCACCGGGTCGGAGTGTTCACAATGCACATGGGCCGGCAGATCGGCAGGGAAAATGCCGTCGCGGCTATCTATCCAGCTCAGCTGGAATGGCAGGCGAGACAACACCTGTACCAAGGCATGGCCCACATGGCCGCCGCCAAACAAGGCCACCGGCCGGAGCGGTTGGGCGCACTGCTGACGCAGACGCGGTGCATCCGCCGCCGTAATGGACTCAAAACGAAGGTAAACCACGCCACCACAGCACTGGCCCAGGCTGGGGCCCAGGGGGTAGCGCAAAGTCTTTGCGGCAACATCGCCGGCCTGCAAGCGCGCCCGGGCTTCAGCGATGGCCTGGAACTCCAGATTGCCACCACCGATCGTACCCACCAGATGGTCGGCAAACACCGCCATCCAGGTCCCGGACTCACGGGGCACCGAGCCTTGGGTAGACTCTACATAGATAAGCACCGCAGCCTTGGACTGCAAGTGGTGGAGTAAAACGTCAATATGTATCACAGCAAGCAATCCGGCCAAGAGTGCAGTATGCACGGCTGAACGCGCTGCCCCAAGCCTTCAAAATAATGAAAAAACAACTCAAATACCTGCGTTTGAAACTAGCCGGCCTGTCCGCAGCCGCCGCGGCCTTGGTCGCGGGTTGCAACTCCACGCCAGCTCCGCAGCCAGCCGGTACGCCAACCCCGCCGTCGCCCCCCAACACCGCTGCGCCCAGCAGCCCTCGCCCGGCCCAGCCTGCGCCGCCCAAGATATCCGTTGCCACCAACCCGCGCGACTACCGGCGCGATGCCGCCCGCCACCTGTATGACCGCAATGCGGAACGCATCTTCCAAGGCAAGTTGCAAGCCAATCTGTACGCGATCGGCGTGCTGGAAGTGCACCTGGACCGCAACGGCATGGTGACCGGCCTGCACTGGATGCGTGCGCCGAGACATGCCCCAGAGGTGATTGACGAGATCGAGCGCACCGTGCGCGCTGCCGCCCCCTTCCCTCCTCCCTCCCGCATGGGCAAGGTCACCTACACCGATACCTGGCTGTGGGACAAGAGCGGCCAGTTCCAACTGGACACGCTGACCGAAGGCCAGCTCTAAGTTCACTACAAAAAATATAGCTGTCAGCGCAGGTAAATCCTGCGCCAGCGGCCTATTTCCCTTAAGAACCTATCAGCTCCCCCGGTAGGTCGAATAGCTCCAGGGGCTGACCAGCAGCGGCACGTGGTAGTGCTGCGTCGTGTCGGCCACGCCGAAATCCAGGCTCACCTTGTTCAAAAACTGCGGCTCCGGCAACGCCACGCCGCGCGCCGCAAAATAGGCCGCCACATCAAACACCAGCCGATAGGTGCCTACCTGCAGTGCGTTGTTGTCAAACAGCGGCGCATTCGTGCGGCCGTCGTGGTTCAGCACATGGCGCTGCAGCAAGGTGCTGCTGTCGCCCTGGGTGGCATACAAATCCACCGCCATGCCGGCGGCCGGACAGCCGTGCATGGTGTCCAAAACGTGTGTGCTCAGTCCCATAGGTATCTCCACATAAACGGTTTCAAAACGTAAAACAGATGTGTATACAGTTCAGTAATTCCGCTATTATGGATGCATGGAAGCAAGCACCACCAACACCCATACGATCGTCGAAGCGCTGACCAAGGCCATTGTGGAGCACCGGCTGCACCCAGGTACCAAGCTGGCCGAGCAGAAGCTGGCCGACCATTTCGGCGTCTCGCGCACCCTGGTAAGGCAAGCCCTGTTCCAGCTATCGCAAAACGGCCTGATCCGCCTGGAGCCGGCCCGTGGCGCCTTCGTAGCCGCGCCTTCGGTGGCAGAGGCACGCCAGGTATTTGCCGTGCGCCGCATGCTGGAGGCGGAAATCACCCGCTCCCTGGCCCGCAGCATGACGCCAGCCAAACTCAAGGTCTTGACCGACCATTCGGCCCTGGAGAAATCCGCCCTCAAAACCCAGGACAACAGCAACCGCGCCGAGCTGCTGGGCGACTTCCACATCCGCATGACCGAGCTGCTGGGCAACGATGTGCTGGTGCAAATGATGGTGGAACTGCTGTCTCGCTGCTCGCTGATCACCCTGATGTACCAGCCCGACAGCGCAGCCGAACACTCCAGCGAAGAACACGACGCATTGATACAAGCACTCGCCGCACAGGACGAAGACCTGGCCGTGCGCCTGATGGACGAACACCTGCAACACGTGGAGGCCAGTCTGGCCTTCGACCGCAAAATTCCCAGTAACGACATCGCAATGGCACTGGCCTGACTTGTGCTTGAGGAGCCCTATGACCGAGACATCCGCCCCCCACCCCCACTATCCCCGTGACCTCGTCGGCTATGGCCGCAAGGTACCCCACGCGCAGTGGCCCAACCAGGCCAAGATCGCTGTGCAGTTTGTTTTGAACTACGAAGAAGGCGGCGAAAACAATGTGCTGCATGGCGACGCCGCATCGGAGACATTTCTGTCCGAGCTGATCACTGCCCAGCCCTTCCCAGACCGCCACATGACCATCGAGTCCATGTACGAGTACGGTTCACGCGTAGGTGCCTGGCGCATCCTGCGCGAGTTTGAAAAACGCGGCTTGCCGCTGACCATATTCGGTGTCTCCATGGCGCTGGAACGCCACCCCGAGCTGACCCAGGCCTTCATCGACCTGGGCCATGAAATCGCCTGCCACGGCTGGCGCTGGATCCACTACCAAAACCTGCCCGAAGCCACCGAGCGCGAGCACATGGCTGTGGGCACGGAAATCATCCGCAAGCTAACCGGCGGCCAGTGGCCCCAAGGCTGGTACACCGGCCGCGACAGCCCCAACACCCGCCGCCTGCTGGCCGACCAGGGCGGCTTCAGCTACGACAGTGACTACTACGGCGACGACCTGCCCTTCTGGATGCCCACCACCAAGGGCGACGGCACAATAGAGCCGCGCCTGGTCGTGCCCTACTCGCTGGACACCAACGACATGCGCTGCGTGCAGGTGCAAGGCTTCAACACAGGTGACCACTTTCTGCAGTACCTGAAGGACAGCTTCGACGTGCTGTACGCCGAGGGCGATGAAGCCCCGAAGATGATGAGCATTGGCATGCACTGCCGCGTGCTCGGACGGCCTGGCCGCTTCGGCGCACTGCAGAAATTCCTGGACTACGTGCAAAGCCATGAGCGCGTGTGGATCTGCCGGCGCATCGATATAGCGCGCCACTGGCACGAAACCCACCCTTTCAAAGGCTGAGCCTCGCATGGCACTGACGCTAGATTTCCTCAACACGGCTCCGCTGGCGACCGTGTTGCAGCAGTTGCCTGGCCTGTACGAACACTCGCCCTGGATCGCCGAGCAGGCGCTACAGCAGCGCCCGTTCCGCTCTCTCGCACAATTTAAATACGCCATGGTGCAGGTGCTGGCCGCGGCCGGCAAGCAGGCCCAGCTGGACCTGATACGCGCCCACCCGGACTTGGCAGGCAAGGCCATGGAGGCCAACAGCCTGACGGCCGAGTCCACCCACGAGCAAAACCAGGCCGGCCTGACCCGCTGCACGCCCGAAGAGCTGGCCCTGCTGCAGCAGCTCAACGCCAACTACCGTGCGCACAACGGCTTCCCTTTCATCCTGGCCGTGCGCGGCCCGCGCGGCACCGGCCTGAGCAAGCAAGAAATCATCGACACCTTCCAGCGCCGCCTGCGCAACTCGGCAGACTTTGAACAGGCCGAAGCACTGCGCAACATCCACCGCATCGTGGAAATCCGGCTGGACGACGCCTTTGGCAGCGCGCCCTTGCTGGGCAATCTGGTCTGGGACTGGCAGGAAGCACTCAGCATCCACACCGACCCTGGCTACGCCGAAAAGGGCCAGCTCACCGTCACCTACCTGACCGACGCGCACCGCGCCTGCGCCCAGCAGATCGTGGACACCATGCGCGACTGCGGATTTGACGAAGTGTCTATCGATGCCGTGGGCAATGTGGTGGGCCGCTACCACGCTGCTACGCCAGATGCCAAGACCTTGCTCACCGGCAGCCACTTTGATACGGTGCGCAACGGCGGCAAATACGACGGCCGCCTGGGCATTTACGTGCCCCTGGCCTGTGTGCGCGAACTGGCGCGCCAAGGCAAGCGACTGCCCTTCCACCTGGAGGTGGTTGGCTTCGCAGAAGAAGAAGGCCAGCGCTACAAAGCCACCTTCCTGGGTTCGGGCGCACTGATTGGCGACTTCAACCCCAGCTGGCTGGACCAGACCGACGTCGACGGCATCAGCATGCGCTCCGCCATGCAGCATGCAGGCTTGCGGATAGAAGACATCCCGGCCCTGCAACGCCAGGCCGCCAATTACCTAGGCTTTGTCGAGGTCCATATAGAACAGGGCCCGGTGCTCAACGAGCTGGATATTCCGCTGGGCATCGTCACCTCCATCAACGGCAGCGTGCGCTATACCGGCGAGGTTCAGGGCGTGGCCTGCCATGCAGGCACTACCCCGATGGACCGGCGCCGCGACGCCGCCACCGCCGTGGCCGAGCTGGCGCTGTTTGTGGAGCAACGTGCCGCGCGCGATGGTGACTCGGTCGGCACCGTGGGCATGCTGCAGGTGCCCAACGGCTCCATCAACGTGGTGCCTGGCCTGTGCCAGTTCAGCCTGGACCTGCGCGCGCCGAACAATGCGCAGCGCGACGCCCTGGCTGACGACGTAGTGGCCGCACTGCAAACCATCTGCGAACGCCGCAGCCTGCGCTACACGCTGGTCGAGGCCATGCGCGCCGCCGCCGCCCCCAGCGCACCAGCCTGGCAGAAGCGCTGGGAAGGTGCGGTGGACGGCCTGGGCGTACCCCTGTACCGCATGCCCAGTGGCGCCGGCCACGACGCCATGAAGCTCCATGAAATCATGCCCCAGGCCATGCTCTTCGTACGCGGCCAGAACTCCGGCATCAGCCACAACCCGCTGGAAAGCAGCACCAACAACGATATGCAGCTGGCAGTGGATGCCTTCTCCCAGCTTTTGACCCAACTCGCAAACGAATCCCCATGACAGATTACGCCCGCCTAGACGACTGGATTGACAACCATTTCGACGCCGAAGTCCAATTCCTGCAAGCCCTGATCCAGGTCTCCACCGACACTCCGCCCGGTAACAACGCACCGCACGCCGAGCGCACGGCCGAGCTGCTGCAGGCCTTTGGCTTTGAAGCAGAGAAACATGCCGTGCCCGCCGCCGAGGTACAGGCCGCCGGCATGCAGTCCATCACAAATCTGGTGGTCCGCCGCGCCTACGGCCCGGGCAAAACCATTGCCTTGAATGCCCACGGCGACGTGGTGCCACCTGGCGACGGTTGGACACATGACCCGTATGGTGCTGAAATCGCTGACGGCAAGATGTACGGTCGAGCCACGGCCGTCAGCAAAGGCGACTTCGCCAGCTTCACCTTCGCGGTGCGGGCGCTGGAATCCCTGGGCCTGCCGCTCAAGGGTGCTGTCGAGCTGCACTTCACCTACGACGAGGAATTCGGCGGCGAACTCGGCCCGGGCTGGCTGCTAAAAAACAAAATCACCCGGCCCGACCTGATGATTGCCGCTGGCTTCTCTTACCAGGTCGTCACAGCCCACAACGGCTGCCTGCAAATGGAAGTCACAGTGCACGGCAAGATGGCCCACGCCGCCATCCCCACCAGCGGCGTAGACGCGCTGCAGGGCGCAGTCCACATCCTGAACGCCCTGTACGCGCAAAACACGCTGTACCAGCAAGTCACATCCCAGGTTGAAGGCATCACCCACCCCTACCTGAATGTGGGCGTGATCGAAGGCGGCACCAATACCAATGTGGTGCCTGGCAAGGTCACGTTCAAACTCGATCGCCGTGTGATTCCCGAAGAGAACCCGGTCGAAGTCGAAGCCAACATCCGCAAAATCATTGCAGACGCGGCCGCCAGCCAACCCGGCGTCACGGTGGACATCAAGCGCCTGCTGCTGGCCCACTCCATGCAGCCCCTGCCCGGCAATGCGCCGCTGGTCGAGGCCATACAGAAGCACGGCTTGGAAGTGTTTGGCGAGGCCATTCCGGCCATGGGCACACCGCTGTACACCGACGTGCGGCTGTATGCGGAGGCCGGCATCCCTGGCGTGATCTACGGCGCCGGCCCGCGCACCGTGCTGGAATCGCACGCCAAGCGTGCCGACGAAAGGCTGGACCTGGAAGACCTGCGCCGCGCCACCAAGGTGATTGCGCGCACGCTACGCGACTTGCTGGCGTAGTCACTCACTGCATAAAAAAGGCCCTGAACCGCATTGCGCGATTCAGGGCCTTTTCTCGTCAAAGCGCGGGCAGCCGCGCGGTGGATCAAACGATCAGAAGCTCTGCGAGTACTGCAGGCCCATGACCCAACCACTGTCCTTGTAGGTGCCGTTCAAAGCCCCCCGACCAGCAGCGGCCTGGTTGTTCTGGATCTGTGCGTCCTTCAAGTACAGATAGGCCAAACCGAAGTCCAGCGTGGAGGCTTGCGAGAGCTTCCACTGCGCACCGGTAGAGAGCCAGATGCGGTTATTGTCCGGCAACGAGGCCAGGCGCGTGGTGGCGCCCTTCACTGGAGTCTGGTCATAGGCTACGCCGTACTTGAACTTCCAGGCATCGTTGTACTTGTAGTTGGCGCCCACGGCCACACGCCAGGTGTCGCGGAACTCGGTGTCCAGGGTCTGCGCCACGGTACCTGCAGCTGCGCCCGAAGTGCGCACGATGTCGATCTTGGGAATGCTGCTCCAGCCGGTCCAGGACAGGTCACCCAGCAACTCCCAGCTCGGGTTGAGCTGGTGCGTCACGCTGGCGATGAAGGTGTCAGGCAAAGTCACGCTGGCCTTGACGTTGGCGCCAATCGCTGCGTTCACTGCGGCCGACGGGCTGCCACCCGTCAGTGAGCCAGTGAGGTCGTACTTGATCTTGGAGCGATACGACACACCAACCTTGGTTGCTGGTGCGAGCTTGATAAGCGCACCCACGTTCCAGCCCCAGGCATTGTCGTCAATACTCAGTGCCAGCGGCGTGGCGCCTGGCAGGCCTGGCGGTACGGTTGGCACCACCGCAAGTTGGCGCGAGTAGTCTGCCGTAAGGCGCTGCCAGTTCAGACCAAAGCCCCACGAAACCACGTCGTTGGCCTTCCAGGCAATCGATGGGTTGATGTTGTAGGTCTTGACATCGAACTGATTCGATTGCGCGCTGCCGGTCCAGGGCGCTTCATAGTCTGTCTTGGAGCCAAACGGCGCGCCGAAGCCGATACCGGCGTACAACCCGTCCTGCAGCTTCCACGACAGGTAGCCGTTAGGTACCACACCCCAGTTTCCGGCGTCGCCGCCTGAGCCTGCGGTGGCCAGCGTGCCGACCGAAGAGCCCTGGTTCTGGAACTTGAAGCCGGGCTTGATAGCGGTCGCGCCAATCGAAAACTCGCGGTCTTTGAGCTCGGTCATACCGGCCGGATTGAAGTAGATGGTGCTGGCGTTCTCGGCCACCGCCGCAGAGCCGGCAAAGGCATTGCCAATGCCGCTGGCATTTTGCTCCAGCAGTTGAAAGCCCGACGCGCCGGCGCTACCTGCAAAGAGCGCGGCGATGAGCGCCGATAGATGTTTGAGATCGTGGTTTTTCATCGTGTCTCCAAGTTTGTTAACAAATGTGTCTGGTTTATGTCCGCGACATAACACTGTACCAACGAAGATGTCCAACAAAGCGTCTATAAGGGCTGTCAATGTCACCTGCGGAACAGCACCAGAGCATGAAACCGGGCTGCACGTGGATCTGTAGACTGAAGTACACCCCAAGTGCATCGACGAACGGCCGAACCTGGAAGACCTGCGCCACGCTACCAAGATCATGGCCCGCACGCTGACGGACCAGCTTGCATTAATCGCATAACGCCATACATCCTTCGCATAACTTTTCACGACGTAAGTAGGCTCCACAATGTTTATCGCCTGTGGCTTGCGTTAGGCTTACCTTTCATAAAAATTCTTCGAGGACACACTCAATGGCCAAAGAAATTTCCCCTGCCGAAATGGCTCTGCGCGACGCCGCACGGGAATACCACAGCACCCCCAGCAAGGGCAAGATTTCCGTCACCCCGACCAAGCCGCTGTCCAACCAGCGCGACCTATCGCTGGCCTACTCGCCAGGTGTGGCCTACCCCTGTCTGGACATTGAACGTGACCCCTCCCTGGCCGCCGAATACACCTCGCGCGGCAACCTGGTCGGCGTGATCACCAATGGCACGGCTGTGCTGGGCCTGGGCAATATCGGCCCGCTGGCCTCCAAGCCAGTGATGGAAGGCAAGGGCTGCCTGTTCAAGAAGTTCGCCGGCATCGACGTGTTCGACATCGAACTGGCCGAGAACGACCCCGACAAGCTGGTGGACATCATCGCCGCCATGGAGCCCACGCTGGGTGGCATCAACCTCGAAGACATCAAGGCGCCAGAGTGCTTCTACATCGAGCAAAAACTGCGCGAGCGCATGAACATCCCGGTGTTCCACGACGACCAGCACGGCACTGCCATCATCTCCTCCGCCGCCCTGCTGAACGGCCTGGAACTGGTCGGCAAGAAAATTGAAGACGTGAAGGTGGCCGTGTCCGGCGCCGGCGCAGCTGCCATTGCCTGCCTGGACGTGATGGTCGGCCTGGGCGTGCAGCGCAAGAACGTGTTTGTGTGCGACTCCAAGGGTGTGATCTACCACGGCCGCGCGGGCGGCTTCGACGCCTCCAAGGAACGCTACGCCCAAGACACCTCGGCCCGTACGCTGGCCGATGCGGTCAATGAAGCCGACGTATTCCTGGGTTGCTCCGCCGCCGGCGTGCTGACGGCCGAGATGGTCAAGACCATGGCCGCCAAGCCCATCATCCTGGCGCTGGCCAACCCCGAACCCGAGATCCGTCCCGAGCTGGCCAAAGCCGTGCGCCCGGACTGCATCATCGCCACCGGCCGCTCCGACTACCCGAACCAGGTCAACAACGTCCTGTGCTTCCCCTACATCTTCCGTGGCGCGCTGGACTGCGGTGCCACCAAGATCACCGAAGCCATGAAGCTGGCCTGCGTGCGCCAGATCGCCGACCTGGCAAAGGCCGACATCAGCGAAGAAGTGGCCGCCGCCTACGCTGGCAAGGAACTGGTGTTCGGCAGCGACTACCTGATCCCCACCCCCTTCGATTCGCGCCTGATCCTGCGCATCGCCCCCGCCGTGGCCAAGGCCGCGGAAGAGTCCGGTGTGGCCACCCGCCCCATCAAGGACATGGAGGCCTACCGCCAAAGCCTGTCGCGCTTCGTCTACCAAACCGGTATGTTCATGCGCCCGGTGTTCAGTGCCGCCAAGGCCGTGCCCGCCAACGCCAAGCGCGTTGCCTATGCCGAAGGTGAAGACGAACGCACGCTGCGCGCCGCCCAGTTGGCCGTGGACGAGAACCTGGCCCACCCCATCCTGATCGGCCGCCCCGCCGTGATCGAGGCCCGCATCCTCAAGGCCGGCCTGCGCATCCGCATCGGCACCGACGTGGAAGTGGTGAACCCCGAAGACGACTCCCGCTTCCGCCAGTACTGGGAAACCTACCACCGCCTGATGGGCCGCCGTGGCGTGTCGCAAGACGTGGCCAAGGCCGCCGTGCGCCGCTCCAACACCACCATCGCCGCACTGATGGTGCGCCTGGGCGATGCCGACGCCATGCTGTGCGGCTTGCTGGGCCGCTACGAAGGCCATCTGCAACACGTGCGCGACATCATCGGCCTAAAGAAAGGCGCCTCCGGCTTTGCCGCGCTCAACGCGCTAATGCTGGAAAAGCACACCTTGTTCATCACCGACGCCTTTGTGAATGAAGATCCGACTGCCGAACAACTGGCCAGCATCGCCGTCATGGCTGCCGACGAAGTCAGCCGCTTCGGCCTGCCACCCAAGGTGGCCTTCCTGTCGCACTCCAACTACGGCTCGTCGGACCGCCCATCGGCCCGCAAGATGCGCGCGGCCCACGAGCTGTTCAAGGCCATGGCGCCCGACATCGAATCCGATGGCGAACTACAAGGCGATGCGGCCCTGTCGCAACCCATGCGCGAAGCCTCGCTGATGGACGCCGAGACCAATCTGCACGGCGAAGCCAATCTGCTGGTCTGCCCCAACCTGGACGCGGCCAACATCTTGTTCAACGTGCTGAAGATGACCGGCGGCCAGGGCGTGACCGTGGGCCCGATCCTGCTGGGTGCGGCTGCTTCTGCACACATTCTGACCCCATCGGCCACCGTGCGCCGTGTGGTCAACATGACTGCGCTGGCCGTGGCCAACGCCGCTACCGTGCACAAATAAGTACCAGCCCCCTCGGGCAACTGAGGGCCACAAAGAACGCACCTGCACGGTGCGTTTTTTTATGGGCATGGGCACCTTTTTTGCTCTAATGCAGCTAACTCTTTCTGGAAACTCCATGACCAAACGCGTCTTTTTGCAGTCTGCCCTGGCCTGCGCCGCCCTGCTGGCCACCGTACCGGCATTTGCCCAAACCACACCCATCAAATTTCAGCTGGACTGGCGCTTTGAAGGCCCTGCCGCCCTCTTCCTTACCCCCGCAGCCAAGGGCTATTTCAAAGACGCCAAGCTGGATGTCACCATTGATGCGGGCAACGGTTCGGGTGGGGCCGTCACCCGCGTGGCATCCGGCGCGTATGACATGGGCTTTGCCGATATGGCGGCACTGATGGAGTTCCACGCCAACAACCCCGACGCCCCCAACAAACCCGTCGCCGTGATGATGGTCTACGCCGACACCCCAGCCTCGGTGATGGTGTTGAAGAAGTCCGGCATCAAAACCCCGGCCGACCTCAGCGGCAAGAAGCTGGGCGCGCCGGTGTTCGACGCCGGCCGCCGCGCCTTCCCCATCTTCGCCAAAGCCAACAATATCACCGGCGTGCAGTGGACCAGCATGGACCCGCCACTGCGCGAAACCATGCTGGTACGTGGTGACGTGGACGCCATCACCGGCTTCACCTTCACCTCGCTGCTGAACCTGGAGGCACGCGGCACCAAGGCTGAAGACGTAGTGGTGTTGCCCTACCCGCAGTTCGGCGTCAAGCTGTATGGCAACGCCATCATCGCCTCGCCCAAGCTGATCAAGGAGAACCCGGCTGCCGTAAAAGCCTTTTTGCAGGCCTTTGCCAAGGGCATGAAGGACGTGATCGCAAAGCCCGCCGCCGCCGTCGAAGACGTGAAAGCCCGCGACGGCATCATCAACACGGCGCTGGAGCTGCGCCGCCTGAACATGGCCATCGACACTGCCATCAACACACCCAATGCGCATGCCGAAGGCTTTGGCAAAACCACGCCGCCGCGCCTGTCGCTGATGGCATCCCAAGTATCCGATGCCTTCGCCACCAAGACCCGCGTGAACCCGGACGCGGTGTGGAACGGCAGCTTCCTGCCCAGCGCTGCCGAGCTGAACGTCTTGCCCGCCAAGAAGTAAACACTATTCTTTTTATAGCTGCTCGCGCAGGTACTAGCTGCGCCAGAGGCCTATTTCTTATAAATTTGTGAATACCCCCGCGTTTGTCGACTTCCGCGACGTCTGGCTGGCCTACAACGACACGTTGCGGGCGCAAAACCAGTTTGCCGTCGAAGCCATCGACCTGCAGGTGCAGCAAGGCGAGTTCATCGCCATCGTCGGCCCCTCGGGCTGCGGCAAGTCCACCTTCATGAAGCTGGCCACCGGGCTGAAGATGCCGTCCAAGGGCAGCATCCGCATCGACGGCCAGCCGGTCACCGGGCCGTTGAAGATCTCCGGCATGGCCTTCCAGGCGCCGTCGCTGCTGCCCTGGCGAACCACGGTGGACAACGTGCTGCTGCCGCTGGAAATCGTCGAACCCTACCGCAGCCAGTTCAAGGCCAAACGCAAGGAGTTCGAACAGCGTGCGCGCCAGCTGCTGCAAAAGGTCGGCCTGGCCGGCTATGAGGACAAATTCCCCTGGCAGCTGTCGGGCGGCATGCAGCAGCGCGCCAGCATCTGCCGCGCGCTGATCCACGAGCCCAAGATGCTGCTGCTGGACGAACCCTTCGGCGCGCTCGACGCCTTCACCCGCGAGGAGCTGTGGTGCATCCTACGCGACCTGTGGACCGAGCAGCGCTTCAACGTGATCCTGGTCACCCACGACCTGCGCGAGAGCGTGTTCCTGGCCGACACGGTCTACGTCATGGGCATGAGCCCGGGCCGCTTCATCGTCAAGAAACAGATCAACTTGCCGCGCCCGCGCGAACTGGAGCTGACCTACACGCCCGCATTCACTGACATCGTGCACGAGCTGCGCGGCCACATCGGATCGATACGAAAGACCACGCCATGAACGCCAAGACCCTGGAACGCTGGTCGCCCTGGGTGCTGCTGGTCGCCATCGTGCTGCTGTGGCAAGGCGTCTGCAGCGCCTTCGACGTGTCGGAATTCATCTTCCCCAGCCCCTGGCGCATCGCCACCCAACTGGTCGAATTCAAGGGCCCCATCGCCCTCCACGCCTGGCGCACCTACTGGGTGACCATGGCCGGCTTTGGCCTGGCGATCGTGGTCGGCGTGCTGCTGGGCTTTGTGGTCGGTAGCTCGCGCCTGGCCTATGCGGCCATCTACCCGCTGATGACGGCCTTCAACGCCCTGCCCAAGGCGGCATTCGTGCCCATCCTGGTGGTGTGGTTCGGCATCGGCACCGGGCCGGCGATATTGACCGCGTTCCTGATCAGCTTCTTCCCCATCATGGTGAACATCGCCACCGGCCTGGCGACCCTGGAGCCCGAGCTGGAAGACGTGCTGCGGGTGCTGGGCGCCAAGCGCTGGGACGTGTTGGTCAAGGTCGGCCTGCCGCGCTCCATGCCCTACTTCTTCGGCTCGCTGAAGGTGGCGATCACGCTGGCCTTCGTGGGCACCACGGTGTCGGAGATGACGGCCGCCAACGAGGGCATTGGCTACCTGCTGATCTCGGCGGGATCGTCGATGCAGATGGGCCTGGCATTTGCCGGCCTGATGGTGGTGGGCGCGATGGCCATGGCCATGTACGAGCTGTTCAGCTACGTGGAAAAGCACACGACCGGCTGGGCGCACCGCGGGTCGCAAAATGACTGAGCAGTAGCAGACTACCCCGTTGTGTCTTGACTTGGCGCAAGACAAACCTTGTGAACTATGCGTATGCTGCGACTGCCGTTGCTATTGACGGCAGCCGTCCGCAGTTTTAAGCGGGCGCTCATAAGGAAACCCCATGAAGACCCAACGACGCGTATTTTTGATGGCAGTCGCCGCTGGCGGTGCCGCACTGAGCACGATGGCACGCGCTCAGGCCAAAGTCGATGACAAAGACCCCCAAGCTGCTGCCCTCGGCTATGTGACCGACGGCACCAAGGCCGACGTTAAAAAATACCCCAAGTACGCTGCCGGCCAAAACTGCGGTAGCTGCGCCCTATACCAAGGCAAGGCCGGCGATGCCACCGGTGCCTGCCCCCTGTTCGCCGGCAAGGTTGTCTCGGCCAAGGGCTGGTGCAGCGCCTGGGCCAAGAAGGGTTAATTCCGGTCCATGTCGCCGGCCTCGTTCAAGGGCAACAAGCAGTCCCTGCCCAGCAAACTCTGCGCGGCCTGTGGCCGGACCATGACCTGGCGTAAACGCTGGGCCAAGACCTGGGACGAGGTGAAGTACTGCTCCGGCGCTTGTCGTAAGGCAAAAAAATTAGGCACTTGGTGCTCGTGCCGGGCGACCAGCTGAACCTGAACTCTTCGGCCGTCGACGTCGTCAACCCTGCACAGGATGTGGTGTGGATGGCCGAGATGGCCGAAGAATCCACCCATATCTGGTCCAGCAAGCAGCGCATCGCGCTCTTTCTGGCCGCCGTGCGCCACTTTGCGCAGACCTACCACTGCATTACACCCACCTGGACCAGGCGGAGAACCGGGGCAACCTGCTGCCGAACTGCAATAAGCTCATTTAAACAATTGGGGTGAATGGCGTACGCGCAGAAACCGTAAAAGTGCACGGCGCGGTCAACCACCGGCGGCAAAACGGCTTGCATTCACCTGCTTTATGCAGCGCAAGCATCTCACACAGAAACAAGTGGCCCTACGACATTAGGGTTGCAGGGCTTGGGGGCAAAGAAGGCTGTCCAGTTGCTGCCAGCAGGCTGAACAACGGAGATACCTTCCGTTAACATGCCACATTCCATAGCAGAGCAGTTTGGCCACCATGACCCCTCGTATGCGCACCGCCTCTCCCGTGCTCCCTGCCACCCGCCCGGTCTATGCAGCCTGCCTAGCCGCGCTGGTGCTGCTGCAAGTCGCTTGCTCATCCACGCCGCTGCCGCCCTGGCCCACGTCCGCCGACACGACAGCACCCACGCGCATTGCACCCACGTCGCCCCCCGCACCAAGCAAGCCAGCGGCAGCCCCTCCGGCGGCCGTGGCCAGCCCGGTCAATCCCCCACAGGCCGTCGCACTGAGCGATACCGGTGCCGATGCCACGGAAAGCCCGGCAGTGGCTGCGCGCTTCCCGGCACCGCCGCTGGCCTACAGCACGCCCGGTCTGCAGAGCGGACGCAGCAACTTCACCACAAACCCGGAAATCATCGACTGGCTCAACGAGCTGGCCGCCCACCCCAGCCCGGGCGTCAAGGCCACGGTGCTGTCCATGGGCCAATCGCAGCAAGGCTCGCCCCTGGTCGCCCTGTTGCTGACCCGGGCGTCCAGCCCCGACGCCCCCACGGTGCTGGCCACCGGACGCCCCACCGTGCTACTGGTGGGGCAGCAACATGGCAATGAACCCGCCGGCAGCGAGGCGCTGCTGGTGGTGGCCCGCGAACTCAGCCAGGGCCTGCTGGAGCCCATGCTGGACAAGATCAATGTCATCGTGGTGCCACGCGCTAACCCCGATGGAGCGGCCGCCAACCAGCGCGCTACCGCCAACGGCATCGACATGAACCGCGACCACCTGCTGCTGAATACGCCGGAAGCCCGCGCACTGGCTCAGCTGGAGCGCAACTACCAGCCCATGGTGGTGGTGGACGCGCACGAGTACACGGTGGCGGGCCGCTATCTGCAAAAGTTTGGTGGCGTCCAGAAATACGACGCGCTGCTGCAGTACGCCATGACGGCCAACCTGCCCGAGTTTCTGACCCGCGCCTCTGAGGAATGGTTTCGCCGCCCCCTGCTGGCCGCCCTGAAGAACCAGAAGCTCAGCAGCGAGTGGTACTACACCACCAGCAACACGGCGGACGACCTGCTGGTGTCCATGGGCGGCACGCAGCCCGATACCGGGCGCAACGTCAACGGCCTGAAAAACACGGTCAGCATGCTGGTCGAAACCCGGGGCGTGGGCATCGGCCGCCAGCACATCCAGCGCCGCGTCCACACCCAGGTCACGGCCATGGTCAGCATGCTGCAAAGCACGGCCAGCCGCAGCGACGAGCTGAACCAACTACGGCCCTATATGGAGCGTGACGTGGCCAGCCAGGCCTGCCGTGGCAAAGCCGTGGTGGAAGCCGGCCCCACCAGCGCCCAGTACACCCTGACCCTGCTGGACCCGAACACGGGCGCTGACCGCAAGGTCACGGTGGACTGGAATTCCGCCCTGGAGCTGCAAAACACCAAAACCCGCAGCCGCCCCTGCGGCTACTGGCTGTCGGCCACCTCGACCGTGGCCGTGGACCGTTTGCAGATGCTGGGGGTGCAGGTGATGCGGGTCACGGAACCCGGTTCGCTGCTGGGCGAGGCCTATCTAGAAAGCAGCCGCAGCGAAGGCAGCCGGCAAGACGTGCGCGGCGCTATCCAGGACGGCGCGCCCATCGTCCAGACCAAGGTCACGCTGGTGCCGGGCGTGGTGGATGCGCCGCAAAACAGCTTTTATGTGCCGCTAAGCCAACCCATGGGCAATCTGGTGCTGGCGGCCATGGAGCCGGACACGCAGAACAGTTATTTCGCCAACCACCTGCTGGATGGCTTGCGCGATTTGTCACGCGTCACTGCCGAACCTACGGTGCGGATGGAAAAGCTACCCTGACCTTACAGGGCAGCTCGTAAGCCTCAGGGCGGCAGCGGAGCCGCCGGTGTCTTGGTGTTTTCGGCGTTGCGCTTGCGCGTCTGCTCGGCGTGCTCGGCAGCGTCCTGCTGCTTACGCAGATAGCGTGCACGCTCTTCCCCGGCCGTCGCAGCCTTGCGCGCGCGGGCTGCCTGGGCTTCTTCAAAAGCCTTTTGCTTGCTGTCCAGCGTGGCTTTGCGGGCGGCTTTTTCTTGTGCGGCCTGAGCGGCGGTATGGGGTTGGCGTGGCGTGGAAGGGGTCGGTGTACGCACCGTACCCACGCTCTTCTCGGCTGGCGTTGCACTGGCCGGCGGGCTTTCTTCGGCAGCCTTTTGCTCCATGCGCTGCAGCTGCTCGGCACCCTTGCGCTTGCGTGCGGCATCGTTGAGCAAAATCTCCTGGCGGCGAAGGTCGGCCATCTGGTCACGCCGCTGGGCACGGTTTGCATCCTTGCAATCGTTCACGGCAAACTTCTGGTAGCAGTGGACCTCTTCCTGGTCGAAACGCTGCTGTATCTGCGCGCGTTCAGACTGGATGCGGTTGCGTTCGGCCTGCTCGGTGTCGGCCGAGGTATCGGTCTGCGCCTGGGCAAGGCTCACCCCCAGCAGGCAGAGGCAAAGAATCAGAGGCTTTTTCATGTGATGTGCGTATCGACGATACGGCGCTCCAGCGCCAGGAATTCGGTGGACTGCATCTCGGTCAGGCGTGACACGGTACGCGGGAACTCGTGGGCCAGCGGGCCGTCTGTGTACAACGCCTCGGGAGCCACGGCGGCCGACATGATCAGCTTGCAGCGGCGGTCGTACAGCACGTCCACCAACCAGGTAAAGCGCCGCGCCGGCGACGCCATGTTCACGGGCATGTACGGCACATCGCTGAGCAGCACGGTATGGAACTGGCTGGCGATTTCCAGATAATCGTTTTGCGAACGCGGCCCGCCGCACAGCTCGCGGAAGTCGAACCACACCACACCACCGGCCTTGCGCCGGGCCCGTATCTCGCGGGCTTCGATGTGCAGTATGGGGTCTTCATCCTGCGTCTCGGCCAGGCGGTTGAAGGCATTGGTCATCTCCTGGTCCGCTTCAGGGCCCAGCGGGGTATGGTAGAGCTTGACCTGCTCCAGCGTGCGGCGGCGGTAATCGGTGCCGTTGTCCACGCTCAGCACTTCCAGCTTCTCATTCAGCAAGGCGATCGCAGGCAGGATACGGTCGCGGTGCAGGCCGTTCGGGTACAAGTCGTCGGGCTTGAAGTTGGAGGTGGTGACAAAGCCCACGCCATTGGCGAACAACGCTGCCAGCAGCCGGTGCAGGATCATCGCGTCGGTGATGTCGGCTACGTGGAATTCATCAAAGCAGATCAAGCGGTAGCGCTTGGCCATGCGTTTGCCCAGCTCGTCCAGCGGGTTCACCGTGCCCTGCAGCTCCTGCAGCTCGCGGTGCACCTCGCGCATGAATTCATGAAAGTGCAGCCGGGTTTTGCGCCGCAACGGCACGGCGTTATAGAAGCAATCCATCAGAAAGCTTTTGCCACGTCCCACCCCGCCGTACATGTAGACGCCGCGCGGAATCTCCGGGCGGTTGATGAGTTTCTTGAGTGCGTTGGAACGCTTCTCTTTGTACGCTGCCCACTCGGAAGCACAACGCTCCAGTGCTTCCACGGCGCGCAACTGCGCCGGATCGGCGGTGTAGCCACGCTGGGCCAGTTCTGCCTCGTAGGCCTGTTTGACGCTCAAAGAGAAAAACTCCGGTTGCTACAAATTAAATAGCTGCCAGCGCAGATATATTCTGCGCTGGCAGCCTTTTTCTTCTAAAACGGGATTAGAAGTTCAGCGTGCGCTTGTCCACGGCCAGAGCGGCTTCCTTGGTGGACTCGCTCAAGCTGGGGTGGGCGTGGCAGATGCGGGCGATGTCTTCTGCGCTGGCGCGGAATTCCATGGCCATCACGCACTCGGCGATCAGCTCGCTGGCCTGTGGGCCGACGATGTGCACGCCCAGGATTTCGTCCGTGGTCGCGTCGGCCAACATCTTCACCATGCCGGTGGTATCGCCCAGCGCACGTGCGCGGCCGTTCGCCAGGAAGGGGAAGGTACCGGCCTTGTAGGCACGGCCTGCGCCCTTGAGCTGCTGCTCAGTCTGGCCGACCCAGGCGATTTCGGGGTTCGTGTAAATCACCCAAGGCACGGTGTTGAAGTTCACATGGCCGTGCTGGCCGGCGATGCGCTCGGCAACCGCCACGCCTTCTTCCTCGGCCTTGTGCGCCAGCATGGGGCCGCGCACCACGTCACCCACCGCCCAGACATTGGGCAGGTTGGTCTTGCAGTCGCCGTCTACCGTAATCGCGCCGCGCTCGTCCAGGGCCAGGCCAACCACTTCGGCACCCAGGCCGATGGTGTTGGGCACGCGGCCGATGGAGACGATCAGCTTGTCCACGTCCAGCGTCTGGGCTTCGCCCTTGGCATCGGTGTAGGCGATGTTCACGCCCTTCTTGCTGGTCTTGATCTCGCCGACCTTCACGCCGAGGTTGATCTTCAGGCCTTGCTTGTCGAAAGCCTTTTTGGCTTCCTTGGCGATCTGCTCGTCCACCGCGCCCAGGAAAGTTGGCAGACCTTCGAGGATGGTGACTTCGGCACCCAGACGGCGCCAGACCGAACCCATTTCCAGACCGATCACGCCGGAGCCGATCAGGCCCAGCTTCTTCGGCACAGCGCCGACGCGCAACGCGCCGTCGTTGGACAGCACCAGTTCTTCGTCAAACGGCGTGCCGGGCAAGGCACGGGCATTGGAGCCAGTGGCGATGATGATGTGCTTGCCGACCAGGGACTCTTCGCCCACGGTGATCTCGTAGCCGCCGTCCTTGGCTGCAGCGAAAGTGCCACGGCCGTGGAAGAAGGTGATCTTGTTCTTTTTGAACAGGTACTGAATGCCGTCGTTGTTCTGCTTCACGACGATGTCCTTGCGGGCGATCATCTTGGCCACATCCATCTCCAGGCCGGAGACGGAAATACCGTGGTCGGCAAAGTGGTGGCTGGCCTGGTCAAAGTGCTCGCTGGACTGCAGCAGCGCCTTGGAGGGAATGCAGCCCACGTTGGTGCAGGTGCCGCCCAAAGCGGGGCCGCCCTTGGCGTTTTTCCACTCATCGATACAGGCCACGTTAAAGCCCAGTTGGGCTGCACGGATGGCGGCCACATAGCCACCGGGGCCGCCGCCGATGACGATCACGTCAAAATTCTTACTCATGAAAACTTCCAATCTGATTACGTAAAGACCCATGGAACAAGGGCAGCCTGGGCTGCCCTTGAAACCGTCTTAAATGTCAAACAACAGGCGGGCTGGGTCTTCCAGCGCTTCCTTCATGGCGACCAGGCCCAGCACGGCTTCGCGGCCGTCGATGATGCGGTGGTCGTAGGACATGGCGAAGTAGTTCATGGGGCGCACCACCACTTGGCCGTTTTCCACCACAGCGCGGTCCTTGGTGGCATGGATGCCCAGGATGGCGGATTGCGGTGGGTTGATGATGGGGGTGGACAACATGGAACCGAAGGTACCGCCGTTCGAGATGGAGAAGGTGCCGCCGGTCATGTCTTCAATGCCCAGCTTGCCGTCACGTGCCTTTTGGCCGTATTCGGCGATCTTCTTCTCGATGTCGGCAAAGCTCATCTGGTCGGCGTTGCGCAAAATTGGCACCACCAGACCGCGTGGCGAACCCACGGCGATACCGATGTCGAAGTAGCCGTGGTAGACGATGTCGTTGCCGTCCACGCTGGCGTTCAGCACGGGGAACTTCTTCAGGGCGTGCACTGCCGCCTTGACGAAGAAGCTCATGAAACCCAGCTTGCAGCCGTGTTCCTTTTCGAAACGCTCTTGCATGCGCTTGCGCATGTCCATGACCGGAGCCATGTTGATTTCGTTGAAGGTGGTGAGGATGGCGTTGGTCGATTGCGATTGCAGCAGACGCTCGGCCACGCGGGCACGCAGGCGGCTCATGGGCACGCGCTGCTCAGGGCGGTCGCCCAGGTCAGGCGCCATGGTGGAAACCTGTGGCAGGGACTTGGTAGGCACGCCGGTGGGGATCACGGCAGCAGCTACCTTGGCAGCAGGAGGATTGGCCACGGCAGCCAGTACATCACCCTTGGTGACGCGGCCGTCTTTGCCGGTACCGGCCACGGAACCTGCGGCCAGAGCGTTGTCGGCCATCAGCTTGGCAGCAGCTGGCATGGGCACGCCGGCCATGGAGGTGCTGGTAGCGGCGGCTGCAGGCGCAGCAGCGGCCACAGCGGGTGCTGCAGCGGCAGGTGCAGCAGCCACGGCGCCGGCCTTGCCTTCGGTGTCGATGCGGGCAATCAGCTGCTCGGCGGCCACGGTGCTGCCGTCGCCCATGACCAGCTCGACGATCACGCCGGCGGAAGGTGCGGGCACTTCCAGCACGACTTTGTCGGTTTCCACTTCGATGAGGATTTCATCCACGGCAACAGCGTCGCCAACCTTCTTCTTCCACTGCAACAAGGTGGCTTCGGCCACGGACTCGGACAGTTGTGGAACCTTCACTTCAACGATAGACATTTCAAAAACTCCAGATTTTTATATGTGGGGCGTGCGAGCCGGAGCACACCGCTCCAGCCGGCACAGCGTTGGCCCGGAGGCACAACGCGGGGTGCTTATTTGGTTAAGACAAAGCCTTTGAGCTTGCCGAACGCGCCGTCGACCAGAGCCTTTTGCTGCTCTTGGTGCAGGTGCGAATAGCCGGCTGCAGGAGACGCCGAGGCCGCGCGGCCCGAGTAACCCAGCTTCTGGCCATCGGCCATGTTCTCGTGCAGATAGTGCTGCACGAAGAACCAGGCGCCCTGGTTTTGCGGCTCGTCCTGGCACCACACGAGTTCCGTGACGTTGGGGTACTTCTTCAGTTCCGCAGCAAAAGCCTTGTGCGGGAACGGATAGAGCTGTTCCACACGCAGGATCACGACGTCGTCTGCGCCCTTTTCTTCGCGCTTCTTGGCCAGGTCGTAGTAGACCTTGCCCGAGCAGGCGATGACGCGCTTGATCTTGTCGGCCTTAACGTCCTTGTTCTCCGGAATGATGGTCTGGAAACCACCCTTGGTGAACTCGCTCAGCGGAGACGCTGCATCCTTGGCGCGCAAGAGGGACTTGGGCGTCATGATGACCAGCGGCTTGCGCAGGTTGCGCACCATCTGGCGGCGCAACAGGTGGAAGATCTGGCTGGCGGTGGTGGGCTGCACGACTTGCATGTTCGTGTCGGCGCTCAGCTGCATGAAGCGCTCCAGGCGGGCCGAGCTGTGCTCGGGGCCTTGGCCTTCGTAGCCGTGCGGCAGCATCAAGGTGATGCCGTTGACACGGCCCCACTTCACTTCACCGGAGGCGATGAACTGGTCGATCACCACCTGGGCGCCGTTGGCGAAGTCGCCGAACTGGGCTTCCCAGATCACCAGGGTGTTGGGGTCGTTCGAGGCATAGCCGTATTCGAATGCCAGCACCGCTTCTTCGGACAGGATGGAGTCGATGACGACGAACGGAGCCTGGTTGTCGGCAACGTTTTGCAGAGGCGTGTAGGTGCCTTCGTCGAACTTTTCACGGTTCTGGTCATGGATCACCGCGTGGCGGTGGGTAAAGGTACCGCGGCCGCAGTCTTCACCGCTCAGGCGCACGGGGTAGCCACTGGCCACCAGGGAGGCGAACGCCATGTGCTCGCCCATGCCCCAGTCCACCGGAATGTCACCACGGCCCATGGCGGCGCGATCGTCATAAACCTTCTTCACCAGAGCGTGCGGGGTGATGCTGGCAGGCAGCGTGGTCAGCTTTTCAGCCAGGCGCTTCCACTCGGACAGCGGAATGGCGGTGTCGCCAGCGTCGGTCCACTTGCGGTTCAGGTATGGGGACCAATCCACTGCGTACTTGCTCTTGAAGTTGGTCAGCACCGGGTCGAAGGTGTTCTTGCCTGCGTCGAGTGCGGCGCGCATGGCCTTGACCATGTCGTCACCCAGCGTTTCGCCGAAGCCTTGGGCGGCCAGCTTGTCGGCGTACAGCTTGCGCGTGCCGGGGTGCTTGGCGATCTTCTTGTACATCAGTGGCTGGGTCAGCGCGGGCGTATCTTGCTCGTTGTGCCCCAGTTTGCGGAAGCAGATGATGTCGACCACCACGTCGCGTTGGAACTCCATGCGGTAGTCCAGCGCGATTTGGGTTGCCAGCACCACGGCTTCAGGATCGTCACCGTTGACGTGCAGCACAGGCGCTTCGATCATCTTGACCACGTCCGAGCAGTACAGCGTGGAGCGGCTGTCGCGTGGGTCGCTGGTGGTGAAACCGATCTGGTTGTTGATCACGATATGCACCGTGCCGCCCGTGAAATAACCACGGGTTTCGGCCAGCGCCAGGGTTTCCATGACCACGCCTTGGCCGGCAAAAGCCGCATCGCCGTGTACCAGCACAGGCAGCACTTGCTTGCCTTCGGGGTCGGCACGGCGGTCCATACGGGCGCGCACCGAACCTTCAACCACCGGGTTCACGATTTCCAGATGGGAAGGGTTGAAGGCCAGCGTCAAATGCACTGGGCCGCCAGGGGTGGACACGTCGGAGCTGAAGCCTTGGTGGTACTTCACGTCGCCGGAAGGCAGGTCTTCAGGGGCGGTGTGGTCGAACTCGGCGAACAGGTCGGCGGGCACCTTGCCCAGCGAGTTCACCAGCACGTTCAGGCGGCCGCGGTGGGCCATGGCGATGACGATTTCTTGCACGCCCTTGGTGCCACCCATCTGGATCAGCTCGTCCATGGCGGCGATGAAGCTTTCACCACCTTCCAGGGAGAAACGCTTTTGGCCCACATACTTGGTGTGCAGGAAGCGCTCCAGGCCTTCGGCCGCTGTCAGGCGGTCCAGGATGTGCAGCTTTTTCTCTCGGGACAGGCTGGGCTTGCTACGGATGCCTTCCAGCTTTTGTTGCCACCAGCGCTTTTTATTCTGGTCGGTGGTGTACATGTATTCGGCGCCGATGGTGCCGCAATACGTTTCACGCAGCGCATTCATCAGGTCGCGCAGAGACATGGTCTCTTTGCCGAAGAAGGTGTTGCTGGTGTTGTAGACGGTTTCCTGGTCGGCGTCGGTGAAGCCGTAGAAGGATGGGTCCAGCTCGGGAATCTTGTCGCGCTCGGTCCGCTTCAGCGGGTCCAGGTCGGCCCAACGTACGCCCACGTTGCGGTACGCAGCGATCAGCTGCTGCACGGCGGTACGCTTGCGGCCCATTTCGGAGTCGGCGCCAGTCGCCATGACCACCTTGGTGCCACCTTGCTTGGCGCGTTCTGCGAAGGCGTTCACCACGGGCAGGTGGGGCACGTCCTTGGCATCGCTGCCGTCTACGGCAGGCACGTTTTGCAGCGCGTCAAAGTAATCGCGCCAGTTGTCGGGCACGCTACCGGGGTTTGCAAGGTAGTTTTCGTAGAGTTCTTCTACATAGGGGGCATTGCCACCGAAGAGATAGGTGTTGCCTTGGTAGGCTTGGTACACCGAAGAGACTGGTTCACTCATATTCCGCTGACCTCCGTTTCCCTGCAGGAAACATTAGCTGGTTAAAGCTGGGTTTAATTAACCTTCCGCGACACGGCTGGACCGATTGGCGGATGCGACTGTGGCAGGAAGGGCCTAGTACGGGCGGGATTATCTACCCAATATGGGGCGTGTGGTGCCGAGTTACGGGGGTAGAACAGGCACCCGCTATGGTATTTATAGCTGCCAGCGCACGCCGTATATGCGCTGGCCTCATTTTTTATTTAAAACCGGATGTGGTGCGGGAGAAACATTACTTTACCAAGGCCTGCACCGCTTTGAAGTCCGCGTGCTCGGCGGTGCGCAGCCATTCGAACAGCACCATCTCGGTGGTGACCAGCTCGGCGCCGGCGCCGGCCAGGCGGTCAAAGGCGGCGTCGCGGTTGCGTTCGGTGCGCGAGCTGCAGGCGTCGGTGACCACCCAGACGTCGAACTCGTCTTCCAGCAGGTCCAGCGCGGTTTGCAGCAGGCAGATGTGGGCTTCCAGCCCGGCAATGACGACGGTGTTGCGCTCGGGCGCGGCGTTTTGCGGCTTCTGCAGATGTTTGGGCAGGCTGCGGGCATTGCCTTGCACCGGCTTGGCGGGTGGCCTCAGCCACTCGCCCAAGCCCTCTTCCATGCCGCTGAAATGCATTTTGCTCAGGGTGTCGCGGCACAGGGCGCGCATCTCGGCTGGGTTTTGGCCCAACTTGGACGGGTTTTGCTCGGTACCCCAGACCGGCACTTCCAGCAACTGGGCGGCCTGGGCCAGGCGCATGGCGTTGGCCAGCACAGCGGTGTTTTCAAAAATGGCGGGGAGCAGGCGCTCCTGGTAGTCAACCAGGACGAGTTGGGATTCTGGGGCGTCGAGCAGCATGGGGTTCCTTGGCGAAATCGGGGGCAAATAAGCCCCAGATTAAACCGCAGAAACCGCCGATAGCACCTCTCCCCCGGCCGGCTGCAACAGCCCGCCGGTCAGAGACTGCAACAGGGCCAGACCCAGCGGCCAGTCGCCATGGCCGGAGGCGATATTGATATGCCCCGCGTCCTGCAGGCGCACCATCTCGCTGCCCCAGGCACGCGCATAGGCACCGGCCAGGCGCACCGGGCAGTACGGATCGTTGCTACTGGCCACCAGCACGCTACGGTACGGCAGGCGGGCATAGGGCACGGGCGCAAAGTCGTTCAGGATGGCGCGACGCTCGGGGTCGGCCGGGGCCACCAGCAGCGCGCCCTGGATGCGCTCCACCGCTTCGGGCGGCAAATGGGTGGTGGCGATGCAGCCCAGGCTGTGGGCCACCACCACCACGGGGCCAGGCCTGGCCAGTATCGCCCGGGTAATGGAGGCCACCCAGGCCGCACGGGTGGGCGTGACCCAGTCGTCCTGGTCCACGCGCTCCACGCCGGCCACGCTCTCGGACCACAAGGTCTGCCAATGCCCGGGGCCGGAATTGCGCCAGCCGGGCACGATGAGAATTCTGGTTTGCGTCATGGCCCGGATTGTGGGCAGGCCGGAGCCAAACTCCAACGACTGAATTGCTGTTTGTTTATGCGCATGAGCTTAGAACCAAATTGTCTGAAGAAACGCTACAAATTCACATATAAAAAAGAGCTGCCAGCGCAGTAAATACCTGCGCTGGCAGCTCCTGTTTTTATAGTGCGGAAAGCCGGGTTAAAAGCCGCTCAACACCGCTCCCTTGAACTCGGTTTGCACGTACTGGCGGATCTCCTCCGAGTGGTAGGCCTTGACCAGTTTGGCCACCCAGGGCTTGTCCTTATCTTGCTCGCGCACGGCCAGCAGGTTGACGTACGGGCTCTTGGCGCTTTCCTGGGCAATCGCGTCCTTGGCCGGGTTCAAGCCGGCTTGCAGCGCGAAGTTGGTGTTGATGGCCGCCGCGTCCAGGTCGTCCAGCGAGCGCGGCAGCTGGGCAGCGTCCAGCTCCACGAAGCGGATCTTCTTGGGGTTGTCCACCACGTCCAGCGGCGTGGCCTTCAGGCCGGCCTCGGGTTTGAGCTTGACCAGGCCCTTGTCTTGCAGCACCAGCAGCACCCGGCCGCCATTGGTGGGGTCGTTCGGAATGCCGACCTTGGCGCCCTCCTTCAGGTCCGCCAGGCTCTTCACCTTCTTGGAATAGATGCCAATCGGAAAATTGACCGTATTGCCCACCGCCACGATCTTGTAGCCCCGGTCCTTGACCTGCTGGTCCAGGAAGGGCTTGTGCTGGTAGCTGTTCAGGTCCAGATCACCTGAAGCCAGGGCGGCATTGGGCTGGATGTAGTCGCTGAATTCGACGATCTGGATCTTCAGCCCATCCTTCTCGGCGATCTTTTTGACCTGCTCAAAGATCTGCGCGTGCGGCCCGGCGGTAACGCCGACCTTCAGCGGTTTGTCCTGCGCCAGCGCGCCGCCGGCCAGCAACAGGCTGGTGGCCAACACGACAGCGGACTGGATGAATGTTCTTTTGTACATGGCTAACTCCCTAAAAATATTTACTTGTGACTTATCCGGTGGACCAGCCAGTCGCCCAGGCTTTGCAGCGCCTGCACGAAGACGATCAGCACCAGCACCACGGCCAGCATCACCTCGGGCAGAAAGCGCTGGTAGCCGTAGCGGATGCCCAGGTCGCCCAGGCCACCGCCACCGATGGCGCCGGCCATGGCCGAATAGCCGGTCAGGCTCACCAGGGTGATGGTTACCGCCGCCACGATGCCAGGCAGCGCCTCGGGCAGCAGCACTTTGAAGACGATTTGCAAAGTGCTGGCACCCATAGCCTGGGCCGCCTCCACCAGGCCGGCATCCACCTCGCGCAGCGCGGTTTCCACCAGCCGGGCGATGAAGGGTGCGGAAGCAATCGTCAGCGGTACCACCGCCGCAGCCGTGCCAATGGACGAACCGGTCAGCAGCCGCGTGAACGGGATGATGGCCACCAGCAGGATGATGAAAGGCGTGGAGCGCACAGCGTTCACCAGCGTGCCGACCACGCGGTTCAGCGCTGGCTTGTGCAGCACGCCGCCCTGGTCGGTCAGCCGCAGAAAGACACCCAGCGGCACGCCGATCACGGCGCCGGCCAGGCCGGAGATGCCGACCATCACCAGCGTCTCCCAGAACGAGGACGCAAACAGCTCCAGCAATTGCGGGGTGAAAGTCTCAAACATGGGCCACCTCCTGCACCAGTACGCCAGCGCCGCGTAAATGGGCCACAGCGGCGACCAGTTGCTCGCGCGCACCGCGCACATGTATCGCCAGCGCGCCGAAAGGCCGGCCCTGGATCTCGTCCACCTGGCCATGCAGGATGTTCAGGTCCAGCCCGAAGCGGCGGATCACGTCCGACAGCAGCGGCTGGTCCGAATCGTCGCCCGCAAACGCCAGCCGCAACAGCTGGCCTTGCTGGGCCGGCTCGGTGGCCATCAGCTTGCGGATGCGCGCCAGCACGCTCTGCGGCAGGTCCTGCGGCAAGATCTCGTCGATCAGGCTGCGGGTGGTGGCGTGTTGCGGGCGGGTGAACACGTCCATCACCGCGCCCTGCTCCACGATGCGGCCGGCGTCTATCACCGCCACCCGGTCGGCCACCTGCTTGACCACCTGCATCTGGTGCGTGATCAGCACAATGGTCAAACCGAAATCGCGGTTGATCTGGCGCAGCAGGCCCAGAATGGAACGTGTGGTTTCCGGGTCGAGCGCCGAGGTGGCCTCGTCCGAGAGCAAAACCTTGGGGTTGCTCGCCAGTGCCCGGGCAATGCCCACGCGCTGCTTTTGCCCGCCGCTGATTTGCGCCGGGTAGCGGTCGCGCAGCGCCGACAGGCCGACCAGGTCCAGCAGGCCATCGACCCGGTCCTTGATCAGCGCCGGGCGCGTGCCCACCAGCTCCAGCGGCAGCGCCACATTGTCAAAAATCGTCCGTGAGGACAGCAGGTTGAAGTGCTGGAACACCATGCCGATCTGGTGCCGGGCGGCACGCAGCGCGGTGGCGTCCAGCGCCGTCAGGTCCTGCCCGTCGACGCGGACCTGGCCTTGCGAGGGCCGGTTCAGCAGGTTGATGGTGCGCACCAGCGAGCTCTTGCCCGCGCCGCTGCGCCCTATCACCCCGAAAATTTCACCCGCCTGGATGTGCAGGTCTATGCCCCGCAATGCTTGCACCGGGCCTTGTGGGCCGGGGTAAGTCTGGTGGATGTTGTGCAGCTCAATCATGTGGTGGCAATGCCGGTCCTCAGAGCTTGGCGATCGACACTTCAGTGGACTTCACCAGGGCCACGACTTCGCTGCCCACCACCAGTTGCAGGTCGTTGACCGAGCGGGTGGTGATGACCGAGGTGACGATGCCCCAGGGGGTTTCGACGTCGATTTCAGAAACGACATCGCCACGGATGATTTCCTTGATCTTGCCGCGGAATTGGTTGCGTACGTTGATGGCTTGGATAGACATGGGTTTACTCCTGGTTAAAAAATCGGTTTGCTATTAATTACGTAGCTACCAGCGCAGTTAATACCTGCACCAGAGGCCTTTTTTATATAAATCTGAAGTGGCTTACACAGCCGCCAGCGCCTGGTCCAGATCGGCCAGCAGGTCGTCGATATGCTCGATGCCGACCGACAGGCGCACCGTGTCTTCGCCCACGCCCGCCTTGGCCAGCTCGTCCGGGTTGAGCTGGCGGTGCGTGGTGGACGCCGGGTGCGTGGCCAGCGAGCGCACATCGCCGATGTTGACCAGGCGGGTGAACAGCTGCAGCGCATCCAGGAAGCGGGCGCCGGCCTCGCGTCCGCCCACACCTTCACTTTTCACGCCGAAGGTCAGAATGCCCGAGGCCTTGCCGTGCAAATACTTCTTGGCCAGCGGGTAGTCGGCATGGTCTTCCAGGCCGGCGTAGTTGACCCACTTCACCTTGGCCGACTTTTGCAGGTGCTGGGCAATCGCCAAGGTGTTGCTGTTAATACGGTCCATGCGCAGAGCCAGGGTCTCGATGCCTTGCAGGATCAGGAACGCGTTGAACGGCGAAATGGCCGCACCGGTATTGCGGAGCGGCACCACGCGCGCCCGGCCGATATAGGCCGCGGCACCCAGGGCCTCGGTGTAGACCACGCCGTGGTAGCTGGGGTCGGGCTCGTTGAGTCGCTTGAAACGCGCCTTGTGCTCTGCCCAGGGGAACTTGCCGGAATCGACGATGGCTCCGCCAATGCTGGTGCCGTGGCCGCCCAGGTATTTGGTCAGCGAATGCACCACGATGTCGGCGCCATGCTCGATGGGCCGGCTCAGGTAGGGGCTGGGCACGGTGTTGTCCACGATCAGCGGCACGCCGTGGCGATGCGCGATCTCGGCAATGGCGGCGATGTCGGTCACGTTGCCGGCGGGGTTGCCCAGCGACTCGACGAACACCGCCTTGGTCTTGTCGTCGAACAGGCCTTCAAAGCTTTTCGGGTCGCGGTGGTCGGCAAAGCGGGTGGTGATGCCAAATTGCGGCAACGTGTGGGCGAACAGGTTGTAGGTGCCGCCGTACAACGCGGTGCTGCTGATGATGTTGTCGCCGGCCTCGGCAATCGTCTGGATGGCGTAGGTCACCGCCGCCTGGCCGGAGGCCAGGGCCAGCGCGGCAATGCCACCTTCCAGGGCCGCCACGCGCTGCTCCAGGATGTCCTGCGTCGGATTCATGATCCGGGTGTAGATATTGCCCGGCACCTTCAGGTCGAACAGGTCGGCGCCGTGCTGCGCGCTGTCAAAAGCATAGGCCACGGTCTGGTAGATCGGCGGCGCAACGGCGCGCGTTGTCGGGTCCGGCGAATAGCCGGCGTGGACCGACTTGGTTTCAAACTTCCAGTTGCTGCTGTCTCTTGCCATGCTGTCTCCCGAAGGTTGTGGTGAAAATCAAATTGCCCAATTGAGACCGAAGATGGGTGTCAAATCGCCGCCCCGCGCAGGTGGAACGTGCGCAGGCTGCTCTGGTTTTTGCAGCACGCGATCCAGGATGCGTTTCTCGATGCGGGCAAACTCGGCGTCGCCTTGCGAGCGAGGCCGGGCCAGGGCAATGGTTTCGTCCAGCGCAATGCGGCCGTCTTCGATCAGGATCACGCGGTCGGCCAGGGCCACCGCCTCCTGCACGTCGTGGGTCACCAGCAGCGCGGTGAAGCGGTGCTGCTGCCACAGGCTTTCGATCAGGCGGTGCATCTCGATGCGGGTCAAAGCGTCCAGCGCGCCCAGGGGCTCGTCCAGCAGCAGCAGGCGCGGCTGGCGTACCAAAGCACGGGCCAGGGCCACGCGCTGGCGCTGCCCGCCGGACAGGCGCGACGGCCATTCGTTCTTGCGGTCGGCCAGGCCGACCTGGGCCAGCACCTCTTCACCACGGGCGCGCGCCTCGGGCGGCAGGCCCAGCACCACGTTGTCCAGCACGCGGCGCCAGGGCAGCAGACGCGACTCCTGGAACATGATGCGGGTGTCGTCGTGCAGGCCGTGCACGGCCTTGTCGTCTATGGACAGTGCGCCGCTACTGGCGGCTTCCAGCCCGGCAACCAGGCGCAGCAAGGTGCTTTTGCCGCAGCCGCTGCGGCCCACGATGGCGATGAACTGGCCGGGCTCCACCGTCAGCTGCGCCTTGCGCAGCACCTCGCGGTCGCCATATTTCTTGGTGAGGCTGCGGGCTTCCAGCTTGACGCCGCCCTTGGTGGTGTTGCTCATATATTCAGGTTCCAGGTTGAAACAGGGCGGCGTCCAGCGCGTTGACTTTGCGCGGCAGCAGCTTTTCAGAAAAGAAGGCGTCTGCAATGCGCTGTTGCTCACCCAGCACGTTGGCCACCACGGGCCGCACGGCGTAGCTGCGGCGGCTGTTGGCCTGCTCGACGGTGGCGGCGTCCAGCCCCCAGACGGGTGCCAGCAGCGCAGCCGCGTCCTGCGGTTTTTGCTTGACCCAGACACCGGCTTTTTGCAGCTCGGTATAGAGCAGTTGCAGCACCTCGGGGTGGGCCTGGGCAAACGGCGTACCCGCCAGGTAGTAGCGCTGGTACGAGGCGATGCCGGTGCCATCGGCCAGCACGCGCAGGCTGGACTGGCGCTGCGCGGCGGACAGGAACGGGTCCCACACCACCCAGGCGTCGATGGCGCCACGCTCAAAGGCCGCGCGGCCGTCAGCCGGCGTCAGGTAGGCGGGCTCGATGTCCTTGAACGACAGGCCGGCCTTCTCCAGCGCGGCCAGCAGCAGGTAGTGCACGCCAGCGGCCTTAGCAAAACCGATCTTCTTGCCCTTCAGGTCGGCCAAGGTCTTGATGGGCGAATCAGCGCGCACCACGATGGCCTGGGCCGCGGGCGAAGGTGCCTCCTGGGCCACAAAGGTCAGCTTGGCCCCTGCCGCCTGCGCGAACACGGGCACGGTATCGGCCACGTCGGCGCTGATGTCTACGTTGCCCAGATTCAATGCCTCCAGCAGCGGCAGGCCGCTGGTGAATTCATGCCAGCTCACCTTGGCACCCAGCGCCGCTAGCTGCTTTTCCAGCAGGCCCTGGGTCTTCAGCACCACCACCAGGGTGGACGACTTTTGGTAGCCGATGCGCACCGTGAAAGGTGCTGCAGTTTGCGCCAGCACCGGGCCAGCCGCCAGGGCGGCGATAGAAGCCAATACGCCGCGTCGATGGATAGAAAAGTTCATGGTCTTAGGCAATCCGCAGCCGGTTCATTGATAACCAGGGTGCCAACGTAGCCACCAGCGTTCTAGCCCTCGGGCGAAAAGGTCAGCCAGCTTGCCCAGCAAGGCGTACAACAAGATGCCCACCAGCACGATGTCGGTCTGCAGGAATTCACGGGCATTCATGGTCAGGTAGCCGATGCCGGACTGGGCGGAGATGGTCTCGGCCACAATCAAAATCACCCACATCAGCCCCAGCGAAAAGCGCAGCCCCACCAGGATGCTGGACAGCGCGCCCGGCAGCACCACGTCGCGGTACAGCTGCCAGCGCGACAGGCCGTAGGTGCGGCCCATCTCGATCAGCTGCGGGTCTACATTGCGGATGCCGTGGAAGGTGTTGAGGTAGATCGGGAAGAACACCGACACCGCGATCAAAAACAGCTTGGCCATTTCGTCAATGCCGAACCACAAAATCACCAGCGGTATCAGCGCCAGCGCCGGGATGTTGCGCACCATCTGGATGCTGGAGTCCAGCAGGGTTTCAAAAAACTTCACCGAGCCGGTCAGCAAACCCAGCAGCAGACCCAGGCCGCCGCCGATGGCCAGGCCGGTCAGGGCGCGGCCAGCGCTCACCTTGACGTGGGTGAACAGCTCGCCGGACAAGGTCAGCGTCCAAGCCGCCTTGACCACGTCCACTGGCGCGGGCAGCACTCGGGTGGACAACCAGCCCAGGGACGACGCGACCTGCCAGACCACGATCAAGGTGATGGGCACCAACCAGGGCAACAAGCCCTGCCCTACGCTGGCGGCGAATACCTTCAGCTGGGCAAAGTTGCGCGAAGGTGTGGGGGCGTCCGGGGCCTCCAGCGCTTCTGCAAAAGCATGCGGAAACGGCGTGACCTGTAGCTCGCTCTCTTGCGGCAGGGAACGGGTGGCCTGGGGGTGGATGTTGTGGGAAACAGTGCTGCTCATACCGTACTCGCTTGGGATGCATCGGGCTCCAGAAACTCCAGGCGGTTGCCCGCCGGGTCTTTCACGTAAAAGCGCAGGTGGCCGACCAGCGGCTGGGTTTCCTCCAGCACCACATCGGCCGACAGCAGGCGCCGGCGCAGGCTGGGCAGGTCCTGCACCTCAAAAGCCAAGTGCGCGGGCACGGGGCTGGGCTGCCAGTTCTCGGTGGGCACCAGGTCCACGCGCTGGTGGCCGGCCACGAAGCGCAACGGCGCGCCTTCGGTTGGCTGCTGGCCCACCTTGAATTCGGTCAGGCCGATCAGCTGGTTATAGAAGCGGCGTATCTGCGCCTCGTCACCGGCCCGAAAGCCCAGCTGCGCGTGGTGGATGGAGTGGATGTTCATGGCGGCGCTCTTCTTGAAGGGGTTGTCAGCTTTGCGATGCCTGGGGTACAAAGTTGTTGCCAATCACCTCGCCAAACGGGCCGGTCAAGGTTTGGCCGGGCAGCTTGTTGCGCAGCGACAGCGGCAGCAGCGGAAACACCAGTTCGGCGAAGCGGTAAGCCTCTTCCAAGTGCGGGTAGCCAGACAGCACAAAGGTGTCCAAGCCCAGGTCGGCGTATTCCTGCAGGCGCGCGGCCACGGTCTTGGGGTCGCCCACCAGCGCGGTGCCGGCTCCGCCGCGTACCAAGCCCACACCGGCCCAGAGGTTGGGGCTGATTTCCAGGTCGGCACGGGTGCGCTTCTTACCACCAGCGTGCAGGGCGGCCATGCGGCGCTGGCCGGTGGAGTCCATGCGGGCAAAGGCGGCCTGGGCGCGGATGACGGTATCGTCGTCCAGCCGGCTGATAAGGCTTTCGGCGGCCTTCCAGGCCTCGTCGTCCGTCTCACGCACGATGACATGCAGGCGGATACCGAACTTGACGGTGCGGTTCTGCTTGGCGGCACGGGCGCGTACGTCGGCCACCTTTTTGGCGACCTCTGCGGGTGGCTCGCCCCAGGTGAGGTAGGTCTCAACCTGCTCGGCGGCCAGGTCGTGCGCGGCGTCGGACGAGCCGCCGAAGTACACCGGCGGGTGCGGTTCCTGCAGTGGCGGGTAGAGCAGCTTGGCGCCCTTCACGCTCAGGTGCTTGCCCTCGAAGTCATAGCTTTCGCCGTCGTGGCTGCGTGCCAGGATGTTGCGCCAGATGCGGATGAATTCGGCCGATTGTTCGTAGCGCTGGGCGTGGTCCAGATACACGCCGTCGCCTTCCAGCTCGATCTGGTCGCCGCCGGTCACCAGGTTGATCAGCAGGCGGCCGCCGGACAAGCGGTCAAAGGTGGCCGCCATGCGTGCGGCCAGGGCCGGCTGGTGCAGGCCGGGGCGCACAGCGACCAGGAACTTCAGGCGCTTGGTCACCGGCAACAGCGCCGAGGCCACCACCCAGGGGTCTTCGCAGGAGCGGCCGGTGGGGATCAGCACGCCTTCATAGCCCACGCTGTCGGCGGCCTGGGCTACCTGCTTCAGGTAGTCGAAATTGACCTCACGCGCACCTTCACTGGTGCCAAGGTAGCGGCTGTCGCCGTGGGTGGGGATGAACCAGAAGACTTGCATTGCAAACAACTCCAAAAATCGCGAACGTGAAAGTTAACGGCGGGCATCGACCCGGTGGTTGCCACGGCTGGACACGCAGCGCAGATAGCGAACCGGTACCACGCCCCAGGGACGGAACAGGCCATTCGCTACCAATTTAGTAGCTACCAGCGCAGGTAGTCCCTGCGCTGGAGGGCTAAAAAGCCCCCAACTCACTGCCGTGGTCACCAGCAGGCGCAGCGCGTTCTGTTGCACGTTCTGCTGCGTGCGTTGCTGCGTGTCTGTGGTGGGGCTGCGGGTCGCCATGGCCAGCACCTCAGGCCACGCCGGCCTGGGCGGCTTCCAGAATGCTGATCTTTTTGGGCAGCAGCTTCAGCTCCCAGAAGGTGTCGGCGATTTGCTGCTGCTCGGCCAGGATGGCCTTGGTGATGGCAACCGTGCCGTAGGGCGTGCGGTTCACTGCCACCTCGACCACGCCCCGGTCCAGGCCCAGCACGGCAGCGTATTCGGTGGCCGCGTCAGAGCGCTGGCTGCCGGCCCATTTCTCGATGGCGCCCACCTCCTCCACCGCGATGCGCAGGATGTCGGCATTCTTCTCTGCAAAGCTGCGCGAGGTGAAGTAATAGCCGCGGTTGTTGACCACGCCGGTGGCGTCGGCCAGCAGGCGGGCATCGGCACTCTTTTGCGCAGCGGCCAGGAACGGGTCCCAGATCACCCAGGCGTCCACCGAGCCCTGCACAAAGGCGGCGCGTGCGTCGGCGGGCGCCAGGTGCACGTGCTGCACATCGGCGTAGGCCAGGCCGTTCTTTTCCAGCAGTTTGGCCAGGAAGAACTGCACGTTGGAGCCCTTGTTGTAGGCAATCTTCTTGCCCTTGAGGTCCGTCACCTTCTGGATGGCCGAGGCCTTGGGCACCACAATCGCCTCGCTGGTGGGGCGTGGCACGGTGGCCGCCGCGTAGACCAGGGGTGCGCCAGCGGCCTGGGCGAAGATGGGCGGTGCTTCGCCCACATCGCCGAAGTCGATGGAGCCCACGTTCAGCGCCTCCAGCTGCACCGGGCCGGCGTTAAATTCGGTCCAGGTGACGTTGACGCCCAGCGGGGCCAGTCGCTTTTCCAGCGTGCCACGGGCCTTCAAGAAGCTCAGCACGCCTTTCTGGTTGCCGATGCGCAGGGTGCGGGTCACGGGCGTTTGGGCCAGGGCGTTGAAGGCTGGCAATGCCAGGCTGGCGGCGGATGCGCCGGCGATCAGCAGGCGGCGGCGTTGTTCAAAGTTGGATGTGCTCATGGTGTGCTCTGGTGTCTTGGGTATGCGCAGGCAAAGCTCTGCCCTGCCGCTGCGCAGCGGTCAAAAAAGTCAAACGGTGAAAGAAGGGGTGGAGCGGTTTAAACGCTACAGCGCACGTCGGCAAAATGCACCGGGGCGTAGTGCGGCTGCACCACGGGCCTGCGCTTGCCGGTGAAGGGCAGCAGGTCCACCACGCCTTCCAACCGGCGCGCAAGTTCTACGTCGATCTGCTGGCCTTCTTGCGGCAACAACACCACCTGGGCGTCAATGGCGAACACGCCTGGCAGGATGTGCTCGGCCGACAGCGACTGCAGCACCGGGCGCAGCGCGTAGTCCAGCGCCAGCATGTGGTGCGGGCTGCCACCGGTGGCCACCGGCAGCACGGTCTTGCCCTTGAAGGCGGTCTGCGGTAGCAGGTCCAGGAACAGCTTCAGCACACCGCTGTACGCGGCCTTGTAGATGGGCGTGGCCACCACCACCGCCGTGGCCCGCGCCACCTGGGCAATTGCCTGGGCGATGCTGGGGTGGGCCACGTTGGCCAGCAACAGGGCCTGGGGCGACAGGTCTCGGATCTGCACCCGGTCCACCTGCGCACCATGCAGCTGCAGGCGCTGCTGCACGGCGTCCAGCAGGACGGCGGAGCGGGACCGCTCCGAGGGGCTGCCGGCAATCAATAAAACGGACATGTGGTGGACTCCCAGGTTGGCGTGCGCTTAAGCGTGGACAGGCTTACTTTTTTCCGTAGAACTGGTCGAACACACCGCCATCGGCGAAGTGCGTCTTCTGGGCTTTTTGCCAGCCGCCGAACAGGTCGTCGATGGTGAACAGATTCACGTTGCCAAACTGCTTGGCGTACTTGGCGGCGGCGGTCTTGTCGCGGGGACGGTAGTAGTTCTTGCCGGCCAGGTCCTGGCCCACGGGGCTGTACAGGTATTGCAAGTAGGCCTCGGCCACCTTGCGGGTGCCGCGCTTGTCCACCACCTTGTCGACCACGCTGACAGGTGGCTCGGCCAGGATGGACAGGCTGGGGGTGACGATCTCGAACTTGTCCTTGCCGAACTCGCCCAGCACCAGGTAGGCCTCGTTTTCCCAGGCGATCAGCACATCACCCTGGCCGCGCTCGGCAAAGCTGATGGTGGAGCCGCGGGCGCCGGAGTCCAGCACCACCGCGTTCTTGTAAATGCCGGCCACGAAGTCACGCGCCTGGGCGTCGGTGGCGTTGTTCTTCTTCACCGCGTAGCCCCAGGCGGCCAGGTAGTTCCAGCGGGCGCCGCCGGAAGTCTTGGGGTTGGGCGTGACCACGGCAACGCCGGGACGCACCAGGTCCGACCAGTCGGTGATCTTCTTGGGGTTGCCCTTGCGCACCAGGAACACAATGGTCGAGGTATAGGGCGATGCGTTGTTGGGCAAACGCTTTTGCCAGTCGGCAGGGATCAGCTTGCCGTATTCATGCAATGCGTCCACGTCGTAGCCCAGGGCCAGCGTGGCCACGTCGGCTTCCAGCCCGTCAATGATGGAGCGGGCCTGTTTGCCCGAGCCGCCGTGTGACTGGCTGATGGTCACATCCTGGCCAGTCTTGGCCTTCCAGTCCTTGGCGAATGCGGCGTTGAAGTCTTTGTAGAACTCACGGGTGGGGTCGTAAGATACATTTAGCAACGTAATCGGCGCCTGGGCATGTGCGGCCAAGCCGGCTGCAGACAAAGCCAGGGCCACGAAGGATTGCGAGAATTGGCGGCGAGTAGTCATAAAGCTTCCACGGAGTCCATAAAGATTGCGATGGATGGATTCTGGAAGCGGCACGTAAAAACTGGAACGAATGAATTCTCAGTTGTTTATTACTTATTCATCTCATAAGCCTCGGACCCAAAGTTATATGCAGGGTCTGACCCTGCTCGGCCTTTGCCTGTGGGCGGCGGCCCCCGCCTGGTCGCAGGCACGCTTCAAGTCGGATGTCATGCGCAATTTTGGCGGCGTGTACGCCAGCAGCTGCGGCAACCCCAGCGGCCCCAGGCTGCGCGTGGCCTGGGATGCGCTGGTGGTAGAGCACGGCGACAAGCGCATCGTGGGCCGCAATGTGCAGGCCGATACCCGTTACTACGGCGCCGCCGCACAGCTGCCACATTTCCAGGTGGCGCTGACCAGCACGCTGCGGTCTGGCGCCAAGCTGGACTTTGTGGTGCTGGAAGAAAAGTCCATCGTCAACATTACGCTGCAGGCCGATCCCAAGCTACAACAGGCACTGGGCAAGACCATTCTGGCGGCCAAGTACCACCGCTGCAGCAACGACAAGCCAGGCAACAAGGGCGAGGAAGCCGCCGACGAAACGCATGACGGCAGCCAGGCCACCCTGCCCGAGCCCATGAGCGATATCGAGAAGATGCTGCTCAACCCCCAGTTCAAGGCCACCTACACCCGGGCGCTGGGCCCGCTGGTGCGCGACCGCTGGCTGGCGCGGCTGGAAGGCCCGCGCCCGCCGATGCGGCGCGAGCACATCGCCGGCACCGAATACGTGGTGATTGCGGTGTGCAAGCCGCATTTCTGCACCAACTACAACGCTGCCCTGCTCTACGCTCCCCAGCAGAACCTGCTCTACGGCAAGGTCTTCCAGCTGGGCAGCAGCACCCAGCTGGGCGAACCACCGCCGATGGTGCAGACGCGCCTGGACGCGCTATGGGCCGAGCAGTGGCTGCAACACTGAAGCGCTATTGAAATAGTAGCTGCCTGCGCAGGTGCTATCTGCGCCAGTGGCTTATTTGCTTATAAACGCCGGACCGGCTTCTTGACCCACACCAGGCGGTAGTAAGTGGTTTGCATGGCCAACATGGCCAGAAACGCCACCGGGTAGGCGGCCCAAATACCATTCAAGCCGTAGTACTGGCTCAGCACCCAGGCCACCGGCACCTCCACCCCGCCAATCGCCAGCATGGTCAGCGCCGTGGGCACCAGCACCGTGCCGCTGGCGCGCATCAGCCCCGACAAGACCATGGACATGCCCATGATGATGATGCCCCACAGCATGGTGTGCAGCAGGGTCTGGGCCAGCTCGACCACCGCCGGGTCGGTGATGAACAGGCCCAGGATACGGCGCGAAAACAGGTAGGCCAGCAGCACCAGCGCCCCGGTCAGCAGCAGATTCATCCAGATGCCGGTGCGGGCGATCTTGCCCAGCGTGTCGCCCCGCCCAGCGCCAATCGCCTGCGCACCCAGGATGGAGGCGGTGATGGCAATCGAAAACGCCGGGAACTGCACATAGGACACGATCTGGTTCACCGCGCCATAGGCCGCTGTGGCCTGCGAACCAAAACGGTTCACCAGGAACAGCACGGCGATCTCGGCCAGCGAGATGGTGATCATGGACAGGCCCGTGGGCAGGCCTATGCGCAGCACCTTGGCCAGAATCTGCCGGTCTATCCGCAGATGCGGCCGGAAGGTGGCGTCTGGTGCCAGCACATGGCGCACGCGCAGCAGGTGCCAGGCCGTCCAGGCCATGGCCACCGCAAAACCCAGCCCAGCCGCGTAGGCGCCACTGACCACGCCCAGCTGCGGCAGGCCGCCCCAGCCGCGTATCAGCGCCGGCGTGGCCAACAGGCTCACAGCGGTGGAGATCAGCAGGGTTTTCAGCGGCGTCTTGGTATCGCCCACGCCGCGCATCATGGAGGTGACCAGCAGGAATAGAAACACCGCCGGCGAGGCCACCAGCATCACCCGCGCATAGGCCGTGGCGTCGCCCAGAATGTCGGCCGGCGTGCCCAGGGAGCGCAGCAAGCCGTCGGTGAACATACCGCCAAACAGGGCCACCACCACACCGGCGTACAAGCCCACCATCAGCGTGGTGCCGGCAATCGCCTTCACCCGCTCGGGCTCCTTCGCGCCCCAGGCCTGGCCTATGAGCACGGCAGCGCCCGAGCCCAGGCCAATCATGAAGGCGATCAGAAAGAACAGCACCGGAAAGAATGCCGACACCGCCGCCATCGCGCCCACGCCCAGCATCTGGCCCAGGTAGATATTGTTCACCGTGCCCGACAGCGCCTGCAGGATATTGCTGACAATCATCGGCGCCAGAAACGCCAGGTACACCCGCCACAAAACCCTGGGCTGGGCCGGCGGCCCGGGCATGGCGACGCCCGCAGGCACGGCCGCACTACGACTTGCATCCATATCTGTCCTTTAAAACGTATTCACGATTTCTTGGGGTTCGAAGGCGTTGGCCACGATCTTTTGCAGATGGGCCTGCACATCGGCCGGCCAGCTGGCTATCTGTGCTTCAAACGCTTGCGCGTCCGCGGCGAACAGGGCCCGACTGGCTTCTTCAAACCCGGGGGCATCGCCCGCGATGGTGGACATGAACTTGTAGCCCACGGCGCTGCAGCGGGTCACCTCGTCCTTGCGCTCGGACGCAAGCCGCGCCACTTCCACCAGCTTGCGCAGCGCCACCGAGGCTCCACCGGGCTGGGTAGCCAACCATTCCCAATGGCGGGGCAGCAGGGTCACCTCGCGCGCCACCACGCCCAGCTTGGGTCGACCCGGCCCGCGCGGCGCCCGGCCGGAGGCACTGTCTTCCGCCGGCAGCGGCGCAGGCTCGGCCATGGCATCCACCGCCTGTGCCTGCTGCACCAACTGCACCGCGAACTCCTCCACCGTGCCACGCCAGTCCAGCTCCAGCACTTCGCTGGTGGCGTCGTCAAACACCCAAACCGACGCAGGGGTGGCACTGTCAGCGCCGGCGTCCACCGCCATCTTGGCGCGCATGGCCACATCGCGCAGCGCCCCCGCTGCAATGCAGTTGCCGCCTTCGAAGGCGGTGCAAGAAGTATCCAACCAAGCCATATTTTTACCCGGATTTAATCAATCCGCGGATTCTACCCGGATTGAATACCTAGGCAATTTATACCCGGGTAAAAAATTGCAAACCCGGCTTACGCGGGCTTTTCAACCGGCACGACCGGATGGGTCGGCTGGATCGACTGCATGGGCACATCACGCAACACCATGGTCGACGGGTTGGACAACGGCAGCCCGGCTGCGCGCAGCTCCTTCAGCACCACCAGCAACACGTCGCTGCGCACGCTGTATGAACGCCGGGGCGACGGCACATAGGCTGTGGCGTTAAACATCAGCTTGCCATTGCTGTCTATGCCCTCCAGCGCCACGCTGGGCGCAGGCGTGGGCTGCACCTCGGGGTGGTTGGTGAAAGCCGCCAACAACACGTCCTGCACGCGCTGCACATCGGTGTCCAGCGGCATGGGCAGCTTGATCTGCACCAGACCCAGCGGGCTGGCGTGGGTGATGTTGCGTACCGTCTTGGTGATGAACTCCGAGTTCGGCACGATCACCGTGGAGCGGTCGCTCATCTGGATCTCGGTGGCGCGCACATTGATGCGGCGGATATCGCCCTCCACCGTGCCCAGCACCACCCAGTCACCCACCTTCACCGGCCGCTCGGCCAGCAGGATCAGGCCGGAGACAAAGTTCTGCACCACCGCCTGCAGGCCAAAACCGATACCTACCGACAAGGCACTGGCCACCCAGGCCACCCGCTCCAGGCCAATGCCCACGGCCGACATGGCCATGGCCACCACCGTCACGCTGCCGGCATAGCCAAACAGGGTGCTGGCCGACATCTGCATGCCCGCGTCCAGCGTGGTGGTGGGCAGGAAATGGTCTTTCAGCCAGCGCTTGAGCGTACGCACGCCCAACAGCCCGCCCACCACGACCGCCAGGGCCAGCAGCACCGCCGTAGGCCGCAGCTGGATTTCACCAATCGCCAGGCCGTCGCCCAGCGCCGAGGCGCGGTGCATCAACTCGGGCGGCCCATCACCAAACGGCGACAGCACCAGCAGCAAGGCCACCAGCGCCACCGTGGCACGCACCACGCCAGACAGCAGCACGGCCGCCTGGTCGCGCAGGCGCCAGACTTCGGGCTCGGGTGTTTCCACCGGGGCCGATGCCAGCCAGCCCATGCACATATCGTCCACCAACATCATCAGCAAATAGGCCGTGCCCGAGACGATGGTGCACCAGGCTACCTGGCGCAATACAAAGCTGCCCAGCGCCACATAGCCCAGCAGCAAGCCCACCACGCTGGCCGCCAGCACCAGCCAGAGCAGAAATGCCAAGCTGCTCAGCCACAGCGGCCGGGCCGGCACCTGGTCGGCGCCCGGTCCTTCGAGCTGGCGGCGCAGCCGCTCGCCACGCATCACCGCCATCACCATGCTCAGGCCCAAGGCCAGGGCCAGAATGCAGTTCAGGGCGACGGCGGTGGCCAGGCTGGCATTCACCAGGCTGTAGAGCTGCTCGGCCAGCCAGCCCGCCGTGGTCACCAGCGCCAGCACCAACGGAAACCGGCGCAGGCCAACCGCCACCGTATCCGGCATGGCCGACAAGCGCCAGGTGGGCCGATTGGGCGACAGCAAGGCCTGGCCCAGGCCTGCCACGTAGCCGCCAAAACAGGCCAGGCCCACGCTGCGCACCAGCAAGGCATGGGGCAGCTCGGACAGATCGCTATTCCACTCCAGCCCGGTGCGTACCACCAGGGCCACCAGCCCCCAGGACAGCACCGACAGCAGCACCCGCAGCACGGCATACAGCGAGCGACGCAAGCGCCCACCCGGCACCTTGTGGCTGACCAGGTACAGCACCGCTACCTCCAGCCGATTTCGCACCAGCGCCAGCACGGCCAAGGCCGCTGCCATGCCCAGCCACACGCCCACGGTGGCAGCCCGCAAGGCCTTCACCAGTTCGCCCACCAGGTCGGCAGAGCGGCCCGCATCGGCCACGAAGTTGTCACGCAGCTCGTTCCAGAACGGCGGCGCCAGGATGGACGCCGTGCGCTGACCCAGCTGGGCCTGGAACTGCGCGCGCCGCTGCGCGGAAATCTGCGACGCCAGTTGCTCGCTCTCCACCACCAGCAGGCGCGCCAGCTTGAGCTGCGCATCCAGCGCATTGCGACTCTTGTCCAGCTCGCTACGCATGGAGCTGATGTCGCTGGCCTCTTTTTTGTCGGCCGGCGCGGCGCCCAGCTCGCTCAGCCGGGCCTGCACGCTGTCCAGCTGCGGCGCCAGTTCGTCTGCGGCTTTTTGCGCTTGCGCCTCGGCTGCTATGGCGGTGCTGCGCCAGGCCATCAGATCGGTCTCGGCATCCGCATCGGGCAGATTCTTCTGCATGGTCTCGATCTGCTGGCGCAGCTTGTCCAGCGAGTCGTCCAGCGCCCCCGGCTGCGCCCAGGCCGGCACGCCAACACAGACCAGGCATAGCAGCATGCTGGCAAAAACCTTGAAGAAAAATTGGCCTCTTGCGCTCATGGATATTGGTTTGTCTGCTATGAATTTCATAAATTTATGGGCTGGCTGGCGAGCCCCTCGGTACACCGCGGTACTTCCTGGGGGTATCCGCCCGGCCTGCAGCTGCAGCACCGTCGGAGCTACAGGCAAAGCAGTGACGGTACCATTGATGCCCCCACCCCCAGTAATGCCGCCGGCGAATTCAAACCGCCGAGCTGCGGAATTGCCGGCACGCTCTCGCAGGAGACTCGCCACCTGGCCTGCGGGATATCTGAGGCGAACCTCGCGCCTGGGCCATCACCCGCCACACACTGAAAACCATGTACTCTTCCAAGCTGACCATTCGAGCCGCACAGGCCTGCGACGTTCCCCACATCCTCGCAATGATCCACGAGATGGCGGAATTCGAGCATCTGACACATCTGCTGAATGCGTCTGAAGAGCAATTGAAGAACGACCTGTTCGGCCCCCAGCCAGCCGCCGAATGCGCAGTCGCCACGGTAGACGCGCAGCCCGTAGGCTACGCCCTGTTTTTCCACAACTACTCCACCTTTCTGACGCGCCGAGGTCTGTACCTGGAAGACCTGTACGTCAAGGCCGACGCGCGCAGCCTGGGCGTGGGCAAGGCCCTGCTGAAGCACCTGGCCAAGCTGGCCTGCGAGCGCCAGTGCGCACGTTTCGAATGGAGCGTGCTGGACTGGAACACCGCAGCCATCCAGTTCTATGAAAAGCTGGGTGCCAGCGTGCTGCCCGACTGGCGCACCTGCCGCGTCACAGGCGATGCGCTGCAGGCCATGGCCCAGGACTAAAACGGCCTCTCAAGCCCCCAGCTGCGCCCAGGCTTTATCCAGCCGCTTGGCGCTCACCGGCTGCGGGGTCTTCAGTTCTTGCGCGAAGAAGCTGACGCGCAGCTCCTCCAGCAGCCAGCGGAACTCCTGCATGCGCGCATCCGCCACGCCCTTGCGCTCGGCCACCAGGCGCCAGTAGCGCTGCTCCTGCGGGCGCAGCTCGGCTAGGCGGGCGGCGTCGCGGGCTGGGTCGGCGCGGTACTTGTCCAGCCGCGCGGTGATGGCCTTCAGGTAGCGGGCGTAGTGCTGCAGCGGGCCCCAGGGCGTGTTCGCCAGGAAGCGCTTGGGCATCAAACGCGCCAGCTGCTGGGCGGCGTCGGCGGTGGCGTCGGGTGCGTTCTTGGTGTCCTTGATCTTGCGGGCGGCCGTGGCGTATTCCGTCAGGATGGTCAGCGCCAGCCGCGCCACCTCGTTGGCGATCAGGGTCAGGCGGCCCCGGCCTTCGTCGATGCGGCGCTTGAAGTCGAATTCGTCGGTGGGCAGCGGGTCGAGCAGAAAGGCCCGGTCCAGCGCCACGTCGATGATCTGCGCACGCAATTCTTCTATCGTGCCGCCGCCGGAGCCATCGGCGTTCTTGCCGACCTGCATGAAGACCACGGCCATTTTCTGCAGGTCGGGGATGTTCTTTTCCAGGTACTTCAGCGCGTCCTTGATCTGCAGCGAGAACAGGCGGCGCAGGCCGGCGCGGTGCTTGGCGGCAGCCACCTCGGGCTCGTCGAAGACCTCGATGGTCACCGCATCGCCCGCGTCGATCAGGCCGGGGTAGCCGATCAGCGTCTGGCCACCCTTCTGGATTTCCAGCAGCTCTGGCAGCTCGCCAAAGGTCCAGGCGGTGTAGCGCTGGTTCGCTGGCGTGGCCGGCTTTGCTGCGGTTTTTGTAGCTGCTTGCGAAGGTACTGTCTGCGCTGCAGGCTGATTTTCCTTAGAAACTGGTTGAGCGGCGGCGTTACTCGCCATCTTCAAACCGGCCAGCGCCTGGAAGGCTCCGCGCGCCTGCGCCCCCAGCTCGGATTTCAACGCGCCCAGGTTGCGGCCCGTGCCCAGCTGACGGCCATGCTCATCCACCACGCGGAAGTTCATGAACATGTGCGGGCTGAGCATGTCGGCCTTGATGTCGGCCCGCACCACGTCCAGCGAAGTGGCGGCGCGCACCAGCTTCAGCACCGCATCGACAAGGGTGCCGTGGCCGAACAGCGCGGGCGCGTTCAGCGTCTCGGCCATCTTGGCGGCAGTGTCGGGCAGCGGCACCAGGCGGGAGCGCGGGCGCTGGTGCAGGGTTTTGATCAAGGCCTGGATCTTGTCTTTCAGCATGCCCGGCACCAGCCATTCGCAGCGCTCGTCGTTCACCTGGTTCAGAACGAACAGCGGCACGGTGACGGTCAGGCCGTCCTTGGCGTCGCCGGGTTCGTGCAGATAGGTCGCCAGGCAGTCCACGCCGCCGAGGCGGATGGTCTTGGGGAAGGACTGGGTGGTGATGCCGGCGGCCTCATGGCGCATCAGCTCTTCGCGGGTCAGCATCAGCAGCTTGGGGTTGATCTGCTGCGCGTCACGGTACCAGCGCTCGAAGCTGGCGCCGCCATATACGTCGGCGGGCAACTGCTGGTCGTAGAAGGCGTAGATCAGTTCGTCGTCCACCAGCACGTCCTGCCGGCGCGCCTTGTGCTCCAGGTCTTCCACCTGCTTGATCAGCTTGAGGTTGGCCGCCAGGAACGGGAACTTGCAGTCCCATTGGCCCTGCACCAGCGCTTCGCGGATGAAGATTTCCCGCGCACCCACCGGGTCGACCCGGCCGAAATTGGCGCGGCGTCCGCTGTAGATGACGATGCCGTATAGCGTGGCCCGCTCCAGCGCGGTGACCTCGCTGGCCTTCTTTTCCCAGTGCGGGTCCAGCAGCTGCTTCTTCAGCAAATGGCCGGCCACCTGCTCGACCCACTGCGGCTCGATGGCGGCAATGCCGCGGCCGAACAGGCGCGTGGTTTCCACCAGCTCGGCTACCACGATCCAGCGGCCCGGCTTCTTGCGCAGATGCGCGCCCGGATGGCGGTGGAACTTGATGCCGCGCGCGCCCAGGTATTCGGTCTGCGCGACCTCGTCGCCCTCGGTCTTCCAGCCGATATTGCCCAGCAGGCCGGACAGCATCGACAGATGGATCTGCTCGTAGCTGGCTGGCGCAGCGTTGAGCCGCCATTTGTGCTCGGCCACCACGGTGTGCAGCTGGCTGTAGATGTCGCGCCACTCGCGCACGCGGCGGATGTTGATGAAGTTCTGGCGCAGCAGCTGCTCGTACTGGCGGTTGCTGAGCTTGTGTGCGCCCTCCCCACCGCGGGCGTCGTTGATCCACTTCCACAGGTTCAGGTAGCCGCTGAACTCGCTGCGGTCGTCGTCAAACTTGGCATGTGCCTGGTCGGCCTGGGTCTGCAGGTCCATGGGCCGGTCGCGCACGTCCTGCACGCTCAGGGCCGATGCAATCACCAGCACCTCGTCGAGCGCGCTGCGGTCGCGGGCCTCCAGAATCATGCGGCCGACGCGCGGGTCGAGTGGCAGCTTGGCGAGCTCCTTGCCGGTGCCGGTCAGCTCGTTTGCGTCGTCCACTGCGCCCAGTTCGGCCAGCAGCTGGTAGCCGTCGGCAATCGCGCGGCCCTGGGGTTTCTCTAAAAACGGAAAGTCTTCGACGATGCCCAGGTGCAGCGACTTCATGCGCAAGATCACGCCGGCCAGCGAGCTGCGCAGGATTTCGGGGTCGGTAAAGCGCGGGCGGCCGTTGAAGTCTTGCTCGTCGTACAGGCGTATGCAGATACCGTTGGCGACCCGGCCGCAGCGGCCGGCGCGCTGGTTGGCGGAGCTTTGGCTGATAGGCTCGACCAGCAGCTGCTCCACCTTGCTACGGAAAGAATAGCGCTTCACGCGCGCCGTACCTGCGTCAATCACGTACCGGATGCCTGGTACCGTGAGCGAAGTCTCGGCCACGTTAGTAGCCAGCACGATGCGCCGGCCGCCGGCGTGGTTGTCGAAAATCCGGTCCTGCTCGGCCGGGCTCAGGCGCGCAAACAGCGGCAGCACCTCGGCACTGCGGAACACCGGCTGGTGGCTCACATGCTTGCGCAAATGGTCGGCGGCTTCGCGGATTTCGCGCTCGCCGGGCAGGAAGATCAGGATGTCGCCGGCGTTGTGCGGGTCGCGCCAGAGCTCGTCCACCGCGTCGGCGATGGCCTCGTTCAGTCCGTAGTCGCGGCTTTCCTCGAACGGCCGGTAGCGCTGCTCCACCGGGAACATGCGGCCGGACACCATGATGACCGGGGCCGGGCCTTTCTTGGACTCGAAATGCTTGGCGAAGCGGTCGGCGTCGATGGTTGCCGAGGTGACGATGATCTTCAAATCCGGGCGGCGCGGCAGGATCTGGCGCAGATAGCCGAGCAAGAAGTCGATGTTCAGGCTGCGCTCGTGCGCCTCGTCGATGATGATGGTGTCGTAGGCGTTCAGCAGCGGGTCGGTCTGCGTCTCGGCCAGCAAGATGCCGTCGGTCATCAGCTTCACCGAGGCGTCGCGCCCCAGGCGGTCCTGGAAGCGCACCTTGAAGCCGACCACATCGCCTAGCGGCGTCTTCAGCTCTTCGGCAATCCGTTTCGCCACCGAGCTGGCGGCAATGCGCCGCGGCTGGGTGTGGCCGATCAGCTTGCCGCGTTGGCCTTCGGGGTAGTTCAGTTTGCCGCGGCCCATGGCCAGGGCGATCTTGGGTAGCTGGGTGGTTTTGCCGGAGCCGGTTTCGCCGCAGATGATGACCACCTGGTGGGCGGCAATGGCGGCTTCGATCTCTTCGCGCCGTTCTGAGACGGGTAGCGAAGCGGGGAATTCAATTTTCAACATGGGTGGATTATCCGGGCTGCGTTTGGCCCTTGCCGTGCGCCCGCGGCCAGAGTCAGCACAAGTGGCACTTAGCTTGCTTTGATATACCGGTGCGTAAGGCTGTTTAGCCCCTGGCGACACCGTAGATAGACCACAAAAATTCTTTGGAGACAAACCCATGCCCATGCTTTCGAACCGATTCCTGCTCACGCCGCTGGCGTCCCTGTGTGTGCTGTTCAGCGCGTCGGCATACGCCGACGTATTTGTGAGCAGCGAGAAAGACAACCAGATTTTGCAGATGGATGGCGACGGTAAGGTCATCAAAAGCATTCCCGCCTGCAAACGCCCACGGCATATGGCGTGGACCCATGGCGGGCAGCACATCCTGGTTGCGTGCGGCGACGGCAATCAGCTCAGCGTCGTGGACATCCAGACCGGCAAGCAGATCGACACCATCCCCACCGGCGAGAGCCCGGAGATATTCGCGCTCTCGCCCGACGGCAAGTCGGCCTATGTTTCGATTGAGGACGACAGCCAGATGGCCGCCTACGACGTGGCCAGCAAGAAACCCTTGTTCTCCGTCAAGACCGGAGCCGAGCCCGAAGGTGTACTGGCCTCGGCCGATGGGAAGTTTGTCTACGTAACTTCGGAGGTGGCGAATGCGGTGTATGCCGTGGACGTGGCCACACGCAAGGTAAGCGGCCAGGCCAGGGTCGGCATGCGCCCGAGGCGCTTTGCCATGGCGCCCGACGGCAGCGAACTGTGGGTGAGCAACGAACTCGGTGCCAGCGTCAGCATCATCGATACCGCCAGCATGAAGGTAAAGCAGACCCTGCCCTTCCAGCTGACCGGCATACGCGCAGCCGACATCACGCCGGTCGGCATACTGATGACGGCCGACGGCAAAACCGTATGGGTGGCATTGGGCCGCGCCAACCATGTCGCGGAAGTGGACGTGGCGGCGCGCACCGTGCGCCGCCTGGTGCTGGTAGGAAAAAGAGCCTGGGGCCTGGCGCTGAGCAAGGACAACGCCCGCCTGTATGTGGCCAATGGCATGTCGGACGACATGAGCATCATTGACACTGCCAGCGGCAAGGCACTGAAAACGGTGCCGGTAGGCCGGGTACCGCACACCATCCTGACCAACTGAAAGCCGCGGGCCACACAGCCCGCCGGGCCCGCACCGGCAAATTTACGGTGCGGCCAAGGTCAAGCCCTGCGACTGAAAAATCTTCAACAGTTCGCCTCCTTGGCGTAGCGCATCCAAGGCCTGGTCCAGCACGGTTGCCAGCTCCTTGCTGCCGGCCTTGACGGCCATGCCCAGCGGCCAGCCATTGGGGGAAATGCCGGGCAGCATCAGCCTGGAAAAAGCCCAGTCCTTTTTATCCAGGCGGAGCTCGAAAACAGCCGCCTCGGCCTGGGCCAATGTGACGAAGGCAGCGCTGGCACGCTGGGTCAGCATGGCTTTCGCGGCATCCACGCCGGTCTTGAAAATGGCGACCTGCTCACGCAGCAAGCCGCCCTTGTAGCCCATGAGCGCACTGGCCGCGCCGCTGCCTTGCTCCACCGCGATCTTCTGCTGCACCAGGTCCTCCGGGTTATAGACCTGTGGCAGAGCCCGCGGGTTGTGCAGGACCACCAGGTGCTCACGCGCATAGGGGCCAAAAATGAACACCTGCCGGTTCTCGTCCATGAAGTATTTGTCCAGCGGTACATGCAGCATCACGTCTGCGGGTCCATATCCCAGATAGTGACCACGCCACACCATATTACGCAGGTCATCGTTCATGTTTTCACCGGCGTCAAATGGCAGCAGCGACAGATTGAGCTGCAGCTGCCTGGCTAAAGCCTGGGCCAGGCCGACATCCAGGCCGGTCATGCCGGCCGAGGAGCCGTCCGAGTACGGAGCGTTGTCTTTGTAGAGCGCGACCTTAAGAATTCCGCTGGCCCTGATTCTCTCCATCGGCGTGCGCTCCTGCGTCCAGGCGGAGGGAACCACTCCGGCCAGAAGCGGCATGGCCCACAGCATTCTTCTGCGCGTCAACCGGCTGGTGGCCGGCGTGTATGGCTTGTTGCTCAAGTGTGTCTCCGGTTGTGTATGGGCACCTGACGATTCAAGGCTCGCGGCGCGTTTCCAGGTAGGTTTTGATCGACCAAATGGCCTCCTGGGTCAGGATGCCCTCGAACGGCGGCATGTAGACCCGGCCGTCGCGCGCACGCCCGCGCCGCACGGTGGAGATGAAGTAGTCATCCATTTCCTTGAAGCAAGCCAGTTTCTTGGCCTCGTCCCCGAGCCCCGTGCAATCGGCGTCCAGTTTGCGCAGATCGGGCGAGATGCCGCCCGAGATCGCCTCCAGCCCGTGGCAGCGCGCGCAGTTCTGGTTGTAGGCAGAAGTGCCGATGCGTAGCGCTTCCTTGTGGCCATCGCCTGCCGAGTAAGGGTTGGTATCCAGCCATTTGCTGCCGAGCTGCGGCAGGGTGCTGGTATCCACCGACTGCGGAACCACATCGCCATGCGCCATCGCCATCAAACTGCCCAGTGACAAGCAAGCTGCCAAACCAGCAGCCGCCCAGGTGCCGCGGTGTGAGAAGAACGGTTTCATACTTTTGCCTCCAATATTGTGTTCATGATGTCTTGCAAGGCAGCAAATACCGGGCCAGTGAAAACACTGGCATCCGCGGCTCAATTTGCCGGATGCACGGTACAAAACACGGATCGTTTGTGCCAATTTGACGCACATCAAACTCCAGGCGCGGCAAGCCTGTCCCTGTACGTTGAGTGCTGTATCGAAACGGAGCAAAATGCGCCCAGCACACAATAACCAGCGCTTCCGTCCGTTCACCGCTTTTGCTTCAACCTGCACCCTGTTGCCTTGGGCTGAAAGCCGGAACGGATAGGAGAGCCGCCCGGAGACAACATGATTCAACAGAGCCATTTGGTCGTTGGTGAAGCCACATCCAATCCCGCCACGGGACCGCAGCTCATCGGCGCCGAGTATTCTGCGCTGATTGGTTCCTCCAAGCTGCGCTCCAAGGCATATGGACTGGAAGAGTTCGATAACCCCGATCTTTCCGCCGCGGCACGCGGCCTGATGAACCAGGCGCTGGAAGAGAACCGCTTTCTGTACCAGCATGCGGCGCCCGTCATGGAAACGCTGTACGAGCAGATCGCCAATACGCAAAGCATGATTCTGCTCACCACACGCAGCGGAATGATCCTGCATTCGCTGGGCGATGCAGACTTTTTGCAGAAGGCTTCGAAGGTGGCCTTGCAGCCAGGCGTGGACTGGTCGGAAAAAGGCAAAGGCACGAATGCCATCGGCACCGCGCTGGCTGAGGAGAAGCCCATCGTGGTCCATGGCGACCAGCACTACCTGCAGGCCAACCGGTTTCTCACCTGTTCGTGCACGCCCATCTTCGACCCGCACGGAAAAGTCATCGGCGCGCTGGACGTCACGGGCGACTACCGCAGCTACCACCAGCACACCATGGCGCTGGCACGCATGTCCGCGCAGATGATCGAGAACCACATGTTTGCCGATGTGTTTCCCACAGAAATCCTCGTGCGCTTCCACACCCGCGCCGAGTTCCTCGGGACGCTGATGGAGGGCATTGCGGTCTTCAACCAGGACGGGCGCTTCATCACCGCCAATCGCAGCGCTCAGTTCCAGTTTGGCATGTCCGCCACGGCCCTGAGCGCCCACACTTTCTATTCTCTTTTCGGCATCTCCACATCGCAATTTCACGATCGTGTCCGAGCCGCGAAAGGGCATGTGGCTTCGCTCTGCCTGCACAACGGCGTCACCATCTGCTGCCGTGCAGAAATCAAAAGCCAACGCGCGTTCGATGCCATTGACTTCTCGGGCAGCGACACGGCAGCGCCCGCGATGCCGGCCAAGAGTGAGGGCAAGTCGCCACATCTGGACAGCAGAGCGCATAAAAAAGCCGCGCTGTCCAGCCTGCGCTACCTGGATACGGGCGATCAACAGGTTGCGGCCGTGATTGAAAAATTGCAGCTGGTACGCGGTCGCGACATTCCGATCATGATCCTGGGCGAAACCGGAACCGGAAAGGACTTGCTTGCGCAGGCCATCCACAACGACTCGCCACGCGCCAACAACAATTTTGTTTCGGTGAATTGCGCCTCCATTCCGGAGACCCTGATCGAGTCGGAACTCTTCGGCTACGAGGAAGGCGCATTTACCGGAGCCAAGCGCAAGGGCGCCATGGGCAAGGTGCAGTTCGCCAATGGTGGAACGCTGTTTCTGGACGAAATTGGCGACATGCCCAAGCATCTGCAGGCGCGGCTGTTGCGCGTGCTCCAGGAACGCAAGGTCAGCCCGCTGGGCGCAGGCAAAGAGGTGGAGGTGGATGTGGCCGTGATCTGCGCCACCAATAAGAACCTCAAGGAAATGATCGCCCGGGGCGAGTTCCGCGAGGACTTGTACTACCGCCTGAATGGACTGGTCGTGCGCCTACCGGCCTTGCGCGAGCGCCAGGACCTGGATGTGGTGACGCGCAAAATCCTGGCCAGCGTGTGCCAGGCGGCGGTGCCCGTAGGCATCTCCAGCGAAGTTATGGCGATGTTCCACCAATACCCTTGGCCCGGCAACTTCCGCCAGCTGTTCAACCTGCTGCGCACGGCCGTGGTGATGGCGGGATGCGCCGAAGAAATCGAGATCTGCCACCTGCCGGAGGACTTTCTGGACGAGATGAACTACGTGAGTTCAGCACAGCCTAAGGCCCCTGCGCCGGGACTGCAGATCAGGGTCGAAACGCCGGCCGGCTTGGTACTCGCCCCCTCCACGGCCAAGGAGACCAGTAGCCTGGAGGACGTGGCCCTGGAAGCCATGGCCCGGGCGCTGCGCGCTACCGGCGGCAATGTCTCGGTCGCCGCGAAGCTGCTGGGCGTGTCCCGCAACACCATCTATCGCAAGAAGGCGCAGCTGCCCGACGACGTCTGGGGTTGACGCGACAGCCGCGGCGGATCTGGCGAGACGTTGTGTTGCCAGTCCCCTATTTGTCGATAGTCATGACCCAGCGCGCTAGCGTGTTCAACTCGTCCGGACTGAGCGAGGCATGGGGCGGCATGGGAATACGTCCCCACTTGCCCTTGGATCCGTATTGAATGGATTGCACCAGGGATGCCACAGCGTCCTTGTCGGCGCTGTACTTGGCGGCAACGCTGGCATACGAGGGGCCCACGATTTTCTCAGAGGCGGAATGGCAGGTGAAACAGCCGCTGTTCTTTGCCAGTTCCATCGCTGCCTTGACGTCGGCGGCGCTCATGGGCTGCGCCGCATGGAGCGCACCCGATAACAACAAGAGGGGGGCGAGGAGGATGCGCATGATCAATCGATTTCAAAATAGGACTTGCGTAGCGCCTTCTATGCCGCCCTTTGGGCGAACAGGAGATCTTGCGCAAGTCCTGCAAAAGTTAAAAATAGGCTCTGGCCGCAGCCAATCCAGCGGACCAGAGCCATCCCATAGCAGCCAGCGTCCGACCTACTTTGACGCCAGCTTGAATGTCCAGACCGAACCGCCCTGCTCCAGGAAGTTGACCTTCTTGGCCACCTCGCCGCCCCACAGCGGCACGGCACCGCCCCAGCCAGACACCACGCTCACGTACTGGTCTGCGCCGTCATTCCAAGTGATGGGAGGAGCCACCACGCCGGAGCCGGTTTGAAACTGCCACAGCACCTTGCCGGTCTTGGCGTCTGCGGCTTTCAGGTAGCCCTCGGGCGTGCCCCAGAACACCAGGTCACCCGCGGTGGTCAGCACGCCGCCCCACAGAGGCGCGTTGTTCTTGACCTCCCAAGCCACGTTGCCGGTCTTGGGATCGATGGCGCGCAGGGAGCCGATATGGTCCTCGAACAGCGGCTTGATGGTGAAGCCCGCCCCCAGATAGGCGCCGCCCTTCTTGTAGCTGATGGGTTCGTTCCATATCTCCATGCCCCATTCGTTGGTGGGTACATAGAACAGTTTTGTCTTCGGGCTGTAGGCCATGGGCATCTGGTTCTTGCCACCGAGAAAGCCCGGTGCTGAAAAGACGGATGCACCTTTTTTACCGTCGCCGCCCGCTGCGCTGGGGTCCCCCGGGCGGTTGGCCGCGTCAAAATTGGGACGGCCCGTTTCCAGGTCGATGCTGCTGGCCCAGGTGGTCTTCTTCACAAACGGAAACGCATTCAGCAGCTTGCCGCCGGTGGCGTCTATCACATAGAAGAAGCCATTGCGGTCGGCCTTGCCGCCCACCCGTTTGCCATCCATGTCGAAGGTCACGAACTCGTTCACGCCATCGAAGTCCCAGGCGTCGTTCGGCGTGCCCTGGTAGTGCCACACGATCTTGCCGGTCTTGACATCAATCGCCACCGTGGAGGCGGAGTACAGGTTGTCGCCCTTGCGCACGTGGCTGTTCCACGGGCCGGGATTGCCGGTACCGAAATAAGCCAGGCCGGTCTTCGCATCGTAGGTGCCGCCCAGCCAGGTGGCTGCCCCACCGGTCTTCCAGGTTTCGCCGGGCCAGCTGGCATTCGTGGTGCCGCTGATGCCGTTTTCCTTGCCGTTGAGGTAGCCCATATGACCCTCCACCACCGGGCGGCTCCAGACCATTTTTCCGGTCTTGGGGTCACGCGCTTCAACCCGCCCGACGACGCCAAACTCACCGCCGGATACGCCGGTCAACAGCAGGCCATCGGCAATCAACGGCGCTGCGGTGTAGCTGTAGCCGGCAGAGTAATCGTCGATCTTTTCGCGCCACACCACCTTGCCTGTGCTCTGGTCCAAGGCCACCAGCTGCGCATCCAGCGTGCCGAAGATCACCAGGTTGTCATAGAGCGCAGCGCCCCGGTTCACCACGTCGCAGCAGGGCATGATGCCTTCGGGCAGACGGTGCTCGTACTTCCACAGCTTTTCGCCGGTCTTGACGTCGATGGCAAAAATGCGCGAATACGAGGCTGTGACAAACATCTTGCCTTTGTAGACCAGCGGCTGCGATTCCTGGCCGCGCTGCTTTTCACCGCCGAACGACATGGACCACGCCGGCACCAGGCGGCTGACGTTGCCGGTGTTGATGGTGGTGAGCGGCGAGAAGCGCTGGCCTTGCGTTCCCAGCCCCCAGCTCAGCACGGATTCCGTATCCGTCGCGTCGTTGGCAATCATGGCATCGGTCACTTGTGCCCCCACGTGCGCGGTACCCGCGGCAATGAGTAAGCCGAGTATTTTTCTTTTCACAATCATGTCTCCTGTTTAAGTGCTGGCTCAAAACACTGCCTTGGCAAAAGCAGTGGCATCGGATCACTCTTTGCCTGGTGCAAAGCAATCAACCACCATGCTTTGCGCAATATGCATGCCAGTCGATTGCGTGGTATTTCAGGGCTATCTGCCCCGGGAAAAAGCCACTTGAATGCGCAGATGTGTGCGATGCCGATTCAGTTTTTCAGCCCTGTGACACAAGACTGTTCCAATATGAACCACTGCCTGGTACAACAGTGTTCCGCTCGGTAGCAATGTCACTGCGGCTCAGTGTTGCAACAGCGCTTATCCGCGCTGCCGGATCCAGCCGCGCTGCGGGTCGTAGCCACGCAAGGCCAGCGTGAAAAAGACGATGCCGCCTACCGCCACAACGGCGCAGGATTGGGCGTTGAACTGCCCCTGCATGGCAAAGCGGATCAGCTCCACCACATGCGTGAACGGGTTTAAACGGGCCAGCTCAAACAGCCACTGCGCGCCCGACTCCTGCAGCTTCCATAGCGGGTACAAGGCCGGGCTGATGAAGAACATCGGAAAGATGACAAAGTTCATCGCCCCCGCAAAATTCTCCAGCTGTTTCACATACACCGACAGCATCAGCCCGAAGGCGGCGAGCATGGTGGCGCCCAGCGCCATCCACGGCACGGCGAAGAGCCAGTTCCAGCCCTCCGCGTCCACGCCAAAAGCCCAGGCAATGCCGAGGAAGACCAGCATCTGCAGAACCGACAAGGTGGTTGCGGCACCGAGCTTGAAGGCCAGCAACCAGCCGCGCGCCAGCGGCGCCGTCAAGAGCAGGCGCATCACGCCCATCTCGCGGTCGTACACCATAGACAAGGAACTCTGCATGCCATTGAACAACGCGATCATGCCCAGCAGGCCGGGCAGCATGTACACCTTGTATTCGACATAGGTCTCGTACGGCGGAATGATCGCAATGCCAAACACGTTATGGAAGCCGGCGGAGAACACCACAAACCACAGCAGCGGCCGCACCAGCGACGACGCCAGGCGCGCGGGCTGGCGCATGAACTTCAGCAGCTCCCGGCCAACCACCGCGCGCAGGGCGCGGGCCAGATGGGACATCAGGGGTGCTTGCTGCATGTGCTTTCCTTCTCGTCGACACCCAAGGTGTCCAGCACTTCGGTGGGATGCAGAACGCCGTCCATCGGTGCGGCAGCCACCACGCCATCGGCGTGGGCCAGAAATATGGGCTGACGCAGCTGCCCGTCCCAGGGACGGAACGACAGGCGCTGTCCCTTGAATCCGTCCACATAGATCTTGCCGCTGCGCAGCAGCCTGAGCTGCTCGGGCAGCGTGGCCTTGGGTTGCTCCGACAGGACCGCAACAATCGCCTTCACGGCGATCCACGCGGCCCAGTCGTGCGCCGTCATGGGCCGGTGCGCAGCCCGGGCAAACCGGCGCGACAGTTGCGGCGCGCCGTTGCGGTCCCAGTGCGGATGCCAAGCCATGGCCACCAGGCCGTTCGCCCCCACCACCGGCCTGGGCCACTGCGTGTTGTAAGGCAGTGCACGGGCGAATTCACCTTCGCTGTCCAGCACCGCCACCACGTCATAGCCTTTGTCGTTGGTGAGCAAGCGCGTATTGCTCAGATCGCGCTCGCGCGGATCGCCGGACACCTTGAACGCAGAAGTCTTTTGCGCCCGCAGGCCATAGCGCTTGGCCGACCGCAGAAAGGAGTCTAACTGCACCTTGTCCTGCGCCTGCGGGCCATACAGCACCAGGGCCTGCGTCCAGGACCGCGCAGCCAGGTACTGGACCAAGGCATCGTTCAACATATGGCCGCTGGGATAAGTGTGCAGCATGGAGGCGGAACACGCCGCGCCGCGCATTTCGTCCGATGCCGAGCCGATATTGAACAGTATGGACGCAGCGGCTCCCGATACGCCCGCGCTGGCGATGTGCTGCAGCTCGGCATCGGGCAGATCCAGCAGCACATAGGGAATTCTGGCCGCCTGGATCTGCGCCATCACGCGCGGCAGATCCGCGGCATTGCTGGCCATGAACGGCTTGATCTGCAAGCGGTGGCCGGCAGCCTCCAGCTCCGACGCGGACTCCTCCAGCGCGACGCTGGCGGCATCGCCTGGCCGGCCCGCGGGATGGCCGGGATAGGCTTGCTCCAGCTGGCGTGCCTGGTAGCGGGCGTCGTCCTCCAGGCCCACCAGCGCGACCGTCCATGGCGCAGCGCTTGCCCACTGGCAGGACTGGCAGACGAAAAGCGCCAGCGCCCAAACGCCATGCCACCACCGGCATCGAATCAGACCATGTGTCTGCATAGCTTCTCTTTTTAAAAGTGAAACAACTTTCATGACTCGGGGTGCTCTGCCCCCAAGTACATCAAAGTTGGTGCCACGAAATGCGGCAAGCTCGAAGAGAACCGCAAGATAAGTGCCACTGCTCCCAAAGCAGGAACGGCAATTGCTTTGAACCGCAAAGCAAGAACAACAAGCATGAGCACTACCCCACCCAACACCGCCGCCCTGGTCGTACTGCAGGCCAGCAACATCTGCAAGTCCTATGGGGCGAAAGCCGCATTGACGGCCGTGCACCTGCATCTGCAGCCCGGGCAGTTCGTGGCCCTGCTGGGACCCAATGGCGCGGGCAAATCCACGCTGATGCAAATCCTGAGCGGCCTGTTCGTTGCCGATACCGGCCAGCTGTCGATCCTGGAATACGACATGCAGACACAGGCCAGCCGGGCACTGGCAGGCCTGGGCATGGTGTTTCAGCAGTCGTCGCTGGATCTGGATCTGAGTGTCCAGGCCAATCTGTACTTTCACACCGACCTGCACGGCATGGCGCGCAAGACTGCGCGCCAGCGCATCGCTGCCGGACTGGAACTGCATGGGCTGGCCGCCCAGGCGAAACTGGCGGTGCGGGCGCTGTCGGGGGGCAACCGGCGCAAGGTGGAACTCATTCGCGCACTCTTGCACCAGCCGAGAATCCTGCTGATGGACGAGGCCACGGTCGGGCTGGACCCCGCATCCCGCCAGGACCTGATATGGGCCGTGGAGCGCCTGGCACGCACCGAAGGCGTGGCCATCCTGTGGGCCACCCATCTGGTGGACGAGGTGCGCAATGCCGACCGAGTCGTCGTGCTGGACAAGGGCCGCGTGGTGTTTGACGGGCTGCCCCAGGGTTTGATCGAACAGTCCGGGGCGACCCATCTGGAGCAGGCGTTTCTACGGCTCTGCCCCTCTACCATGGGCGCCTGAGCAGGCTTCAGGCAGCGTCGGGCGATCCGAACAGCTCGGCCATTTCAGCCTCCGTAAACACCCTGGAGCGGGTGTGAAAAGCCTTGCCCTCCGGCCCTTCCAGCGAGAAGGTTCCGCCGTGGCCCTCGATCACGTCAATGATGAGCTGGGTGTGCTTCCAGTACGCATACTGGGCGCGGCCGATGTAGAAAGGGCAGCCGCCAATATCGCCCAGGTAGACATCGCCGGCGCCCATGGTGATTTCACCCGGCAGATAGCAGTTGGCGGCGCTGTTGTCGCAGCATCCGCCCGACTGGTGGAACATCATTGCGCCGTGCTTCTTCTTCAGGAACTCCACCAGCTCCAGCGCGGCCGGGGTGGCAATCACTTTGTCAACCATTTCGCTCTCCATGGAATAAAGGGGCCGTTGCCGGCCCCTTGTGTCTAGCTACCTTGGGTTGAAGATCAGAAGAAGCCGAGCTTTTGTTCGCTGTAGCTGACCAGCAGGTTCTTGGTTTGCTGGTAGTGGTCCAGCATCACTTTGTGGGTTTCACGGCCAATGCCCGATTCCTTGTAACCACCGAATGCAGCATGTGCAGGGTACGCGTGGTAACAGTTAGTCCATACACGACCTGCCTTGATGGCGCGACCCATGCGGTAAGCCACATTGCCGTTACGACTCCACACACCGGCACCCAGACCATATAACGTGTCGTTTGCAATTTCCAATGCTTCCGCTTCATCCTTGAAAGTAGTGACCGCCAGCACCGGGCCGAAGATTTCCTCCTGGAAGATCCGCATCTTGTTGTGGCCCTTGAACAGCGTGGGCTGCACATAGTAGCCGCCGGCCAGATCGCCGCTCAAATGCGCCTGGTTGCCGCCGATCAGCACCTGCGCGCCCTCCTGCTTGCCCAGATCGAGGTAGGACAGGATCTTGGTGAGCTGCTCCTTGGAAGCCTGCGCGCCCATCATGGTGTCGGTATCCAGCGGGCTGCCTTGCACGATGGCGGCCACGCGCTTCAGCACGCGCTCCATGAACTTGTCGTAGATGGATTCCTGGATCAGGGCCCGCGATGGGCAGGTGCAGACTTCGCCCTGGTTGAAGGCGAACAGCACCAGGCCCTCGATGGCTTTGTCGAGGAAGCCATCGTCCTTATCCATGATGTCGGCAAAGAACACATTGGGCGACTTGCCGCCCAGTTCCAGCGTGGCCGGAATCAGGTTGTTGGCGGCGGCCTGCGCAATCACCCGTCCGGTGGTGGTGGAGCCGGTGAAGGCGATCTTCGCGATGCGCTTGCTGGTGGCCAGCGGCATGCCGGCTTCGCGGCCATAGCCATTGACGATGTTGAGCACGCCGGGTGGCAGCAAATCGGCAATCAACTCGGCCACGATCAAGATGCTGATCGGAGTGGACTCCGCGGGCTTGAGCACCACGCAGTTGCCGGCGCCAATGGCGGGAGCCAGCTTCCAGGCCGCCATCAGGATCGGGAAGTTCCAGGGAATGATCTGGCCGACCACGCCCAGAGGCTCCTGGAAGTGGTATGCCACGGTGTTTTCGTCGATATTGCTCAGTCCGCCTTCCTGCGAACGCACGCAACCGGCAAAGTAGCGGAAATGGTCCACCGCCAGCGGAATGTCCGCGTTCAGCGTTTCGCGAATCGGCTTGCCGTTGTCCACCGTCTCGGCATAGGCCAGCATTTCCAGATTGGCCTGCAGGCGGTCGGCAATCTGCAGCAGGATGTTCGAGCGCTCTGCCGCAGAGGTGCGGCCCCAGGCGTCGGCCGCGGCGTGGGCGGCGTCCAGCGCCAGCTCCACGTCTTCGGCGGTGGAGCGTGCGGCCATGGTGTAGGCCTTGCCCGTGACGGGGGTGATGACATTGAAGTATTCACCTTTGGTGGGTGCCACCCACTTGCCACCAATGAAGTTGTCGTATTGCGCTTTGTAAGCGACTTTGGCACCGGCGGTACCTGGGTTTGCGTAGAGCACGTTTGTCTCCTGGAAAGGTAGTTGGGTTGGAATGTTTCCCTTGCGGGCCCCCATACCTCTACAAGTCCCGTGCCAGGGCGGACAAGCGGTCTGCAAATATTGATTTCATTGGGGAAACGCTGTGTTGCACACCGAGCAGGAGGCTACCGGTCCTTTGCAGACTGTGCCAATATTGAACACCTGTCCTACAAAGCAACAGGACAGTGACACAGCTCTAGGCTCCTAGCACTCGGCCGTTACGTCGATCACACCGTGCCGCACCGCCAGCAGGGTGATCTCGGCCTGGTTGATCAAACCCAGCTTTTGCTTGATGTTGTACAGATGCGATCCCACGGTCGAGCTGGACAGCCTGAGCGTCTCGGATATCTGCACCACCGACTGCCCGCGCGCGAGCTGCGCAAATACCTCGAACTCCCGGCCCGACAGCTTCTCGATCGGCCCCTTGCCGCCGCTGATGGCCTGCACCGCAATGCGCTGCGCAATCTGCGCATCCACATAGCGCTGGCCCTTGGCCACCGCCCGCAGGGCATCGATCAGCACCTCGGGCGCGCTGCGCTTGGACAGATAGCCCATGGCGCCGGCCTGTAGCGCGCGCGTCGGATGGCTGATGTCCTCATGCGCGGACAGTGCGAGTATCCGCACGCGGCTGTCCTTGGCGACCAGGCGCTTGATCGCCTCTATGCCGCCCATGCCGGCCATCGCAATGTCCATCACCACCACGTCCGGCATGGCCACGCAGTACGCCTGGCAGGCGGCCTCGCCGCTATCGGCTTCGGCCACCACCCGAATGTCCTCCGACGCCTGCAGCAGGAGCTTGAAGCCCATGCGCACCACGGCGTGATCGTCGACCAGCATGACTTTCACTCTGTCCACCTATTCCGGACTTCCGCAAGACCCTTGCCCACCCAAAGGGCGGCACATGGGGCGCTGCGCAAATCCTATTGCTTGTTTTTCAAGGGCAAACTCACCCGCACCCGCACACCGGCGGGCTCCATCTGGTCGAGTTCAAAACTGCCACCCAAGGCCTGCGCCCGCTCACGCATGCCGGACAGGCCGTAGCGCCCAGTCGCCTGGAACAAACCGACCCGACCTGTCCCGTCATCAGCAACATCCATACCCAGGGATTCGCCGGACACATGCACGCGCACATCGATGCGCTGCGCCTGCGCATGGCGCAAGGCGTTGTTCACCGCTTCCTGGATGATGCGGTAGACCGCTGTGACGACCGCGTCGTCCAGCCCGTCCAGGGCATCGGACATGTCGAAGTTCAACACCACCTCGGGGTGGTGCAGCTGGAAGTCGGCCAACATGTCGCGCAGCGCATCGTGCAGGCCGAAGCGGTCCAGCGCCAGCGGGCGCAAGGTGGAGATCAGGCGGTGCACGCTGACATGGATCTGGTCGGCGCAACCCATCACCAGGCGCGCCGATTCCTCGGTAAAACCATCTTTGCCGGCGGCCCGGCGGGCAATCGCCAACCCCACGCTCTTGATCGCCGTTACCTGCTGGCCCAGCTCGTCATGCAGTTCGCGGGCGATGGCGCCGCGCTCCAGCTCAATCCGCGCCTGGATGGTCTGGGTGAGTTCGCGGTTCTCGGCCAAGGCCTGCGTGGCCTCCCTGGCCTGCCGCTTGGCCTCGATGCTGTCCTGCACCGACTGCGCCATATGGTTGAACGCCAGGCTGATAGAACGCCCCTCGCGGCCCGACAGGCCGAGCAGCCGGGTGCCGTAGTCCCCCTCGGCGACGCTGCGCAAGCCCTGCACCACCCGGTGCAAAGGCTTCAGCACCTGGCCCACCAGGGCGTATACCAGCACATTACTCAGCACAAACCCTGCCAGCACCAGCCACAGCATGGGGCTCAGGTCGTCCCAGCCATCCAGAATCGCGCGTGATGGGTCGGCCCGCAGCACGATGCGGCCATTGGGCAGCTTGATTTCCTTTTGCGGCAGCGGCGGCGCGACGATGTCGCTGTACCACTTGGGCGACTCGCGTCCGGCCTTGTAGACGGGCGCCGGCGACTGGTAGATCAGCGTGTCGTGGTCGTCCCGCAACTCGACCTCGTTCGCCCGTATGCGCCCGACCTGCGCCAGATAGCCGGCCATTCCATCCAGGCCGCTGGCCCCATACACCCACTGCATGCGCGACAGCAGCTGGGCCGCCACCACGTTGGCCCCCTGCACCTCCTCATGCACGCTGCGCCGGGTGTTGTCGATCTGCAGGCCGATGAGCATCGAGGCAAATATGCCCAGCATGGCGGTGATGATCAGATTGAGTTGCAGTCGTAGGCTCATGGGATGTCGGCTCGGTAAAAAATTCTGTCCGGGAGGAATGCCTGCCCGGTCTGATCGCACAGCCCGTGCCAGCATTTATGCCCGGCTCATGAAAATCATGAGAGCCGAATCCATGGATGCGCGATGCCGCAATGCCACAAGGCCGCGCACACTTCTCCTCGGTACTCGCAGATGGGCTGAAAGTACTTCCTTCCGCGACGTGCGGAGCAAACACACAGGAGACCGAACATGAAATGGGAAACACCAACCGCCAGCGATATGCGCTTTGGCTTTGAAATCACGATGTACATCGCCAACCGCTGACCCGGGCCAGCCTGCCGGCTTACCCGGCAGGCTGGCGCTCAGCGCTCACGAGGGATTCCACTTGAAAGTCTATGTCCTGGGTTCAGCAGCCGGTGGCGGTTTTCCGCAATGGAACTGCAACTGCCCGAACTGCGCGGCGTACCGCCAGGGCAGTACAAACTTGGTAGCAAGGACCCAGTCGTCGATTGCGGTCAGCGCAGACGAAGACAACTGGGTGCTGTTCAACGCCTCGCCAGACATACTCCAGCAGATACGCAGCTTTCCGCAGCTGCAGCCGGCGCGCCAGCTGCGCGACACCGCCATCCGCGCCGTGTTTCTGATCGACGCCCAGATCGACCACACCACCGGGCTCTACATGCTGCGCGAACACCGCCAGCCGCTGGAGCTGTGGTGCCACGCCCTGGTGCGCGAGGACCTGTTGACCGGCAACCCGCTGCTCAAGGTGCTGGAACACTATTGCGGCGTGCACTGGCACGACGTGCCCCTGGCGCACAGCGGCTTTGCCATGGATGGCGTGCCGGGCCTGCGCTTCAGCGCGCTCCCCCTGATCAGCAACGCGCCACCCTACTCGCCCCACCGAGACCAGCCGCAGCCGGGCGACAACGTCGGGGTCACGATCGCCGACACCCGCTCCGGCAGGCAGCTGTTCTACGCCCCGGGCCTGGGTTGCATGGAGCCGCATGTCTGGGCGGCCATGCAGGCAGCAGACTGCGTGCTGGTCGATGGCACGCTGTGGACAGATGATGAAGTGATCGCCCTGGGCGCATCGCCAAAGACCTCGCGCGCTATGGGCCACCTGCCCCAGCACGGCCCCGGCGGCATGCTGGAGTGGCTGGACCAGTTGCCCGTGCAAACGCGCAAAGTGCTGATCCACATCAATAACACCAACCCTATCCTCGACGCTAATAGCTCCCAGCGGCAGGAACTGACACGCCGCGGCATTGAAGTGGCCTTCGACGGCATGGAGATTGACCTATGAACCACGTGCCCGCCCCCTGGAGCCAGGCCGAGTTTGAAGCCCGGTTGCGCGGCAAAAGCAGCAGCTACCACATCCACCATCCATTCCATCTCATGATGGCGGCCGGCACGCTCACGCCTGCGCAGCTGCGCGGCTGGGTGGCCAACCGCTTCTACTACCAGATCTCCATCCCGGTGAAGGACGCCGCCATCCTGTCCAACTGCGACGACCGCGAGATCCGGCGCGAATGGATACAGCGCATCCTGGACCACGATGGCTACGACATCGGCGGCATCCAGGACCCGGGCGGCATCGAGGCCTGGATCCGCCTGGGCGAAGCGGTGGGGCTGGCGCGCGACGATGTCACCTCGCTGCGCCATGTGGCGCCGGCGGCGCGCTTCGCAGTCGACGCCTACGTCAACTTCGCGCGCCGCCAGCCCTGGCAGGAAGCCGTGGCCTCCAGCCTGACGGAGCTGTTCGCCCCGCACATCCACCAGCAGCGCATCGATACCTGGCCGACCCAGTACCCCTGGGTGGACGCCGCCGGCCTGCACTACTTCAAGCAGCGCCTGACGCAGGCCCGGCGCGACGTGGCGCACGGCCTGCACTTCACGCTGAACCACTTCAGCCAGACCAGGGCGCTGCAGGAACGGGCGCTGGAGATCCTGCAGTTCAAGCTGGATGTGCTGTGGGCGCTGGCCGACGCCATCATGCTCAGCCAATGCGAAATCCAGATCACGGGTCCGAAAACATGAACGAAATCGACCCCGGCATCGCAATGGACGCGCGCCCTTGTGTTGCCCGCATGTTCCGCCTGCAATGGGAGGAGGTGCAGCAGTCCTGGGTTCTGCTGTACCCGGAGGGCATGGTCAAACTCAACGGCAGCGCCGGCGAAATCATGCAGCGTCTGGACGGCGCGCGCACCGTACAGCAACTGATCGAAGCCCTGGAGCAGGACTTCGGCACGAGCGGCCTGGCCGGCGATGTGCTGGACTTCCTGGCCATTGCGCAGCGCCAGGGGTGGGTGAAGATATGCAGCTGATCGCCCCGCCGGCGGAGCCCCCGCACCCCGGCCCGCCGCTGTGGCTGCTGGCCGAAGTCACCTACCAATGCCCTTTGCATTGCGTGTTTTGCTACAACCCGCTGGACTACGCCCGCACCGGGCCCGAGCTCTCCACCGAGGACTGGCTGCGCGTGCTGCGCGAAGCCCGGGCCGCTGGCAGCGTGCAATGCGGCTTCTCGGGCGGAGAACCCCTGGTGCGCGACGACCTGGAGGTGTTGGTGGCCGAAGCGCACCGCCTGGGCTTCTATACCAATCTGCTGACCTCCGGCGTGGGCCTGACGGAATCCCGCGCATCGGCACTCAAGCAGGCCGGGCTGGACCACATCCAGCTCTCGTTCCAAGACTCCACCAAAGGGCTCAACGACTTTTTGTCGCACACCAAGACCTTCGACCTGAAGCGCCGCACCGCCCGCATCATCAAGTCGCATGGCTGGCCCATGGTGCTCAACTGCGTGGTCCACCGGCTCAACATCGACTACATCGCCAACATCATCGAACTGGCGGTGGAGCTCGGCGCCGAGTATCTGGAGCTGGCCAACAGCCAATACTATTCCTGGGCGCAGCTCAACCGCGACGGCCTGCTACCGTCCCGCGAGCAACTGGTGCGCGCGGAACAGGTGACCAACGCCTACCGCGAAAAGCTCGGCGACCAGCTGCGCATCTTCTTTGTGGTGCCAGACTATTACGAAACCCGCCCCAAGAAATGCATGAACGGCTGGGGCAACGTCTTCCTCACCGTCACGCCCGACGGCACGGCCCTGCCCTGCCATACTGCCAAAATGCTCAAGGGCATCACCTTCCCCAACGTGCGCAACATGGCAGTCAGCGACATCTGGTACGGCTCGGAGGGCTTCAACCACTACCGCGGCAAGCGCTGGATGAAAGACCCCTGCCGCAGCTGCCCCGAGCAGGAAAAAGACCTGGGCGGCTGCCGCTGTCAAGCCTTCATGCTGACCGGCGACGCCGCCAACGCCGACCCGGTGTGCGACAAGTCCGCCGAGCACCACCGCGTGCTGGAAGCCGTCGCCTATGCGCAGATTCCAGATGGGCAGCGCACTGTGGTGAAACCCTTGGTGTTCCGCAATAACAAGACATCGCTCCAAGGCCCACCGTAAAGCGTGCTCTCTCAACGCTATGTGATTCAATCCAGCAGACTGATGATTTCGTCGCCATCACGGGCTTGGCAGCCATCGGCAATCGCGTCCCAGCCGTGGCGGATGACGACATGTTTGTCCGTGTGGCACAGCTCGATGCGGGTCGCACCGGGCGCCATGGCTTGGGCAAATCCTTCGATGGCGGCGGGCATGCTGATGCGGTAGATATTGTGCTGCAACTCCTCATCGGGATGGTCGTCGCTGTGCAGCCAGGGCAGCCAGTACGAAACCCACATCAAGGGCCGGTAGCCCACATTCACCACGCTGGGCTCATAGGCCCGCTCCTTCAGCCATTGTTGGGCACGTGCGCGGGCACCGTCATCACGCCCCAGTTTGCCCCAGGCGCTGGCCATGAGCTCCATGACCCACTGGTTGCAGTTCTGGTAGAGGGTGCTGAAGGGATAGGCATTGGCGCTATAAGTGGCCCCCAGCAACGCCAATGCCTGCTGCTTATCCACCGTCACCTGCTCCAGTGCGTCTGCCTGCTGCGGTGGCAACAGCACAATCGATACGAAGCTCAAATCCGGGTTGGCGCCGCCCATCACGAATCCGGCCATGCCCTGGTCGAAGATCCGTGGTTTACGCTGCTCGCAGTCGTAATACAGCTGGCGAACAGACCACGCACCGTTCTCGCTCACTCTCAAGCTGATGCCGGCATGGGAATAGCGTATGCCTAAACGCTTCAAATCCAAGCCAGAGTACGAAACCAACGCAAGACTGTGGCCCGATTTATCCAACTCAGCCTTGATGATCTCGCCAAAGCGCAGCAATTTATCCTGCTGGCTGGCATTTAATTTACCGCGCGAATCACAATACCCGAGCACTCCCGCATGACCATAGCTGCACCAGAGCACGCCTGCGCAAAGGGCCAGCTGTAAACCTTTGCAGCAGCACCGAACAAAGCCCATGGACTACAGCACGACAGGAAGGCTCTGGAGTTCACCCCAAGATGCATCTTTCAACAGAAGATAGAACGCTTGCTGGTTTTCAGTCTTCACAAATTCCACGCCATAGCTGCGCTGGCGGGCAGTCACCATGTGGCCCAGCGCCAAACCTGCCTCATCAAACGTCCGCTTCGGTACACACAAAAACAGGTCGTCATCTCGGCTGGTATCCCCCGCTGCGCGCAAGACCACGCGAACCAGGTCCGGTTGCTCGGTAACAGCCACCACCTCTGTAATCGTGAAATCCCCTTGCGCCCAACCAAGCGCCTTGGCAGAGCTTTTATTACTCCTCTCCAACGAGCTGGAAATGCGACTTATGGACTCACTGGCCCGGTCCAGCATGGAGGACACTGACGTACTGGATGCCCGGCAAGGCATGGATGCCGCGCACAGCACCAAGGCCAGAGAAAAAATACACTTTTGGAGGTAACTCATGCAAACGTCGAATTGGCACTTCTAAAGGATTGACGGACTCTGTCTCAATATAAATAAGAAAAAGGCCGCTAAGGCTGTAATGGAGCATTTCAAATGCCTATCCTGCAAGTAGCTAGTTTAAAAAGACGCTCTGTTCCCCCTTTGCAGTCTTAGACAATTTTTGTAAATTTATTGGTCAACACTGAAGCAGTCATACATCTATTGAGACATTCAGCCGGATTGCACTAGCTCAGTCTGCCGCAGACAAGTTGTGAGCCGCACCGATAACCACTGCGGCGCCGTCTGTACTACTTTTACCTCCGGTGTCCCATGCCAATCCGCACAACGCTGGATGGCCTCTGCCACCGCCCGCACCGCCGCGTCGCTGAGCTTCACGCCGTCTTCCAGAAACACCGCCTTCACCTCGAACACGCCCTGTGCGCGGTGGGCCTTGGCGTCCAGCCGGCCTATGAGTGCGCCCTTGTGCAGGATGGGCAACACGAAGTAGCCGTAGGTGCGCTTGTCTTCCGGCGTGTAGCACTCGATGCGGTAGTCGAAACCGAACATCGCCAAGGTGCGCTCGCGGTCCCAGACCAGCGGGTCGAAGGGCGACAGCAAGGCTGTGTGGGTGGCGCGCAGCTTGCCAGCCTGGGCGATTTGCAGCAGCTCGGAGTGTTGCTGGTGCACATAGCCGGGCAGAGTCCAGCCCTGCACTTGCACGCGCTGCACCACGCCCTGCTCCACCAGCACATCCAGGTCGGCATCTTTCAGGCGTGGCTTCTGGCGGAAGTAGTCGTGCACCCAGCGGGCCTGTGTGATGCCCAGCGCCAGGATGGCTTTCTCGGTGAAATGGCAGTGCACGGCAGCGGCTTCCGGCAGTTGGGCGTTGGCCAGGTGTGGGTGCACGCGGTGCGCCAGGTCGTAGACGCGCTGGAAGCTGTCGCGCCGCTTGACCATCAGCTCGCCGCTGGCGAACAAGGCCTCCAGCCAGCGCTTTTCGTCCTTGCGGTCCCACCATCCATTGCCGGTTTTGCCGTCCTGCCGGATGAAGTCGGCAGAACGGACCGGGCCTTTGCTGTCAATATGCGCAAGCAAGGCGTCCAGATGCGCACGTTGGCTGGCCTGCACAGCCTGCCCGTTCAGCAGTCCCCAGTGGCGGCGCGCCTGCTGGTTGTAGCTGCGGTGCAGCAGCAGGTCGTCGACCGGCGCAAAGCAGGCTTCGTGGGCCCAGGTTTCAAACAGATGGCCGTCGGCCAGCGCAGAGTCCAGCCAGGCCTGCGGATAGGCACCGAGCCGCGAGAACAACACCAGATAGGGGCTGCGCGCCACCACGCTGATGGTGTCGATCTGCAGCAGCTGCATCTGGGCAATGCACTGGCGCAGCGCCAGGGGTGTGGCCTTGCGGCGCGGTGCAGCCAGCAGGCCCTGGGCGGCCAGTTGCAGATTGCGCGCCTGGGCCAGCGCCAGGGGTTTGGAAGATGGTGAGTCGTGCGGCATGGCAAACAGTCTAGACAGCTATTAATTCCATAGCTGCTTGCGCAGGCAATACCTGCGCCAGAGGCCTAAAGGGCTTGAAACTCCAAAAGCACTACAACGGCGGCTACAGCCCATTACATCTTCAGATGCTGCAGTGCAGCACCGGCTTTTATACTGAAGCCACCCCTTGTTGCCTGGCTTGTTGCCCCTGCCGTGACCCTACGCGCCTCTTTTCGCCAACTGTTGTTGCTGGCCTTTGTGCTGATTGCCGCCCTGCTGGGCGCGGTGTCGCTCAGCGGCCTGCAGGCGCTGCAAGGCGTGTTGGCGCAAAGCCGCGCGGCCGGGCAGCAAAGCATCCAGCTGAACCTGTCCACCCGGGGCCTGGCCGAGCGCAGCACCGATATGGAACGCGCCGCTCGCCAGTATTTGGTACTAGGCGATGACGCCCTGCGCCAGCGCTTCGACGATGCCGCCAACCAGGCCCAGGCCCTGCTGCTGCCGCTAGGCCAGTACCCGCCCACCGCCGCGCTGGCCCAGCAGTGGCTGGCGTCGGCCGTGCGCATCCGCAGCCAACTGGCCGATAACCGCGTGCCGCGCCCCAGCCGGGGCAATGCGGTGGCGGCCGAGTTCCAGACCCTGGACGGCATCTCGCGTGGCCTGTCGCAGCAGGTGCAGCAAAGCATTGCCGAGCACAACCAACAGGTGCAAAACGCATTGGAAGAACAGCGCAACCGCCAGGTGCAGCAGGTGCTGGTGGCCATCGTGGCGGCAGCGGTGGCAGCCCTGGCGTTTGGCCTGTGGCTGACACGCCCGTTGCGCCAGCTGGGCAAGGCCATCGTGGCGCTGGGCGAAGGCCGGCTGCAGCAGGCCATACAGATACACGGCCCGGCCGACCTGGCCAGCCTGGGCCGCCAGCTGGACTGGCTGCGCCTGCGCCTGACCGAGCTGGACGAGGACAAGGCACGCTTTCTGCGCCACACCTCGCACGAACTGAAGACCCCACTGGCCGCGCTGCGCGAAGGAGTGGCCCTGCTGCAAGAAGGCGTGGGTGGTGCGCTGGGCGCCGAGCAGGCCGAGATCGTGGCCATACTGCAGCACAACACTGGCGTGCTGCAACAACAAATCGAAGACCTGCTGCGCTACAACGCCGCCGCCTTCGACGCGCGGCAGCTGCAGCGCCGCCCCACGGTGCTGCGCACATTGCTGGAGGGCGTGGCCCAGGCCCAGCGCCTGAGCTGGCAGGCACGTGGACTGAACGTGGTGGTGGAAGGCGACGCCACACTCAGCCACCCGGTGGACCCGGAGCGCCTGGGCATGGCGCTGGGCAATCTGCTGTCCAACGCTGTGCGCTTCAGTCCGCCTGGCGGACGTATCCGCTGGTGGGTGGGCACATTGAACGGCCAGGTGGTGCTGGAGATCAGCGACAACGGGCCGGGCATACCCGAGGGTGAGCGCGAACACATCTTCGACCCCTTCTACCGTGGCCATGTGCAGCCGCTGAATCTGCCGCGTGGCAGCGGCATTGGTCTGGCCATCGTGCGCGAACAAGTGGCCGCCCACGGCGGGCAGGTACGCCTGGTGGCACGCGCCGACGGCGCCTGCTTTCAAATCCTTTTGCCTTTGGACACCTCACATGTTTAAGTTACTGATCCGAAATTTGGGACTCTGGAGCCTATGCGCACTGGTCGCCTGCAGCACAGGCCCTGTGGCGGAGCCCCCACCGGCCAGCGCCATCAGCAATGAAGCCACGTCGTCACCTGTCATCAAGCTGGTGCCGGTGCCCTCGCCACTGAGCCCCGTGGACGAAGCAGGCCGCCTGCTGCAGCAATGGCAAGACAGCCTGCGCCAGGCAACGCCCGAATCACTCAACGCCCTGGCCGCCGGGCTGGCGGCAGAGCCCGCCACACCTGCCGGCATGGTGCATCTGGCCCTGGTATGGCTGCACACGCATAACCCAGGCGACTCAGCGCGCGCGCTGGCGCAGCTGGAAGGGCTCAACAATGGCAACGACCCGGCAGTAGCCGCATGGACCGGTTGGTTACCGCTGCTGATGGCAAGGGCCTCCGAGCAAAAGCGGCTCGAGGAACAGATCGTTCGGCAAAACCAGCAGCTGCGCGACAACCAGCGCCGCATAGACCAGTTGACTGAGCAATTGGAAGCGCTGAAGGCCATCGAGCGGTCACTGGCGCCACGCAGCATGGGCAAGACGCCATGAGCGCCAAGCTGCAGATCCTGGTGGTGGACGACGACCCCGACATGCTGCGCCTGCTGTCGCTGCGCCTGGGCGCCGCCGGCTATGCCGTCACCGCCGAAGTCGATGCCGAGGCCGCCCTGGCTCGGCTGGAGGTGCTGCGTCCGCAGCTGGTGCTGAGCGATGTACGCCTGCCGGGCATGGACGGCATGGGACTGTTCGACGCCGTGCAGACACGCTTCCCCGGCCTGCCGGTGATCCTGCTCACCGCCCACGGCAGCATCCCCGACGCGGTAGACGCCACGCTGCGCGGCGTGTTCAGCTACCTGACCAAACCCTTTGATGGCAAGGAACTGCTGGGCGCCGTAAGCCGGGCACTGGTTTTGTCCGCCGCCAGCCGCCCGGTGGCGGGCTCGGCCGGCGAGGCCTGGCGCGCCGAAATTGTGAGCCGCTCGGCGGTGATGGACGAGGTACTGGCCGAGGCACGGCTGGTTGCACCCAGCGATGCATCGGTGCTGATACGCGGCGAAAGCGGCAGCGGCAAGGAGTTGCTGGCGCGCGCCATCCACCGCGCCAGCCCACGCGCCCACGGTGCCTTTGTGGCGGTGAACTGCAGCGCCATCCCCGAGGCGCTGCTGGAGTCCGAGCTGTTTGGCCACGTCAAAGGCGCATTCACCGGTGCGGTGGCCCACCACCGGGGCCTGTTCCAAAGCGCCAACGGCGGTACCCTGTTTCTGGACGAAATTGGCGACATGCCACCTACCCTGCAGGTCAAGCTGCTGCGCGTGCTGCAGGAGCGCCAGATACGGCCTGTGGGCGCCCAGCAGTCGGTGGACGTAGACGTGCGCATACTCTCGGCCACCCACCGCGATCTGGAAGCCGCGCTGACCCAGGGTGACTTTCGCGAAGACCTGTATTACCGGCTGAACGTAGTCACCCTGACCCTGCCCCCGCTGGCCGATCGGCGCGAAGACATTGCGCTGCTGGCACAGCATTTTCTGCAGCGCCTGGCCAGCAAGTACCACAAGCCGGTAAAAGGCTTTGCCCCCGATGCACTGAGCCTGCTGGCCACAGCCGCCTGGCCGGGCAATGTGCGGCAGCTGCACAACGTGGTGGAGCAGGTCTGCGCCCTGGCCACCACGCCGCTGGTGCCGTTGGCGCTGGTACAGCGCGCCCTGCGCGTGCCCACCGTGGAGGTGCTGGGCTTTACCGAAGCCCGCAACCGCTTTGAACGCAGCTACCTGGTGGACCTGCTGAAGCTGACCGACGGTCAGGTGGCTGACGCCGCACGGCTGGCCGACAAGAACCGCACCGAGTTCTACCGCCTGCTGCAAAAACACGGGCTGACGCCCGGCCTGTTCCGCGCCGAACCGTCCGACGGCGAACCGGAAAGTGGCCTGTCGCCAGCTGGCGACAGCTGATTTATCGTTATAAATCAATAGCTTGCAAAGACAAGATGAACGCATGCGTGCAGGGCTGTCGCTGATCAGCGACGCTTTTCCTGCAAAAAATAGGGGGAAATTCTTTAAAAATCACGTAAGCATTTGATTTTTAAAGGTTTATTTACGTGGCATAGGGTTTGCACCAGTACTGGCAATGACCTGTACACCACGCATACCTCCATCCGCCATGCTGGCTTTGTCGTCGCTGGTGACGCTGGCCTCTCCCACCGCCTTTGCAGTATTGCCGCTGCGCACCGACTTCGACACCCTGGCCGAACGCGCCCAGGCCCTGGCTGCCCAGCCCTATAGCCCAGTACCCAGCCGCACCCCTGCAGCACTGCGCCAACTGAGCTACGACCAGATGCGCGACATCCGCTTCAAGCCCGAGCGCGCTGCCTGGCGTGCCGAGCAGTTGTCGTTCGAACTGATGTTCTTCCACCTGGGTAAGTACCAAACCGAACCGGTACGCCTGCATGAACTCACGCCCGAGGGTGAACGCCCATTCAGCTTCAACCCACAAGACTTCAGCTACGGTGCCAACAAGCTGAACCCGCAGAGCTGGGAAGACATAGGCTACGCAGGCTTTCGCGTGCACTACCCGCTAAACACCCCAGCCTACAAGGACGAGCTGGTGGTGTTCCAGGGTGCGAGTTACTTCCGGGTACTGAGCAAAGGCCTGCACTACGGCCTGTCGGCCCGTGGCCTGGCTGTGGACAGCGCGGGCGGCGGGCCGGAGGAGTTCCCCCGCTTCACCGACTTCTGGATCGAACGACCCGACGCCAAAGCCCAGACCCTAACCATCCTGGCCCTACTGGACTCGCCCCGCGTGTCCGGTGCCTACCGCTTCGAGATCCAGCCCGGCAGCACTACCAGCGTAACGGTCAAGGCCCGGCTGTTCCTGCGCGCGTCGCCGCAAAACCCAATACGTACCCTGGGCATTGCGCCGCTGACCAGCATGTTCTCCTTTGGCGAAAACCAGCCCAGCCGCGACGACTTCCGCCCAGAGGTGCATGACTCGGACGGCTTGATGGTCGCCAGCGGTGAAGGTGAATGGCTGTGGCGCCCGCTGCAGAACCCGCGCAAGCCGCTGGTCACGTCCCTCACTACCCAATCGCCCAAGGGTTTTGGCCTGATGCAGCGCGACCGTAACTTCAGCAGCTACGAAGACAGCGAAGCCAGCTATGAGCGCCGGCCGTCCGCCTGGATCACCCCGCTGGGTGACTGGGGCAAGGGCCGGGTGGAGCTGATGCAGCTGTCCACACCGGACGAAACCCACGACAACATCGTCGCCTACTGGGTGCCGGCCACCCTGCCGGCACCCGGCCAACCGCTGGACGTGTCCTGGCGCGTGGACTGGCAGGGCGAGGCCCAGCAGCGTCCGCCCAAGGCCTGGGTCGCGCAGACCCGGGTGGGCCGCAGCTATGCCACCCTGGCGCCCAACGAGCAGCAGTTCATTGTGGACTTCGAAGGCCCCACCTTGCCCAGCAACGACGAACTGAAGTCCGTGGTGAGCGCCAACGGCAACGGCCGCATTACCGAGCAAGCCGTCTACCGCGTGGAAGCCACCGGCGCCTGGCGCCTGGCCCTGCGCGTCAAGACCCTGGACCCCGCGCGCCCCGTGGAACTGCGCGCCTACCTCACCGCCGGCCCTGACACGGTCAGCGAAACCTGGACTTACATCCTGCCTGCCCTATGACCACACCTGCACACACCTCCGGCATGCCTCCCACCCAGCGCGGCTCCATGCCCGCCCAGCCCTGGTTGGGCTTCGCAGCCCTCCTGCGTGGCGAACGAGCCCCTGGCAACGCCCCCTGGCGCGCCAGTGCCGCTCAATTGCAGCAACAAACTCCAGCCTGGGAAACGGCAGCCCAGCAGCGCCGCAACTGGCTGCTGTTCTGGATTGCCGGTGCCACGGCCTTTGCCACCGCCCTGCTATGGCGTGCCCAGCCCGGTGCGGGCAGTGACTGGCTGCTGGCGACGCAGCTAGGCCTGTTCGCGCTGCTGTTTGCCTGGGTATCGGCCGGCACGGTGACCGCCGTGATGGGCTTCTGGGTCACGCTGCGCGGCGACCGCCATGCACTCTCGGCCCGCAGCGCGGACGGCATCACCTTGCCGGCCGACGCGCGCACCGCCGTCATCATGCCGATCTGCAACGAAGACGTGGCCACGGTGTTTGCCGGGCTGCGCGCCACTTGCGAGTCGCTGGTGAACGCCGGGGCCGAGCGCTTGTTTGACGTGTTTGTGCTGTCCGACACCAGCGACCCCGACCTGCGTGTGGCCGAGATGACCGCCTGGCAGGACTTGCGTAGCCAGATGCAAGCCCATGGCAGCAAGCTGCAGGTGCACTACCGCTGGCGCCAGCACCGTACCCGTCGCAAAGCCGGCAATGTGGCCGACTTTTGCCGCCGCTGGGGCCGCAGCTACCGCTATATGGTGGTAATGGACGCCGACAGTGTGATGAGCGGCGACACCCTGGTCACCCTGGCCCGCCTGATGGAGGCCAACCCGCGTGCCGGCATCTTGCAAACCGCGCCGCGCGCCTGCGGTCACGCCACCCTGCATGCACGGGCACAACAATTTGGCAGCCGCGTGACCGGCCGCCTGTTTACCGCCGGCATGCAGTTTTGGCAGCTGGGCGAAGCCCACTACTGGGGCCACAACGCCATCATCCGCGTGGAGCCCTTCATGCAACACTGCGCATTGGCCACCCTGCCCGGCACCGGCGCCCTGGCAGGCGAAATCCTGTCACACGACTTTGTAGAAGCAGCCCTGATGCGCCGCGCAGGCTACGAGGTCTGGCTGGTGAACGACCTGGAAGGCAGCTACGAGCAGCAACCGCCACACTTGCTGGCCGAGCTGCAACGCGACCGCCGCTGGTGCCAGGGCAATCTGCAAAATTCTCGCCTGCTGGCCGAGCCTGGCCTGCGCCCGGTCCACCGCGCCATGCTGGCCACCGGCGCCATGGCCTATGTATCGGCACCGCTGTGGCTGCTGTATGTAATGCTGGGTGCCTGCCTGTGGCTGCACGACAGCGAATTCCAGCCGTGGTCCCACCACAGCGTAGTGACGCTCTGGGCCTCCACCGCGCTGATGCTGGCCCTGCCCCGGGTACTGGGCCTGGCCGCCGTGCTGCTGCGTGGCGAACAAGCCCGATTTGGCGGTAGCCTGGCCCTGGTGGGCAGCACCATACTGGAAGCAGGCCTGTCCATGCTGCAGGCGCCGCTGCGTATGGCGGCGCATAGCCTGTTCGTGCTGGGTGCCCTGACCGGTTGGCGCCTGGAATGGACCTCGCCTCCGCGCGAGGCCAATGACCTACCCTGGGCCGATGCGGCGCGGCGCTTTGGCCCCCTGGGCCTGGGCGTGCTGTGCCTGCTGGCCAGCATTGCCTTTATCTCGCCCGCTACGGCACTATGGCTGCTGCCCATGGGTCTGCCCCTGCTGCTGGCCGTGCCGTTCACCGTGCTCAGCAGCCAAAGTGCACTCGGCCAGCGCCTGCGCAATGCCGGCTGGCTGCTGGTGCCCGAGGAAACCCAGTCTCCGTCGGTCCTGAAGCAGGCCTGGGCCTATGCCAAGGACAGCAATGTACGCATCTCCGCCGGCAGCTGGCTGGCCGACCTGCCACGCCTGGCCAGCCTGGCCCTGCAAGCCCTGGGCCCCCGCCACACCGGCCTGGGCCTGCGCGGCGAGCACCGTCGCCAACGCGTGCGTCAACTGGGCCGCCAGGGCCACACCGTGCCGCAAGCCGCGGAAAAAATGCGCTTTCTGAGCGAACCGCATAGCCTGCGCATGCTGCATGCCGCGCTGGTAGGTGCCCGCACGCGCTGATCGGCAAAAAGCAGCGGGGCAAGAAGCCCCGCTGGCACAGAGGCTTTCATGCACAATCACGCGCCATGACCATGACCTCTGTTTTCAACTTCACCTTCGTGCCCTGGTTCCGTTCCGTGGCACCGTATATCCACAAGTTTCGGAACCAGACCTTTGTGGTGGGCATCGCGGGTGAGGCGATTGCAGCAGGCAAGCTGCCCAACCTGGCGCAAGACCTGGCCATGATCCAGAGCATGGGCGTGAAGATTGTGCTGGTGCACGGCTTCCGTCCGCAGGTCAATGAACAGCTCAAGGCCAAGGGCCACCCCCCCAAATACGCCAACGGTATCCGCATCACCGACGAAGTAGCGCTGGACTGCGCACAAGAAGCCGCCGGTCAGCTGCGCTACGAGATCGAGGCGGCGTTCAGCCAGGGCCTGCCCAATACGCCCATGGCAGGTGCCACCATCCGCGTGATTTCAGGCAATTTCATCACCGCCCGCCCGGTCGGCATTGTGGATGGCATCGACTTCCAGCATTCCGGCCTAGTGCGCAAAGTGGATATCGCCGGCATCACCCGTGTGCTGGACATGGGAGCCATGCTGCTGCTGTCACCATTCGGCTTCTCGCCCACAGGTGAAGCCTTCAACCTGACCATGGAAGAGGTGGCCACCTCGGTCGCCAGCGCCCTGCAGGCCGACAAGCTGATCTTCCTGACCGAGGTGCCCGGCATCCGTATGCATCCGGGCGAGCCCGAGAGCGAAGACAACCCTATCGACACCGAGCTGCCCCTGGCCATGGCCGAAAAACTGCTGGCCGAACTCCCCCCGGCGAATGTGCCCACCGACACGGGTTTCTACCTGCAGCATTGCGTGACGGCCTGCAAATCCGGCGTGGAGCGCAGCCACATCATCCCGTTTTCGGTCGATGGCGCCATCCTGCTGGAGGTCTATGTGCATGACGGCATAGGCACCATGGTGGTGGACGAAAAGCTCGAAAGCCTGCGCGAGGCCCTGGTGGACGATGTGGGCGGTATCTTGCAACTGATTGAACCGTTTGAGAAAGACGGCACCCTGGTCAAGCGCAGCCGCACCGAGATCGAACGCGACGCCCATATGTACACCGTGGTCGAACATGACGGCGTGATCTTCGCCTGCGCCGCCCTCTACCCCTATCCCGAAGCCCACACCGGCGAGATGGCCGCGCTGACGGTATCGCCCCAGGTGCAAGGCCAGGGCGACGGCGAAAAAGTGCTAAAGCGCATCGAGCAGCGTGCCCGTGCAGCCGGTCTGCAAAGCATTTTTGTGCTGACCACTCGCACCATGCACTGGTTCATCAAGCGCGGCTTTGTGCAGGTAGACCCGGAATGGCTGCCCGAAGCCCGTAAGCGCAAGTACAACTGGGACCGCAAAAGCCAGGTGCTGGTCAAAAAACTGAACTAGCGCGCCAGAGGGGACGAGTCGGCGGCACGTGGCCGCCTATGGCGCCCAATGCCCCCCGAAGCGTCGGAAATAGATAGAAATTCGGTGCATTTAGGTGTGCGCCGAGGCGGGCGCGGGTACACAATGTATCGGCATACACTCCTAAAGCCTGTTCACGATCTATGCGCCGCTACGCACACCGCGACATGCATGCAATGGGCCTTTCTCCATGAGGCAAGCGGCTCCGCATTCCCCGGTGACGGACGTCCGCCTGAAACGCCGCCATACCCAGGAATGGTGGGCCATGGCACTGGTGCTGCTGGTTTTGCTGGGCACCGTGGCCTGCAAACTCTGGCGGGAACACGGACTGAACCGGGAAAAGGAGTTCGACCGCCTGCAAACCCAGGCCCGCGTGGTGGGCGAAAACCTGATCCGCCAGCTGCAGGGAGTGAACCGGGCCCTGGCCGGTCTGCGGTACGACCTGTACTACAGCGACCACCCGGGCGACGCGCCCAATATGGGACGGCGCCTGCAGCTGCTGGCCGATGCCATGCCCGGCGTGCGGGACCTGTCCATACTGGACAAATCCGGCATCGTCATCGGCAGCAACAACAAGAACGCCTTGGGCGCCGACCTGCACCAAAGCCCGTATTTCGAAATTCCCCAAGCCAACCCAGACTACGCGGCACTCTATGTGTCGCCCAACTACATCCCCAGCTCTGGCTTCTATGCGGTGGGGGCCAGCAAGGCCGTATCTGAGGTAGATGGGCAATTCATAGGCCTAATCAGCGCCACACTGGAGCCGAACTATTTCGACATCGTGATGCAGTCGGTGCTGTACGCGCCCGACATGACGGTCGGCATCACGCACCACGATGGGCGGGTGTTCATCATGATTCCGCCCAATGCGAAATCCCTGAACACCAATATCAACGTGCCGGGAGCCATGTTCCACCAGCATGTCCAGTCGGGACAGGCCGTAAGCCGTTTGATTGGCCAATCAAGGGTATTGGGCGACCAGCGCATGCTGGTTTTTCGCAATATCCAGCCCGCCGAGCTGCACATGCATACGCCACTGACCATCTCTGTGAGCCGAAACCTGGCAGCGGTAGACGCCATCTGGTGGAACGAAGCCCTGCTGAACCTGGGGCTGCTGGCGGTATTCGGCCTGATTGCCTGCATAGGCCTGGCTTACATCCATAAGCACCGAAGGGCCATGCACCTGGCCCATACCGAGATACAGGATGCCTTGAAAGAAACCGCCCAGCGCTTTGAATTCGGCCTCAAGGGCGCGGACCTGGGTCTGTGGGACTGGAATATGGCCAAGAACACCATGGTTTTCAGCGACCGTCTCTGGCAGATGCTGGGCTACCAGCCCAATGAAATCTTGCTGCGCGGCGGCCTGTGGTGGCAACTGCTGCACCCGCAGGAGCTGCCCATGCTGCGTGCTGCGTTCATCGCCCACATCAAGGGCCATAGCTCGTCGTACAAGCTGGAGCACCGCGTGCGCCACAAGGACGGCCACTGGATCTGGGTGCTAGACCACGCCATGGTCGCGGCGAGCGATGAGAACGGCCGCGTCACCCGCGTACTGGGTACGCATATGGATGTGTCAGAACGCAAGCAGGCAGAAGCGCACCTGGCGGCCGCCACGGCCTTGCAACGGCGCACCGGCGAGATCGCCAAGATCGGAGGCTGGGAACTGGACCTGTCGAACATGCTGCAAACCTGGACGCCCGAGGTTTTTCTGATCCACGACCTGCCGGTAGGCATGCCACTGTCCCTGGACGAATCCCTGACCTGCTACCCGCCAGAGGCACGCCAAAAGCTGGAGCAGGCGATGGCCGAAGCCATACGCTACGGCACGCCCTGGGCTCTGGAGCTGCAAATGACCACCGCCGCCGCACGCCAAGTCTGGGTGCATTCACATGGCGAGGCCATCGTGCAGGATGGGCATACCGTGCGTCTGGAAGGCACTTTGCAAGACATCACCGAGCGTATGCAGTTCCAGGCCGAGCTACAGCGCGCCAACGAACAACTGGCAGAGCTCAGCGTGACCGACGGGTTGACGGGCGTGGGGAACCGGCGTTTCTTCGACCAGTGTCTGGCCTCCGAGTGGGCGCGCAGCATGCGCCAGGAACAGTCGCTGGCCCTGCTGATGATAGACATAGACCATTTCAAGCGCTACAACGACGCTTATGGCCACCTGAACGGCGACGACTGCCTGCGCGAAGTGGCGCGCATTCTGAACACCTGCATTTGCCGTCCTGGCGAATTGCTGATGCGCTATGGGGGCGAAGAGTTTGCGGTGCTGCTGCTGGACACCGATATCGCTGGCGCCACGGTGGTTGCGCAACGCTGCCTTGAGCGCATACGGCATGCCGGCCATCCGCACAAGGACTCACCTACGGCCAGCCACGTGACCCTGAGCGTAGGTATTGCCAGCGTCATACCGCACAAGGACATTTCCGAACAAGATCTGCTGGAGCAGGCCGACGCAGCCCTGTACGAGGCCAAGCGACAAGGCCGCGACCGCTACGTGTGCGCAACCCAGGAACCACCACCCGCTCCCGGCCCCAGCCAGTCCGAGTTCTATCTGGGGTGATCAGGCCTTGAGCTTGCGGCCCAGGAACACCAGCGCCAGCAGGATGATGGCGACAAAGCAGACAAACGACCAGTTGGCGATCGAGCCGCCCAGAAAGGTCCAGTCCACCACCGTGCAATCGCCGCCGCCCTTGAAGATCATGGGAATGGCGCGCTGCAGCGGGAAGGTTTCAATCATTCCGTAGAGGTCGCGACCGCAGGTGGCCACCTCGGGCGGATACCACTGCAGCCAGCTTTGACGCGCAGCCACAAACGCCCCGAAACCAGCCACCAGCAGTACCAACAGCACGCCAGAGACATGCAAGCTTTTTTTGCCACTGGCGCTGGTGATACCTGCGATGATTGCTACTAAAACAAGAGCATAGCGCTGCACGATGCACATGGGGCAAGGCTCCAGGCCCACCACGTGCTGCAAATACAGGCCAAAGGCCAGCAGGCCGATACACACCACGCTGATCCCCAACAGCACACGGCGTGGGGCGGCATCAATCCAGGACAACAACATGCATAGCTTTCAAAAAATGCGCCCTGCGGACGCACCCCCGGGGGCTACATCACGCTGGCGCGGACTCCACAAACACTTTGGCGCGACGCGGTGTCACCACCAGCGTGTCGCCCTCTTGCAAACCTAGAACCCGGAACTGCTCCGCAGGCAACTGCGCTTCCACCAGGTTATCCAGCGTATTGTCCACGGCTTGGTGCTGCTCCAGCGGCGTTAGTTCCAAACGGGCGATAGGACCAATCACCAATGCGCGGGTCAGCGTCACCACCATGCCGATCGGCTTGCCCGCGGCATCCAGGCCCTCGCCCTTCACGTAGCGCTGCACAGCGATGTCGTGCGGGCGCACATAGGCAAAGGCCTTAGCGTCTTGCGCGTGGGGGTGCTCGGGCGCCTGAATCTTGATGCCTTCGAGCTGCACCTCGCCCTCGTGGGCGCGGCCATGGAACAGGTTCACATCGCCCAGGAAACCATACACAAAGGGGCTGGCCGGGTGGTCCCACACGTCTTGTGGCGAGCCGATCTGCTCGACCTTGCCCTTGTTCATTACCACCACGCGGTCGGCCACCTCCAGCGCTTCTTCCTGGTCGTGGGTCACGAAGATGCTGGTCACGTTCAGGTCGTCATGCAGGCGGCGCAACCAGCGGCGCAGCTCCTTGCGCACCTTGGCGTCCAGCGCACCAAAGGGCTCGTCCAACAGCAGCACCTTGGGCTCCACCGCCAGCGCGCGCGCCAGGGCGATACGCTGGCGCTGACCGCCAGACAGCTGGCTGGGGTACCGATTGGCCAACCAGTCCAGTTGCACCAGGCCCAACAGCTCATGCACCTTGGCCTTGATCGCCGACTCGCTGGGGCGCTGGCCACGCGGCTTGACACGCAGGCCAAAGGCCACGTTCTCGAACACCGTCATATGTCGGAACAGCGCATAGTGCTGGAACACAAAGCCCACCTGGCGCTCGCGCACATGCACGTCGGTGGTGTCTTCGCCGGAGAAGTGGATGCTGCCAGCGTCCGGCGTTTCCAGCCCGGCGATGATGCGCAGCAGCGTAGTCTTTCCACAGCCCGAGGGGCCGAGCAGAGCCACCAGCTCGCCCGACTGGATGTCCAGGCTGACGTCGCCCAGGGCGGTGAAGCTGCCAAACTGCTTATGGATATTGCGGATTTCGATGCTCATAAGAGGCCTCTTTCAATGGGCGGCGGCAAGCTGTGCCGCAGGTGTATCGGTACGTGGCGCTTCGGGTGGCATTTCGGCAATGGAGCGCAGCTCGCGCTCGATACGCCACTCGGCCACCGACTTGATCACCAGCGTCACCAGCGCCAGGATGGCCAGCAAAGACGCCACGGCAAACGCCGCCACGGATTGGTATTCGTTGTACAAAATCTCGACGTGCAACGGCAGCGTATTGGTCTGCCCGCGGATATGGCCAGACACCACCGACACCGCGCCAAACTCGCCCATGGCACGCGCGTTGGTCAGGATCACGCCGTACAGCAGGCCCCATTTAATGTTCGGCAGAGTCACATGCCAGAAGGTCTGCCAGCCCGTTGCACCCAACACGATGGCCGCCTGCTCCTCGTCATTGCCCTGGGCCTGCATCAGCGGAATCAGCTCGCGGGCCACAAAGGGGAAGGTCACGAACACGGTAGCCAGCACAATGCCCGGCACCGCAAACACAATCTTCATATCGTGCGCCTGCAGCCAGGGGCCGAACCAGCCGCTGGCGCCAAACAGCAGCACGTAGACCAGGCCCGCCACCACTGGCGACACCGAGAATGGCAGGTCCACCAGTGTGGTCAGAAAAGACTTGCCCCAGAAGTCGAACTTGGCAATCGCCCAGGACGCGGCGATGCCAAACACCAGGTTCAGCGGCACGGCGATCACGGCCGTCAGCAAAGTCAGCTTGATAGCGGACCAGGCATCGGGCTCCTGCAGGGCTTCCAGGTAGGCACCCAAGCCTTTGCGCAAGGCCTCGGTAAAAACCGCGGCCAGCGGCAGCACCAGGAATAGCAGCAGAAACACCAGCGCCACGGTCAGCAGCGTGTAGCGGACCCAGGCGGACTCGGTGGTGCCGGCCTGGGCGCGGCGTACGGTATTGGCACTCATGCCGTGGCTCCAGTTTGGCGGCGCTGCCAGGCCTGCAAGGCGTTGATCAGCAGCAACAGAATGAAGGATATGGTCAACATCACCACGGCCACGGCGGTAGCACCGGCGTAGTCGTACTGTTCCAGCTTGCCAATGATGATCAGCGGAGTGATCTCGGACACCATGGGCATATTGCCGGCAATGAAAATCACCGAGCCGTATTCACCAATGGCGCGCGCGAAAGCCATGGCAAAACCGGTCAACAGTGCTGGTGCGATATGCGGCAGGATCACCCGAGTGAAGATCTGCAGCCGGGTTGCGCCCAGCGAGGTGGCGGCCTCTTCCAGCTCTTTCTCGGCATCTTCCAGCACCGGCTGCACCGTACGCACCACGAAGGGTAGGCCAATGAAGATCAGCGCAATCACCACCCCGGCCGGCGTAAACGCCAGCTTGATGCCCAAGGGTTCCAGGTACTGGCCCAGCCAGCCGTTACCCGCCAGCAGCGCAGTCAGCGAAATGCCGGCAACGGCCGTGGGCAAAGCAAATGGCAGGTCCACCAAGGCGTCCACAATCTTCTTGCCGGGAAAGCTGTAGCGCACCAGCACCCAGGCTACCAGCAACCCAAACACCAGGTTCACCAAGGCCGCCAGCAAAGACGCGCCAAAGGTCAGTCGGTACGAGGCCAGCACGCGCGGTCCCGTCACGGCGTCCACGAACTGGTCCCAGCTCAGGGTAAAGGTCTTCAGAAACAGGGCCGACAAGGGCACCAGCACGATGATGCTCAAGTAGAGCACGGTATAGCCCAGGGTCAGGCCAAAACCGGGCAAGACGCGTTTAGCCTTGCCGGACGGAGCGCGCGCAACGCTCATTTGGCACCTGGGGTGTAGATCTTGTCGAACTGGCCGCCGTCGTTGAAGTGCACCTTCTGCGCTTCACCCAGGCTGCCAAACAGCTCGTTCACGGTAAACAACTGGATAGGCTTGAACACCGCAGCGTATTTCTTCAGGATGGCTTCGTTGCGGGGGCGCAGTGCGTGCTTTGCCGCAATCTCCTGCGCTTCATCGGAGTACAGATAGTCCAGGTATTCCTTGGCCAGCACGGCCGTGCCCTTTTTAGCTACGGTACGCTCTACCACGGCCACCGGGTTCTCGGCGACAACGCTGATGCTGGGGTGGATCGCATCCACCTTGCCCTCACCAAACTCGCGGTCGATCGACACCACTTCGGACTCGAAGGTGATCAGCACATCGCCGATATTGCGCTGCAGAAAGGTCGTGGTGGCCGCCCGGCCGCCTTGGGCCAGCACGGGTACGTTCTTGTACAGCTTGCCCACAAACTCGGCCGCCTGGGCATCGCTGCCGCCCTTCTTCTTCACATAGCCCCAGGCCGCCAGATAGGCGTAGCGGCCGTTGCCGCCGGTCTTGGGGTTCACCACCACCACCTGGATGCCGGGCTTGACCAAGTCATCCCAGTCCTTGATGCCCTTGGGGTTGCCATTGCGCACCAGAAACAACATGGTGGACGTGGTGGGCGATGCATTGCCCGGGAACCTCTTGTTCCAGTCCTTCGCAACCACGCCCTTGTCGGCCAGAAAGTCGATGTCGGTCGATGTGTTCATGGTCACCACGTCGGCATCCAGACCTTCGGCCACCGAGCGCGCAATGGCGCTGGAGCCGGCATGCGACTGGTCTACCTTCACATCCTTGCCGGTGGTCTTCTTGATATGCGCGACGAAAGCGGCGTTGTAGTCCTTGTAGAACTCACGCGCCACGTCATATGAGCCGTTCAGCAGCGTGGTTTGCTGCGCAGATGCCAGGCCTGTCGCGGCCAAGAGCAGGCCGGCGAACACTGTGCGCACCACGCTGGATGAACGGCTAGACGGAGAAATGCTATAAAAAAAGCGCATGCATGGCCCTGGCAATAAAGTTGTAAGCAATATTGTCTGGCCAAAGCTTTAGGCCTCAAACGACTGTTTTCTTGTTTGTATAGCGCTATTAAGAATATAGAACCCTGTACACAGACTACAGCCGAAACTTAGCGCCAGCCCATATGGCCGCGCCAATAGGGGTTGCCATAGTAATAAGGCCGGGGCGCCACATAAACCGAAGGCTGCACCACCACCGCTGGCGCCTCATAGTATCCAGGACCGTAGGCCCGTGGGCCATAAGGAGCAACCACGCAGCCACTCAAGGTACAGGCTAGCAACACGACAGAAATCACGATACGCATGGCAAGGCTCCTAAAATACAGTACTACTGCAACGCGATAGCGGCCCCGTTTGCCGACGCCCGTACGCGAAGTTCTGTAAAGTCCAGCCGACGCCAGGGCGTTGCAAACATTGCTACAGTCGCCCCCTGCAATGCGAATCGCAATCGGTTTGCGCACCCCACACAACACATTACAAGGCTTTTTATGGCACGCATGGTCCACTGCATCAAACTCGACAAGGAAGCTGAAGGCCTGGATTTCCCGCCCTACCCCGGTGACCTGGGCAAGCGCATCTGGGAGAACGTCAGCAAGGAAGCCTGGGCTGCCTGGCTCAAGCACCAGACCATGCTGGTAAATGAAAACCGCCTGAACCTGGCCGACCTGCGCGCCCGCCAGTACCTGGCCCGCCAGATGGAAAACCATTTCTTCGGTTCGGGCGCAGATGCCGCCCAAGGCTACGTACCGCCAGCAGCCTGATCTTGTCGGAGCTTATCCAATGGCTGCCTGATGGAACCCCGTTCAGCCCACGCTTTGGCGACCGCTACCGCAGCGAGTCCGGCGGGCTGAGCCAGGCACAAGAGGTCTTCTTCCACGGTTGTGGCCTGCCTGCAGCCTGGGCACAACAGCCCCAGTGGTGCATTCTGGAAACCGGTTTTGGCCTGGGGTTGAACTTTCTGGTGGCCTGGGCAGCCTGGAAGGCCGACCCGCAGCGCCCGTCGTTGCTGCATTTTGTTTCCATCGAAGCCTGGCCCTCCAGTGCCGACGATCTACTGCGCAGCTTCGACGCTCACCCTGCCCTGCTGCCGCTGGCGCAGCAACTGCACGCCCAATGGTGGGGCCTGTCACCGGGTTTCCATCGTCTGGTGTTTGAGGGCGGCCAAGTACAGCTCACCCTGTGTATAGGCGACGCACAAGCCATGCTGCGCGAAATGGCGCTGCAAGCAGACAGCGTGTATCTGGATGGATTCAGCCCCCAGCGCAACCCCGACATCTGGAGCCCGCACACGCTGAAGGCCGTGTCGCGCTGCTGCAAACGCGGCACGCGCATCGCCACCTGGACCATCGCCCGCGCGGTGCGCGACGCGCTGGAGCAGTGCGGCTTCTCGGTGCAAAAAACCCCGGGCGTGCCACCCAAGCGTGACAACCTGCAGGGCCGCTTCGACCCGCGCTGGGAACCTCGCCCCGCAGTGCAGCCCGCGCCCACACCCAGCCACTGCGTGGTCATAGGCTCTGGCCTGGCCGGGGCCGGCGTGGCCGACAGCCTGGCACGGCGCGGCTGGCAGGTACTGGTGCTGGACGCTGCTGCAGCCCCGGCCGCAGGCGCTTCCGGCCTGCCCACGGGCATCTTCTCGCCGCTGATTTCACGCGACCACAATGTGCAGTCGCGTCTATCGGCCAGCGGTGTACGCGCCACACTGCAGCTGGCCCAAACCCGGCTGCAAGTGGGCCAAGACTGGCAGGCCACCGGCGTGCTGGAATGGCTGGGCGGTAGCCCTGCCGCCGTATACCCGGCTCACACGGCCGCCAGCACGGAAGCGTTGGACCAGGCGGGCCTGCCTGCCGACGCCCATGCGCTGTGGCACGCCCGCGCTGGCTGGATCAAACCCGCGCAACTGGTGCAGGCACTGCTGGACCACCCAGCCATCCGCGTGCGCGGCCACAGCCCAGTAGACCGCCTCCAGCCCTGCGACCAGGGCTGGCAGGCACTGGACGCGCAAGGCCATGTCTTGGCGCAGGCGCCGCTGATCGTGGTTGCAGCCGGCTTTGCCAGCCGACAGGTGGCAGCGGCAGACATTCCGGTGCAGGCCGTACGGGGCCAAATTTCCTGGGGCTTGCGCGGTGCTGCGGCCCTGCCGCCTTTCCCGGTCAACGGCCAGGGCCATTGCATACCCGACTTCCCCAGCACGGCCGGCCGTGCCTGGCTGATCGGCGCCAGCTACGAACGCGACAGCGTACACGGCGATAGCTGCGACGCGGACCGCATTGGCAACCTGGAACGCCTGCGCAGCCTGCTACCCACAGCTGCCGAGGCGCTGACTCCCTGCTTTGTTGAAGGCCGCGTGCAAGACTGGGCCGGAGTGCGCTGCACCTCGCCAGACCGCCTTCCCATGGTCGGCACACTGGCACCCGGCCTATGGGTCAGCACCGCCATGGGCTCGCGCGGACTCAGCTTTGCCCACCTGTGCGCCGAGCTGCTTGCGGCCCGGTTGCATGGCGAGCCACTGCCCTTGGAGAAAAAGCTGGCGGCGGCGCTGGATGTGCAACGCTTCTTCGACGCGCGTTCATAGGCGGCGCCAAGTCAGTCAAGGCACTCTTGGCCCGCTACAAATAAAATAGCTGCCAGCGCTTTATTTATATGCGCTAGCAGCCATTTTTAGGTCCTAAAAGTGTACCTACTGCGGCCAGAATACCGGCCTGCAGCCTTGAAGACACTCAGCCCGCGCCAAACCCATCGTCTGCAGCAATCACTGCGCCGTTCACAAAATGGCTTTGACCGCAGGCCAGCATGACCAGCAGCGCGTCCAGGTCTTCCGGCTTGCCCACGCGCTTGCGTGGCAGCATCTGCACCAGCTTCTGGCCCTGCTCGGTTTTCCAGTGATGGTGGTTGATGTCGGTGTCAATGTAGCCGGGGCAGATGGCATTCACGTTGATGCCGTGTTTGCCCCACTCCACCGCCATGGCCTTGGTCATCTGGATCACCGCCGACTTGCTCATGCAGTACACGCCGATCTGCGGCAGCACCTTGAGCCCGGCCATGCTGGCGATATTGATGATGCGCCCGCCAGTAAAGCTGCCCGGCGCCGAGCCGTTGGCGCGCGCCAGCATGCGCTTGCCCACCTCTTGCGCCACAAAAAAGGCACCACGCACATTGGTGTTGAAGATGAAGTCAAAGTCGTCCTCGGTCACGTCCTGCAGGCGCTGGGTGGTGCTCACACCCGAGTTATTGACCAGGATGTCGATGGAGCCCACCTCGGTCTCTGCGTGGGCCACGGCCGATTTGATGGAATCCATATCGCTCACGTCCAATTCGACCACATGGGCATCACCACCCTCGCCCTCGATGCGGGCGCGCAAGTCCTTGAGCTTGTCAACTTGGCGACTGGCCAGCACTACAGCAGCCCCTGCACGCGACAAAGTTCGGGCAAACTGCGCCCCCAAGCCGCCCGAGGCCCCGGTAACCAAAGCCACCCGGCCTGAAAGATCCATGCTGTATGCCATCACAAGCCTCTTCGCTGTTCGTTAAGTGGACTCTGGATTGTGACAGTGCAGCCGTCCCATCCACATAAAATGCCTTGCGATTTTGTAAGCCACGTAACTGCAGCATAAGCATCGCGCAGTAATAGCCCCCCACAGGAAAACGCCCATGACGAACGAAGAGATTCTTGCCCAGTTTGGCCCCCGCGAAGCCATGGAATATGACGTGGTCGTCGTTGGCGGCGGCCCTGGCGGGCTTTCCACAGCCATCCGCCTGAAACAACTGGCAGCGGAAAAAGGCACGGACATCTCGGTCGTGGTGCTGGAGAAAGGCTCCGAGCCCGGTGCCCACATCCTCAGCGGCGCCATCATGGACCCGATCGCGCTGAGCGAACTCTTCCCCAACTGGAAGGCCATGGGCGCGCCGCTGAACCAGCCGGTGACCGATGACGCGATGATCTTCCTTGGCGAAAAGTCGTCCTTTCGCACACCCAACTTCCTGCTGCCAGGCTGCTTCCAGAACCACGGCAACTACATCGTCAGCCTGGGTGCCGTCACCAAGTGGCTGGGCGAGCAGGCCGAAGCCCTGGGCGTGGAAATCTTCCCCGGCTTCGCCGCGGCCGAAGTGCTGTACAACGATGACGGTTCGGTCAAAGGCGTGGCCACCGGCAACATGGGTGTGAGCAAGGAAGGCGAGCCCACGGCCGACTTCCAGATCGGCATGGAGTTGCACGCCAAGTACACGGTGTTCGCCGAAGGCGCACGCGGCCACCTGGGCAAGCAGCTGATCGCCAAGTTCAAGCTCGACGATGGCAAAGACCCGCAAACCTACGGCCTGGGCATCAAGGAAGTCTGGGAGATCGACCCCAAGCGCCACCAGCCCGGTTTCGTCATGCACACCGCCGGCTGGCCCATGGACAACAGTACCTACGGCGGTGCCTTTCTGTACCACATGGAAGGCAACAAGGTCACCCTGGGCTTCATCACCGGACTGGACTACGCCAACCCCTACCTTAGCCCGTTTGAAGAATTCCAGCGCTGGAAAACCCACCCCAATGTGCGTTGGTATCTGGAAGGCGACGCAGAGCACGGCGTCAATCCGGCCAAGCGCCTGGGCTATGGCGCGCGTGCCATCACGGCTGGTGGCCTGATGAGCCTGCCCAAGACCGTGTTCCCCGGCGGCGCGCTGGTGGGCTGCGACGCCGGCTACCTGAACGTGAGCCGCATCAAGGGCAGCCACGCCGCCATCAAGACCGGCATGCTGGCCGCCGAGGCCGCTTACGACGCCGTCACCAACGGCCGCCAGCACGACGAGCTCAGCGCCTACCCCGAGGCCTTCGAGAAAAGCTGGCTGCATGCAGAGCTGCACAAGGCGCGCAACTTCAAGGCCTGGTTCAAAAAGGGCCTGGTCACGGCCACGCTGATGAACGGCATCGAGCAGTTCGCGCTGCGCGGCCACATCCCCTGGACACTGCGCCGCGACAAGCCCGACCACGCCTACTTGAAGCCCGCAGCCGAGTGCAAGCCCATCGCCTACCCCAAGCCCGATGGCAAGCTGACCTTTGACCGGCTCAGCAGCGTCTTCATCAGCAACACAAACCATGCGGAAAACCAGCCCGCACACCTGACGCTGAAGAACGCCTCGGTGCCAGTGGACGTAAACCTGCACAAGTACGCGGGCCCCGAAGCCCGCTACTGCCCTGCCGGCGTGTACGAGTTCATCAAAACCGACAGCGGGCAGGACAAGCTGCAGATCAACGCGCAAAACTGCGTGCACTGCAAGACCTGCGACATCAAGGACCCGACGCAGAACATCGTCTGGGTCACACCCGAAGGCGGTGGCGGGCCAAACTACGCGGGCATGTAATGTAAGCACACGTCACCTTGCCAGGGCCTTTGAACACGTTCTTATGACGACAAGAGAAAGTGAACATGTTATGAGAGCACACATGACTTTTCAGCAGCTTCTTTCCGTCGCCACGCTCTGCCTTTCCTCCGCTCTGGCACAGGCGGCAGGCTTCAGCTTCATCGAAGTACCGGCAGACGCGAACGGCCCGGCATTACACGGTGCCGTGTGGTCGCCCTGTGCTGCGCCCGCAGGCAAGATTGCGCTCGATCGCCTGGTCATCGACGGCGTCCAGAACTGCCCGGTATCGGGTACACAGCTGCCCCTGGTCGTGGTTTCGCATGGCTATGGCGGCTCTTTCTTTGACCAACGCGACACGGCGGATGCACTGGCCAATGCAGGGTTTGTGGTGGCCGCCATCAACCACTCGCAAGACAACCACCTGATTCGCGGCGGCCCGAACGACTCCATTTCAGCGCTGGCAACGCGACCGACCGATATCCAACGGTTGATCGACTTCATGCTCGGCCCCTGGGAAGGCCACGCAACACTGGCCGCCAACAAAATCGGCTTCTACGGTTTTTCCAGGGGCGGCTACACCGGCCTTGTGCTGGGTGGAGCCAGTCCGGACTTCCAACTTCTCCCTCCGCCACCCTCCTCGCCCTGCGCATCGGAGCCTGAAAGCCCGGCGTGTAAACGCATGCGGCAAAGATTCCAGGAGCTGCTCGCTTTACCTCTGGTCCATGACAGCCGCATCCAAGCGGCGGTCATCGCCGACCCGCTGAGCATGGTCTTCAGCGCCGAGGGCTTGAAGAACGTGACAATTCCCATCCAGCTCTGGGCCTCGGCCTACGGTGGCGACGGCGTCACGCCCGAAAGCGTGGCCGCGGTGCGCAGGAATCTGCCTGTGGCACCTGAATGGCGGGTGGTAGACAATGCCACGCACTTCGGTTTTCTTATGCCCTGCTCACCCGCTTTGCGCCAATCGAAGCCAGAAATCTGTAGCGATTCACCCGGTTTCGACCGCCTCGCTTTTCACCAAGATTTCAATGCTCAGGTGCTTGCTTTCTTCCAGCATCACCTTGCCCAGCCGCAGCCCTGAATAGTTGAAAAACAAGCCATTTTTCAGGCAGAAAATCCACCTCTAGCGCTGATAAATACTGCGCAAAGCGCTCCTATTTTTGATGTTAAAAATAGGAGCGCCTGGCTTTAATGCCCGGCGGGCCCCGCGGCCGGCTTCTTGCCGAACAGCGCGCTGATCTCGCCGACCACGCCACGGCGAAACACCATCACGCAGACCACGAAGATCACACCCATGATCACCGTGACCCAGGAGCCCACCTTGTCGGCCAGCAGGTCCTCCAGGCTGACGATGGTGATGGCGCCAGCCACCGGGCCGAGGATGGTGCCCAAGCCGCCCAGCAGCGTCATCAGCACCACCTGGCCCGAGGTATGCCAGTGCACGTCGGCCAGCGAGGCCAGTTGGAACACCAGCGCCTTCATGGAACCCGCCAGACCCGACAGCGTGGCCGAGATGACGAAGGCCAACAGCTTGTAGCGCGCCACGTCATAGCCGAGTGACGTAGCCCGCGCCTCGTTGTCGCGTATGGCCTTCAGGATCTGGCCGAACGGGGAATGGATGGTGCGGTGCACCAGCCAAAAACCGCCCATGAACACCGCAAACACGAAGAAGTACATAGCAATGTTGTCCGACATGTCCACCAGCCCAAACAACTTGCCGCGCGGAATGCCCTGCATGCCATCCTCGCCTCCGGTAAAGCCCATTTGCAGCGCCACAAAGTACACCAGCTGGGCTAAGCCCAATGTGATCATGGTCAGGTAGATGCCGCTGCGGCGTATCGCCAGCATGCCAAAGATGGCACCCAACACCGCACCAAACGCAGCGCCGGCCAGCAGGCCCAGCTCGGGCGACCAGCCCAGGTCGCGGCACAGGTAACCGGTGATATAGGCCGAGCCGCCAAAGAAGGCCGCATGCCCGAACGACAACAGCCCCGCAAAGCCCAGCAGCAGGTTAAACGCGCAGGCAAACAACGCAAAGCACAGCACCTTCATCAGGAACGTGGGGTACAGCACAAAGGGCGCGATGCTGCCCACCACGACCAGAGCTACAAACATCCATAGCGTACGCTGGCGCTCGTTCTTGCTGGCGACGCCGGATGGAACAGATTGAACAGATTGCATCGTTCGTCCTCAGGCTTGCTTGCCAAACAGGCCTGCGGGTTTAACCAGCAGCACCAACACCATGACCAGAAAGATCACCACGGCCGAGGCTTCGGGATAAAACACCTTGGTCAGCCCCTCCACCACACCCAGGCCCAGGCCGGTGACGATGGAGCCCATGATGGAGCCCATGCCGCCAATCACCACCACGGCAAACACCACGATGATGAGGTTGGAGCCCATCACCGGGTTGACCTGCACAATGGGCGCGGCCAGCACGCCAGCAAAGGCCGCCAGCGCCGCCCCCACCGCATAGGTGGCCGTCAGCAGCACCGGCACATTGATGCCCAGGGCCTGCACCAGATCTGGCCGCTGGGTGGCCGCACGCAGTGTGGCGCCCAGGCGCGTGCGCTCAATGGCGTACCACGCGACAAAGCACACGCTCAATGCCGCCACCACCACCCAGGCGCGGTATATCGGCAGGTACATAAAGCCCAGATTCACGCCGCCTTGCAGCAGCTCCGGTACCTCGTAAGACGAGCCTGACACGCCAAAGAAATTCTTGAACACCCCCTCAGCGATCAGCGCTAGGCCAAAGGTCAGCAGCAGTCCATACAAGTGATCCAACTTGTACAGGTGGCGCAGCATAAGGCGCTCTATCGCGACCGCGACCACACCCACTACCAGGGGCGACAAAATCAGGGCCCACCAGTAGTTGATGCCCAGGTAGCTGAAGCCCAGCCAGGCGACAAAAGCCCCCACCATGTACTGCGCGCCATGGGCAAAATTAATAATGTTGAGCAGGCCAAAAATAATGGCCAGGCCCAGGCTCAAGATGGCATAAAACGAGCCGTTGATCAGCCCCAGCAGCAGCTGGCCGAAAAAGGCCGGTGACGGTATGCCAAAAATATCCATAGCGGGATTCCCTCGTAGCGCAGACAAACCCCAAGGCCGTACGCGGCCCCGGGGACAGGGGGTTTACTTTTTGACCAAGGGGCAGCGCGATGCCGACAGCGGCTGGAAGGCTTCGGCCGCTGGGATGGTGGCACGCACGTTGTAGTAGTCCCACGGCGTCTTCGACTCGGCCGGGGTCTTGACCTGCATGAGGTACATGTCGTGCACCATGCGGCCGTCTTCACGGATGGTGCCGTTCTTGGCGAAGAAGTCGTTCACCGGCATCTTCTTCATCTGCGCCATGACCTTGGCGGTATCGTCGCTGTTGGCGGCCTTCACAGCCTTCAGGTAGTGCATGGTGGACGAGTACTGCCCTGCCTGCACCATGGTCGGCATACGCTTGTGCTGATCGAAGAAGCGCTTGGACCAGGCCCGGGTCTGGTCGTTCAGGTCCCAGTAGAAACCTTCGGTGAGGTACATGTTCTGGGTGGTCTTCAGGCCCAGGGAATGGATGTCGGTGATGAACATCAGCAGCCCGGCCAGCTGCTGCTTGCCGGTGATGCCGAACTCGGCCGCCTGCTTGATGGAGTTAACGGTATCGCCACCCGCATTCGCCAGGCCGATGATCTGCGCGCCCGAGGACTGCGCCTTCAGCAGAAAGGACGAAAAGTCCGAGGTGGGAAACGGGTGGCGCACGCCGCCCACCACTTCGCCGCCATTGGCCTTGACCACGTCAGACGCATCTTTTTCCAGCGCATGGCCGAATGCATAGTCGGCCGTCAGGAAGAACCATTTCTTGCCACCGGCCTTGGTCACCGCCTTGGCCGTGCCATTGGCCACGGCATAGGTGTCGTAGGCCCAGTGCACGGTCACGTCGTTGCAGGCTTCGTTGGTGATGGAGGTGGCGCCCGCACCGTTGATCAGCACGATCTTGTTCTTCTCCTTGCCGATCTTCTGCACCGCCAGCGCGGTGGAGCTGGTGACCAATTCGGTCAGCACGTCCACCTTGTCGCGCTCCACCCATTCACGGGCCTTGTTGGCGGCGATATCGCCCTTGTTCTGGTGGTCGGCGGCCACCATTTCTACCTTGAAACTGGGCTTTTCGGCGGCCACAAAATCATCGATCGCCATCTTGGTGGCGAGCACCGCACCGGGCCCGGCCAGATCGGAGTAAGTGCCCGACAGATCGGTCAGCACACCGATCTTGACGACACCGTCGGACACCTGTGCCTGGGCCCCCGTGGCCAACAAAAGGGAAAAACCTGCAGCCATAGCAAGTGATGTGGCAAGCGGTGTGGGCTTGAATTTCATGGGGTGTCTCCTCTGATCAACAATAAAAGGGGTATCCCGGCTTACACGCCGAGCAAGGCTTGCATGTCGCTGGTCTTGGCTGCCAGCTCGTCTTTCTGTACCACCATGGCCACCAGGCCATGCTCCAGCACGTAATGCCTGTCCGCCAGGGGTGCGGCAAATCGGAAGTTCTGCTCCACCAAGACGATGGTGTAGCCACGCGTTTTCAGCAGGCGTATCACCTCGCCCAGCTTCTTCACGATCACCGGGGCCAGGCCTTCGGTGATCTCGTCCAGCAGCAGCATCTTGGCGCCGGTGCGCAAAATGCGAGCCATGGCCAGCATCTGCTGCTCGCCACCCGACAGGCGGGTGCCGGGGCTGTTGCGGCGCTCATGCAGGTTGGGAAACAGCGCATAGATTTCATCCAGCGTCATGCCGCCACTGGCCACCACCGGGGGCAGCATCAGGTTTTCTTCGGTGGACAGGCCAGCAAAAATGCCGCGCTCTTCCGGGCAAAACCCCACGCCCAGGCGCGCGATGTGGTGCGGCGCCATGCCAATGATTTCCTGCCCATTGAACTGGATGGAACCGGTGCGCTTGCCCACCAGGCCCAGTATGGCTTTCAGCGTGGTTGAGCGACCCGCGCCATTGCGGCCCAGCAGAGTGATCAGCTCACCCTGGTGCACATGCAGGTCCATGCCGTGCAGGATGTGGGATTCACCGTAGTAGGCATGCAGGCCCTGCACCCGCAGCATGGCCGCGCCGGCCACCGCGCTCATGCCTCCACCCCCACATAGGCTTCGAGCACGCGCGGGTCTTTGGATACGGTGGCGTAGTTGCCCTCGGCCAGCACGCTGCCGCGCTGCAAGACGGTGAGCGTGTCGCACAGCGACTCGACCACCGACAGGTTGTGCTCCACCATCAGGATGGTGCGGCCTTTGGACACCTTGCGGATCAGCTCCACGACACGGCCCACGTCCTCGTGGCCCATGCCCTGGGTGGGTTCGTCCAGCAGCATCAGCTCGGGCTCCAGGGCCAGCGTGGTGGCGATCTCCAGGGCGCGCTTGCGGCCATAGGGCATCTCTACCGCCACGGTGTCGGCAAAGCCTTGCAGGTCCACCTGCTCCAGCAGCTCCATGGCCCGGCCATTCAGCGCGTCCAGCCGCTTCACCGAGGACCAAAAGTTGAAGGAATCGGTACGCTTGCGCTGCAGGGCCACACGCACGTTTTCAAGCGCCGTCAAGTGGGCGAATGTGGCGGATATCTGGAACGAACGCACCATGCCACGTCGCGCCACCTGGATGGGTGTTTCACGCGTGATGTCGATGCCGTTGAACTGGATTTGCCCCTTGGTGGGCTGGATGAATTTGGTGAGCAGGTTGAAGACAGTGGTCTTGCCCGCGCCGTTGGGGCCGATCAGCGCGTGGATGCTGCCGCGTTGCACCTGCAGATTGACGCAGGCCACTGCGGCAAAGCCAAGAAATTCCTTGGTCAGGCCTTCCGTCTGGAGAATGATGTCGCTGGGCAAATCGAGTCCTTTACTGCAGGTTCATCGGACAGGCCCGCCACACAACACTGTGCGCGGCAGGCGGAGAGGCATCACGTGTCTGCGTTCGACTTTACTTGCTCGCGCAGCACAAATTTTTGGATTTTCCCGGTTGACGTCTTCGGCAATTTGCAGAAGACCACCTGCTTCGGTACCTTGAAGCGTGCCATATGGCTTCGGCAGAAGTCAATAATGTCCTGGGCGCTGGCCTGCACATCACCCTTCAATTCGATGAAGGCGCAGGGCACTTCACCCCATTTTTCGTCCGGCTGGGCCACCACGGCGGCCAGCATCACCGCCGGATGGCGGTGCAACACGTCTTCCACCTCGATAGACGAGATGTTTTCACCACCCGAAATGATGATGTCCTTGCTGCGGTCCTTGATCTGGGCATAGCCATCGGGGTGCATCACCGCCAGGTCGCCGGTGTGGAACCAGCCACCGGCAAACGCCGCTTCGGTGGCGACCGGGTTCTTTAGATAGCCCTTCATCACCACATTGCCACGGAAGAAGATTTCGCCCATCGTCGTGCCATCGGCAGGCACCGGCTGCAGGGTGTCCGGGTCCAGCACGGCCACCGCTTGCTGCAATGGGTAGGGCACGCCTTGGCGGCTGTTCAGGCGGGCGCGCTCGGCTATCGGTAGGCCGGCCCAGGACTCTTGCGGCGCACACACGGCCGCCGGACCATACACCTCGGTCAGGCCATAAACGTGCGTTATGTGGATGCCCGCGTTCTCGCAGCCCTCGATCACCGCCGCCGGTGGCGCCGCACCGGCTACCAGGCCCTGGATGGTGTGGGTGATGCCTTCACGCAGGGCGGCGGGCGCATGGATCAACATGCTGAACACAATCGGCGCGCCGCACAGGTGGGTGATGTGGTGCTCGCGTATCAGCGGGTAGATCAGCGCCGGGTCCACACGCCGCAGGCAGACGCTGGTGCCGGCGATCAAGGCCATGGTCCAGGGGAAGCACCAGCCATTACAGTGGAACATGGGCAGGGTCCACAAATACACGGCGTGGTGCGGTATCTGCCAGGACAGCACGTTGTTGGCTGCGTTCAGGTAGGCGCCGCGGTGGTGGGTGACCACGCCCTTGGGGTTGCCGGTAGTGCCGGAGGTGTAGTTCAGCGCGATCGCGTCCCACTCGTCGGCCGGCAGCTGCCAGACGAAGTCGGGCTTGCCCGAGGCGATGAAGCTCTCGTAGTCGGTATCGCCCAGGTATTTGCCCTCGGGCGCCAAGGCGTCCTCCACCTCGATCACATAGGGCCGCTGGTCGCCCAGCAGGGCCAGGGCCTTTTCGACCACAGAAGCGAACTCCCTATCCACCAGCAGCACCTTGGCTTCGCCGTGTTGCAGCATGAAGGCGATGGCTTCGCCGTCCAGCCGGGTATTCAGGGTATTGAGCACGGCGCCCGACATGGGTACGCCAAAATGGACCTCCAGCATGGCCGGCACATTGGGCAGCATCACGGCCACGGTGTCACCCTCGCCTATGCCCCGCGCCTGCAAGGCGCTGGCCAGCTGGCGGCAGCGGGTGTAGGTCTGGGCCCAGGTTTGGCGGCGCTCACCGTAGATTACCGCCAACCGGTCCGGGTAGACCTTGGCCGATCGCTCAATAAAGCTCAGCGGCGACAAGGCCACAAAGTTCGCGGGGTTCTTGTCCAGGCCTTGCTGGTAAGCGTTGTGGGCTTGCTTATTGCGCATGCTTGTCTCCGGTTCCCGTGCACGGCGTGCCGGGGTTTGTTTTATTCGCCGCATTGTGGCCACGCAAATTGACGGTTTGCTGACGAAAATGGGCTTTTGGCGCCATTGCGCACTTATAGGGCAAATCAGCCGTTGGCGCAGAATTTATCTGCGCAAGAAGCTACGAAAAATATAGCAATTCAGGTCTGCACACTGGCGCCATCGGCCGCCATCGCGCGGACCAGGTAGTCGGCCAGGCTGCGCTGGGCCGCGCTCAGGGGCTGGGCCGCGGCGACCAGGGCCAGCTCGGCCTGTGGCAGCCCGGGGTAGCCGTCTGCCGGGCCCAGCACACGGTGCTCTGGCAGCAAGGCGCTGGTCGGCAGCACGCTGAGCGCCAGGCCGGCTGCCACCGCCGCCTGAATACCCGCCAGGCTATGGCTGCCAAAGGCCACGCGCCAGCGTTTGCCGGCCTGCTCCAGCGCACGGATGGCCCGCAGCCGGTAGATGCAGCCCTGCGGGAACAAGGCCAACGGCACCTCGGCCGCATCCGGCACAGGCTGCTGACCAGCGGCCCACACCAGGGTCTCAGGCCAGGCGGCAATACAGGGACCGCTGCCCGGTTCGCGCTTGAGCAAAGCCATGTCCAACGCTCCGGCGGCCAGGTCGCGCTGCAAATCGCTGCTCATGCCGCTGCTGGTTTCCAGCCGCACCGCAGGGGCAACCGCCAGATAGCCAGACAACATGGCCGCCAGACGGCGGGCGTCGAAGTCCTCCGGCAGACCGATGCGTACAGCGGCAGGTGCGGCCGGGCTGTCCAGCGCGGTCTCTGCCTCCTGGGCGATCGCCAGCAGGCGGCGTGCGTAGGCGGCCAGCATCTCGCCACGCTCCGTGGCCACGACATTCTTGCCCGTGCGGTCGCGCAGCAGCAAGGCGTGGCCCACGCTCTGCTCCAGCCGCAAGATCTGCTGGCTGACGGTGGACTGGGTGCGGTGCACGCGCTCGGCCGCACGGGTAAAGCTGCGCTCATCCACCACGCAGACCAGGGTCTTCAGCAAATCAAGGTCCAGCATGGCTTTGTTAGTGGATATTCGACTTAAAAATCAATAATAAATCAATTTGCAAATATTCAAGCCAGCACGCACAGTACGGGTTTCGCTTTCAACACGCTCCGCACCATGTCCCTGCTCCATACCCCGCGCCCACAGTGGCTGACTTTTGACTGCTACGGCACCTTGATCCAGTGGGACGAAGGGTTGCAAGCGGTTTTCGCCGACATCCTGCGGCAAAAAAATGCCGGCCACATCGACCCAGCCCAACTCATCGCCATCCATGACCGCTATGAGCACACGCTCGAACAGACGCCGCCGCACCTCAGCTTCCGCGAAGTCTCTGGCCAGGCGCTGCGCCTGGCTCTGGCCGAACTGGGCCTGCCCAGCCACGCGGACGACGTACGCCGCCTGACCAACCATATCGGCGCCATGCCGCCCTTCCCCGAGGTCGTGGCCGCGCTGCAGCAGCTCAAGGCGCGCGGCTACAAGCTGTGCATCATCTCCAACACGGACGACGACATCATTGCCGGCAACGTAGCCCAGCTGGAAGGCTGCATAGACCGTGTCATCACCGCGCAGCAGGGCGGCGCCTACAAACCGGCGCGGCAGCTGTTCGACCACGCCTACCAGCAACTGGGTGTCAGCAAGGACGAGGTCGTGCACATCTGCGCCAGCCCCCACCTGGACCACGCGGCCGCGCGCGACATGGGCTTTCGCTGCGTCTGGATAGACCGGGGCCGCCGCACCCCGCTGCCCGACTACACACCTGATGCCACCCTGCCCACGCTGGAGGGCGTGCCGGCACTGTTCGATTCGCTAGGCTGGTCTACCCGTAGCTTATGAATAAAAAAGTGCCTCTAGCGCAGAATTTACCTGCGCCAGCAGCTATCCAAACAATAGCAATCAAATACCCCGGCCAGGACGCCGGTGCTTCTCGAAAAACGCCCACAGCAGCGCGCTGGCGTCGGGCCCCAGCCTGCTATTGAAGCGCAACGCGGCGTCGCCACCGCTCCAGGCGTGGTCCAGCCCGGCAATGCGGCACACAGACACCAGCGTTTTGCGGCCCTGCCGGTAGTCCAGGCGCTCCAACGCGTGGCGCGGGCTACGGCCACCGCTGCGGGCCGGCTGGCGGGTGGTCACTGGCACATGCGTGACTGGCAGGTGGTTGAGCAGGCAGAACTGGCGCGCCACCTGATGCAAGTTCACCGGGCGCACCACCTTGTCGGCATCACCATGCAGCAGCATCGCCGGCATGCCCGGAAAGCCCGGGTCGCTGGCCAGGGCCTGCACGGCCGGCTCCCCGCCCTGCAAGGCGCCATGCTGCATCACGGCAAACGCCGCCAACCGGTTGTCCGCCATGCCGAACACCGGGCCGGAGTGCATGCCAACGGCGGCAATGAAATGGGGATAGCGCAGCGCAATGACCTCAGCCAGCGCCGCACCGGCCGACAGACCCGCCAGGTAGACCCGGGTCGCGTCCAAGCCCTGTTTACCCACCACATGGGCCAGCAGGCCGACCACGTTGGCGGCATCACCCCCGCCCTGCTGGGTGGCGCTGCGGTACCACTGCCAGCAACGGTTGGCGTCGGTCGTCAGCAGTTGCTGGGGATAGAGCACCGCAAAGCCTTTGCGCTGCGCCAGCGCATTCATGCGCGTGCCCTGGGCAAAGTCAGGGGCCGTTTGGCCGCAGCCGTGCAGCATGACCACCAGGGGCAAGGGCGGTTGCAGGGCCAATTTGTTGCGCGGCGGCAGGTACAGCCAGTAGGCCATACGTGGCCCGCCGGGCACGGCGAAAAAGGAGCGCGTCCAAGAGCCCGCAAGCGGGGCCGCAAGTGCGGGCGGCAACGGTTGCACCCTGGGTTTGAGGGCCTTGGGTTTGGCCGTTTTTGCGGGTAGTACTGGTATCGCGGGCTTGCTCGCCCGCTTGACCACCGCAGACAGGCTTTTGACCAGCTTCTTCTGCTGGCGTTGCTGGGCTTTACCGATGCGCTTGAGGCTGCTGAACAGAATGCTGCCGAGGCTTTTGCGCATCGCTAATACCTAGTCTCGCTCGGGCGCTATGGCCTCGGCGTAGTCGTACAGCGCGCCCAATATTTCTTCGCCGCGCTCGTCGGCGGTTTCCGACAGGGCGTCGATCTCGCTGAACAGGCTGTCTATGGTGCGTGCACCGCCCTCCCCGTCAAACAGGCGTGCGGCGCGGTGTTCCTCCCAACGCTGCTGCTCTTCAGGCGACAGGCTGGCCGGGAAGTTGCGCGCACGGTAGCGAAACAGCAGCTCGTCCAGCCGGCTGTCGTCAAAACTGCTGCGCACCTGGGCCAGCTTCTCGGGCGACAGCGTGCGCAGATCGTTCAGACGACGGCGGTCATGGTCGTCCACAAAGCCGCCGTACAGGTCTTCGTCCACATCGCGCGCGGGCTCCGCCGGGCGCTCAAACACTGCGGGCCAGATGCCACTCATATCCGGCAAGGCCCGTGCCTCGGCTGCGTGGGCGCGCAGCACGTCGCCATCCAGTCCCCAGCGTTTGGCCAGCTCGGGCGACAGGGTTTTCAAATTGGCCACCACCATGGGCGACTTGTTCAGGTGGATGGTCTTGATGGGCAGGCGGCTGATGCCCTCGGGCAAATCACTGGCCTTGCTGAACAGGCGCAGGCGGATGTCTTCCACATTCATCTGGCTGAATTCCGCCGGACTGTGCGACAAGTCCCAGGCAATCAGCTCATTGCGGTTGGTCGGATGCATGGCCAGCGGCCACATTACGGCCAGGCAACCGCGTTCGGCCGGGAACATGCCAGAGATATGCAAAAACGGCCGCGCGGCTTGCAGCGTGGTGGGCAGGCCCAGCTCGGCGGCCACACGTTCCTTCTTGTGCAAGCCCAGGCAGAAGTCGAACAGGCGCGGCTGCGCGGTGCGTATCAGGCGCGCCAAGGCAATGGTGGCGCGCACGTCGGACAAGGCGTCGTGCGCGGCCTCGTGCAGCAGGCCGTTTTCACGGCTCAGGTCTTCCAGCCGGAAGCTGGGGCCGCCTTCGGGTTTGCTGGGCCACGCTATGCCCTCGGGGCGCAGCGCGTAGGTGGTGCGCACCACGTCCAGCAGGTCCCAGCGGCCACAGCCGTTTTGCCATTCGCGCGCGTACGGGTCGATCAAGTTGCGCCAGAACATGAAGCGCGTGATCTCGTCGTCAAAGCGAATGGTGTTGTAGCCCACGCCTATGGTGCCGGGCTGGCTGAAAGCCTGCTCGATCGCATTCGCAAACGCGGCTTCGGGCACGCCGCGCTGCAGACACAGCTGCGGGGTGATGCCGGTGATCAGGCAGGACTGCGGATCAGGCAGAAAGTCGGGCGCGGGCTGGCAATACAGCATCATCGGCTCGCCGATTTCGTTCAGGTCCGCATCGGTGCGGATGGCGGCGAACTGGGCGGGCCGGTCGCGCCGCGCGTTGGCACCAAAGGTCTCGTAGTCGTGCCAGAGGAAGGTGTGCTGCGCGGGCGCGTCTGTCATGGTGGCTTCAGCGTTTGCCCAGGGCCAGGTCCACGCCACGGTTGGCCAGCATGTCAGCACGCTCGTTGCCGGGGTGGCCGGCATGGCCCTTGACCCAGCGCCATTCGATCTTGTGGCCGGCGGTGTTGACCAGGCCGTCCAGGCGCTGCCACAGGTCCACGTTCTTTACAGGCTCTTTGGAGGCGGTCATCCAGCCACGGGACTTCCAGCCCTTCAGCCATTCGGTCATGCCCTTGAGCACGTACTGGCTGTCGATATACAGGGTGATGCTGCAAGGCTGTTTGAGCGCGCTCAGGCCTTCGATCACGGCCATCATTTCCATGCGGTTATTGGTGGTGACCAGCTCGCCGCCAAACATTTCTTTTTCAGTGCCGCCCCAGGTCAGCAAAACGCCCCAACCGCCTGGGCCAGGGTTGCCCTTGCAGGCGCCATCGGTATACATGTCAACGTGGTTCAAACACAGCTTTCTAATAAGGATTCGGGAACGTCGTTTTTACCAGATGAACCTTGAACAGGTTCTACCCATGGCGGTTGGCATCCCGGTTGGCAATCGGCACGGGGGCGTTGGCCAGCGCCTTGGAAACCTTCCAGCGCGGCCCCATCAAGCGCATGCCGCGCACCCGCTTGACGGCCACCACGAAGTACACCGCGCCCAGGATGGGCGCAAACCGCTCACCCGAGCGGTCCATCCAGGCGAAGCGGTTCAGCCAAGCCTCGCTGCGTACCGAGGGGCGGTAACAGCCGAACTGCACCGACTCCACCTCGAAGCTCAGCAAGCGCAACCAGTCACGTAGGCGCCAGTAACCAATCATGCCGCCCATCTCGGGCAAGTAGCTACCGCCTATGCCCATGCGGCGGTACAGGTGACCACGGCTTTGCCGCAGGCCCCAAAGGCTCATCGGGTTGAAGCCGGCAATCACCACCTTGCCCTCGGGCACCAGCACCCGCTCTACCTCGCGCAAGGTGGCATGGGGGTCGGGGCTGTGGTCCAGGGCATGCGGCAGCAGCAGCAGGTCCAGGCTACTTTCAGAAAACGGCAGCGCTGCAAAATCGGTGACCAAGGTAGCCCGCTCGGCATGGGCGTCTGTAGCCTGCGGCTCGGCAAAAGCATGGGCTGCAAGCCAACGGTGCGGTATGCGGTTATTCTGCAGCCCTGGCAGTTCCGCAAGCCCGAGCTGGAGGGCGTGGTAACCAAATATGTCCGCGACTGCCTCATCGAAGCGCCCGCGCTCCCAATCCAGCAGGTAGCGGCCGGGCGGGGTCTTCAACCAATCGTGCAAACCTATAATTTCGCTGCCCATGAACTTGCTTGCCCTACCTGCTTTTGCCGATAACTACATCTGGATGTTGCACGACGGCCGCCGCGCAGTGGTGGTGGACCCGGGCGACGCACAGCCGGTATTTCACGCGCTGCAACAGCATGGCTTGCAGCTAGAGGCCATTCTAGTCACCCACCACCATGCGGACCATGTCGGTGGCGTCGATGCATTGCGTATGGCAACCGGCGCAAGCGTCTACGGCCCGGCCCGCGAGCGCATTCCCGAACCACTGCACAGGCTGGCCCAGGGCGACCGCATCACGGTATTGGACACCACGTTTGAGGTCATCGACGTGCCCGGCCACACAGCCGGGCATATCGCTTTCTATACCCCGCGGTGGCAAGGCGCGCCCCTGGTGTTTTGTGGCGATACGCTGTTTTCGGGTGGCTGCGGCCGCCTGTTTGAAGGCACGCCGGCGCAGATGCTCGCGTCCCTGTCCGCGTTGGCAGCATTGCCGGGCAATACCCGTGTGTGCTGCACCCATGAATACACTTTAAGTAACCTGAAATTTGCGCGTGTGGTGGAACCCGACAACTCCGCCCTGCTCCAATACCAGCTCGCATGCATGGCCAAGCGTGAGGCGAATGAGCCCACGCTACCCTCCAACATGGCGTTAGAACTGCAGATCAACCCTTTTTTGCGCACCCGCCAGCCCACGGTACAACAGGCCGCACGGGCGTTCGATGCCACCACCTTTGATGAAGCCAGCGTATTAGGCGCACTTCGCACCTGGAAAAATCAGTTTTAATGAAACTTCTCTCTCTTCTCAGCCTGTCCGTCATGGTGTGGCTGACAGGCTGCGCCAACGTCGCCCCCAAGGCCGATGGCAGCCCGGCAAGCACAACCCCGGATGCCGGTTTGGCCACGGCCAAATCGACAGCGGGTACACCCGCACACACCGCCATCTATCCCCGTGCCAGCCTGCAGCCGATTACCGCCGCAGAAGCCAGTTCGCGCGGCGTGGCCCAGCTCAAGCCCCCCGCAGACCTGTGGGAACGCATACGCCGTGGCTTTGCCATGCCCAACCTGGAAAGCAACCTGGTGGTAGACCGCGAGCAGTGGTACACCACCCGGCCCGACTACATCCAGCGCATGACCGAGCGCTCCAGCAAATACCTGTTCTATGTGGTGGAAGAACTGGAACGCCGGGGCATGCCCACCGAGCTGGCGCTGCTGCCGTATATCGAAAGCGCCTTCAACCCGCAAGCCGTGTCCAGCGCCAAGGCGGCCGGCATGTGGCAGTTCATGCCGTCCACCGGCAACTACTTTGAGCTGAAACAAAACCTGTTTCGTGACGACCGGCGCGACGTGCTGGCTTCGACCCGGGCCGCGCTCGACTATCTGCAAAAGCTGTACAACATGTTTGGCGATTGGCAGCTGGCACTGGCCGCCTACAACTGGGGCGAAGGCAGCGTCAGCCGCGCCATTGCGCGCAACCAGAAAGCCGGCCTGGGCATCAGCTACAGCGAGCTGAACATGCCCGCCGAGACCCGGCTGTATGTGCCCAAGCTGCAGGCGGTGAAAAACATCATTGCCAACCCCGACCTGTACCGCACCGACCTGCCGCTGATCGAAAACCACCCCTACTTCCAGAGCGTGGACATCACGCGCGACATCGACGTGGCCCTGGCCGCCAAGCTGGCCGATGTGAAGCTGGACGACTTCAAGGCGCTCAACCCCTCCTCGCACCGGCCGGTGATCCTGGCGGCGGGCACGCCGCAAATCCTGCTGCCCTGGGATAACGCCACCATCTTCACCCGCAATCTGGAAGCCTATACGCAGGGCCAATACGCCAGTTGGACGGCCTGGACGGCACCCAGCACCATGAGCGTCAGCGCCGCCGCACAGCAGGTTGGCATGAGCGAATACGACCTGCGCAGCGTCAACAACATCCCGCCGCGCATGCTGATCAAGGCCGGTTCTTCGCTGATCGTGCCGCGCTCGGCCCTGATGCAGGACGTGAGCGAACACGTGGCCGACACCGCCCACCTCAGCCTGGCGCCCGAAATCGTCAACCGCAAGACATCGGTCAAGGCAGGCAAGCGTGATACCGTCGCCAGCATCGCCAAAAAGTATGGCGTCAGCGCCAGCAATGTGGCGGACTGGAATGACATCAAAGCCAGCGCAGCCCTCAAGGCGGGCCAGCAGGTGGTGCTGTTCCTGCCCGTCAAATTGACCGGCAACCGCTCTGCGGCTACCGAGCGCTCGGGGCAACACTCACGCAGCACGGCCAATAACAAGACCAGCGGCACCAGCAAGCAACCGGTGATCGTCAAGAAGCCACGCAAACGCTAACGGGCTGGTGATGCCCCTGTGGCGTCAAGCCTTGAAACGCTCCTTGGCGTTGCGGGCAAATTCGTTGGTATAGGTTTTCGACAGATCGATGCGGGCGTTGCCCATGCTGATGTCAAAACTACCCAGCGCCTTCAGTGCCAGCCTGGCGCCGTCTTCGGCCAGCATGCCATCCAGCGAGATGGCCTCGCGCCCCTTGTTGAAAGATGCCAGGTACAAGGCGCGATCACCCAGAAAATAGCTCTCGGGCACGATCTTGATGATGTCGCTCGGGCCGGCGGTCTGCAGCCATTTCAGGCCATGCACCATGCCATTGGCCAGCGCCTGCACGGTGTTGGGGTTCTTCTGGATGAAGTCCAGCGGTGCATACAAGCAGGCTGCGGGCATGCCGCCACCCATGGCGTCGCGGGTACCGCGGAGTGTGCGCGCATCGGCCACCACCCGGATATCGCCCTTTTGTTCCAGCATGGCCATGACCGGGTCGCTGTTACTGATTGCATCAATTTGCCCAGAGCGCAGCGCCTGCACCGCAATCCACGCCGCCCCTACGGCCACGAACTGCACGTCGCCCGGATGGATACCCGCCCTGGCAAGCACAACATTTGCCACCGTATGGCCTGGCGAACCCAACGCCGATACGCCTATGCGCTTGCCCTTCAGATCGGCCAGCGTACGGTAGTCAGGCAGGCTGCGGATCGATATGCCCAGCGCAATCTGGGGGGCCCGGCATTGCAGCACGAATGCCTGGAAATACTGGTTGCGCGCCTGCAAAGTCAGGGTCTGCTCGAACGCGCCAGCATACACATCCACCGGGCCGCCAGACACTGCCTGTGGCGAGCGCGCGCCGCCCACTACATCGCTGATATCCAGGTCCAGCCCCTCGCTCTTGAAGTAGCCCAACTGGTCGGCAATGGTCAGCGGCAGATGGTAGAGCGCGGCCTCGCCGTCCACCACCAAGGAAACTTTGCTGCGCTCCAGACGACCCTGGGCGCGCAGCACCGGAACTGCCATGCTCGTAGCGAAAGCAGCCATGGAAGCGGTGAAAGTGCGGCGGCGAATGGATGTAAGGTGCATGATGGTATGCACCCAGCTTAAAGACCGCCAGCCCGTTTCCTATTGGGGCCATCCCCGTGCGGGTTTGCCCGTAACGCTTCGAGTTAGGAACGTGTTCACGGTCTCTTTGGGGTCGCGTTGGGGTGCAATCGGGATGAGTTGGTCGTCGTAGACCGCAGCATGGGCTCTCTGCCCATGCAAGGGCTATGGCGGACAAATCGCCCGATTTCACCCCAACCCGAAGGGCAGGCACCTTGTCGGGCGCTCTGCGTCGTTACAAAACCAGGCAAGGCACCAGCCTTGCCTTGGGTTTTGCGCCTAGCAGTGCATCCCGACAAGGCACCTGCGCAACCCCAAAGAGACCGTGAACACGTTCCTAGGGTTAACGTCTATCCACAAAGGCGTGGGCAATCGTGCCCAGGTCCACATACTCCAACTCGCTGCCCACCGGCACACCGCGGGCCAGGCGCGTGACCTGCAAGCCACGAGCCTTCAGCGCCACGCTGATCACATGGGCGGTAGCCTCGCCCTCGGCGGTGAAGTTGGTGGCCAGAATCACCTCTTGCACGATGCCATTGCTGGCGCGGTCCAGCAGCTTCTGCAGACCAATGTCTTTGGGCCCCACGCCATCCAGAGGGCTGATCTTGCCCATCAACACAAAGTACAGGCCCTTGTACGCGGCCGTACGCTCCACCGCAGACTGGTCAGCGGGGTTCTCGACCACGCACAGCTTGGACGCATCGCGCGCCTCATCCTGGCAGGTATCGCAGATAGCGTTTTCGGTAAAGGTGTGGCACAACTCACAGTGCCGCACATTGCCCACAGCCTGGGCCAAGGCCTGCGACAACATTTGCGCGCCCTCTCGGTCATGCTGCAGCAAATGAAACGCCATGCGCGACGCCGACTTCACTCCGACACCGGGTAAGCGGCGCAGGCCTTGTATCAAGGCAGTCAACGCACTGGTGTCAGACATGCATGCCCTTCACGCGGGACGCTACATTTTCAGTAGCTGCCCACGCAGATTTCATATGCGCCAGCGGCCTGAAAAGCATAAACCCGATCAGAACGGGAACTTCATGCCGCCGGGCAGGCCAGGCATGCCAGCGGTCAGCTTGCCCATTTTTTCCTGGGTGGTTTCTTCGGCCTTGCGCACCGCCGCGTTGAAGGCGGCAGCCACCAGGTCTTCCAGCATGTCCTTGTCATCGGCCAGCAGACTAGGATCGATGGTGATGCGTTTGACATCGTGCTTGCAGGTCATCAGCACCTTAACCAGGCCGGCACCGGATTCACCCGTGACTTCGATGAAAGCCAGCTCGTCCTGGGCCTTTTTCATGTTGTCCTGCATGGCCTGGGCTTGCTTCATCAGGCCGGCGAGTTGTCCTTTGTTGAACATATTTTTTCCTAGTTTAGTAAGTTGAGGTGAAAAGAGTTTTTCATAGATCACCATCGCTAAAGACGCAACATACACCTTCCAGTAACACCGCAGAACTGGCTTTGCCAGGCTGCAGGTGTTGCCCCCTGCAAGGGGGTTGGCGAAAGATGCGCAGCACTGTAGCCTGGGGGTGAGCCATCACAGAGGTTTGAGCGTACCCGGCACGATTTTCGCGCCGTAGTCTCGCATCAGGGATTGCACCAGCGGATCACCCAGGATGATCTCTTCCGCGATGCGTTGCTTTTCTGCGGTCGCCGCCGCGTTGCGCCGGCCAGGGCTGTCCACCACCTGGCCGACCTCCACGTCCAGGCTGGCTCCGGGGTCAACGGCGTCAAGAGCAACGCGCAGACGTTCGCGGCTCATGGGCTGGTTAAGCGACTCACGCTCTATGCGTATGACCCAACGGCTGTCCACATGGGATACCAGTTGCGACTGCAGGGCCAGCTCACGCGCCAAGCCCGTGACAGCATCGGTCGCCACCAGTTGTTGCACCGTGCTGTGCCAAAAGTCACCCTCCTCCGTATGCACATGGGCAGTGGTGGCCCGGGCCGGGCCTGCCGACGTAGCTTGCTGCGGTGGCTCCACGGCTGTGACAGGAACGGATAGCTTGGGCGATGCTTCAGGAACGGCAATAGGCGCAGGTACGGGCGCCATCTGGATGACTGGGGCAACCGACACAGGCGGCGGAGCAGGCACCACGGGGGCTGCCACAGCTTGCGGCAACGGCTCGGGTGCAGCAGGTGCCACAGGCACAGGTACAGCAGCAGGCGCTGCGGCTACTGGTGTCGGTGCTGCCTGCGCAACACGCGGCGCAGCTTCAATCAGAGTTTTTTTTTCCGCTGCGGCTTTGGACTGGCCAGGTTTGAAGGCCAGCAGGCGCAGCAGCACCATGGTCAGTGCGGCGTATTCGTCCGGAGCCAGGCCCAGCTCGGCGCGGCCATGCAGACACATGCTGTAGAGCAGCTGGGTTTCGTCGGCCGGCATGGCTGCGGCCAGGCGGGCGGTATCGGCGGCTTCGGGGTCGGTGTCGTCTGCGATCTGGGCTTTTTCAGGCACGGCCTGGATCACAGCCATGCGTTGCAGCACGTTGGTCATTTCCTCCAGCGTGGATGCCGCGCTCAGGCCATTCAGGCGCAGAGCTTCGGTCGTTTCCACCACCGTCTTGCCATCGGCCAGTGCCAGCGCTTCGATCAGTCGGAACACATAGCTGCGGTCCACGCTGCCCAGCATCTGGCGCACCGTGGCCTCTTCCAGCTGGCCACTGCCAAAGGCAATCGCCTGGTCGGTCAGCGACAAGGCATCGCGCATGGAGCCGCGCGCGGCGCGCGACAACAGGCGCAAAGCACTAGTTTCGGCCTGCACGCCTTCAGACTGCAGCACCTGGGTCAGGTGCGACAGCACGGTTTCGGGCGCCATCGGACGCAAATTGAACTGCAGACAGCGCGACAACACGGTAACGGGTACTTTTTGCGGGTCGGTGGTCGCCAGCACGAACTTCAGGTATTCGGGCGGCTCTTCCAGCGTCTTCAGCATCGCGTTGAACGCGGTGTTGGTCAGCATGTGCACTTCGTCGATCATGAAGACCTTGAAGCGGCCCTGCACAGGCTTGTACACGGCCTGCTCCAGCAGGGCCTGCACCTCGTCCACGCCTCGGTTCGATGCCGCATCCAGCTCGGTGTAATCTACAAACCGGCCAGCATCGATATCTCGGCAGGCTTGGCACACGCCGCAGGGGCTGGCCGTGATACCGCCGGTACCATCCGGGCCCTGGCAGTTCAGCGACTTGGCCAGGATGCGCGAGACCGTGGTCTTGCCCACACCGCGGGTGCCGGTGAACAGGTAGGCATGGTGCAGCCGCTGGGTGGTCAGCGCGTTGCTGAGAGCCTGCACCACGTGCTCCTGCCCCACCATTTCAGTGAAACTGCGCGGACGGTATTTGCGGGCAAGCACGAGATAAGACATGGCTGGATTCTAAGGGGCAGCGTCACCCCGTTTTTCAGCCGCAGCGCTCGCCACAGGCGGCTCAGCTTTTCATACACCTCGAACCAGAAAGGCCATGCCCTTGGCTTACAATATGCCTTGACGGGCCTTCCCGCATGGTAAAGCGGCCAACCGAGTCAGGTGGGGAACCAAGCAGCTCTAACTGTGGAGCCAGTGCCGGGGTCAAGGCTCGTCAACCTTCTTTTTTGCGGCAGCATCTGCATGCTGCCCCGCACATTCCCCTCTATTCCAACGCATCCCAGTGCGCGAAGCGATCACGGCGCTCCTGACGGTAGTTGGTCACCTCTAGGCGCACACCGTCGGGGTCGCTGAAAAACGTGGCCGTGTAGTCGGGCGCGTATTCGGGGTACAACTTGGCCTCGCTGGCGTCTATGCCGGCGCTGCGCAGCTGGTCGGCCACGGCGTGCACCTCGGCAATGCTGTCCACCCGCAGGCAAAAATGGTGCAAGCCCGGGGCATAGGCATCGTGCAGACTTTGGCTGCGTGCCGGACGCAGCACAAAGCCGAAGTGGCGGTTGAAATACTGGATGTGCGGGTCGCCCGCCAGTGTGAAGCTGCTCTTGCGAAATCCCAGGGCCTGCACCAGCACCTGGTCGTAAAACGGCTCGGAGCACTGTATGTCCGACACACTGATATAGATATGGTCTATGCCTACCACTTCTGCCATGGGCTCCCTCTCACTGGTTTGAATTAAAAAGGCTTTCAGCGCAGATAACACCTGTGCCAGCAGCTATCTATTACATAGCGCTCAGAACTTTGCCGGCGCTGCCAAGGTAAACCGGGCGTAAAAGCTGGCGACTTCATATGGGCTTCACATGCGGCGATACTTCTACATCGTAGTATGCGCACATTCTGCGGTTTGACCCTCTTCTTCTGCACACTGCCCCATGACCCACTCCCTCTTGACTGACAACGGCGCAACACAGCAACAGGGGCGCTCCAGCATCCGCTTTGCGGGTGTGTTGGTACTGGTGGCCGCCGCGGCGGGTGGGGGCTGGTGGTGGGGGCAGCGCAGCAACCCGGCGCTTAGCAACGCCGCCGGGCCGGCCAGTGCCGCCAGCGCGCCCGCAGGTGCTGCCAGCGGCGCCCGGCGCTTCACGGGCAACAACCGGGTACAGCCGGTGTCGGTAGCCACGGTGCGAGCCCAGGACGTGCGGGTACTGGTGCCGGCCATTGGCAGTATCAGCGCGCTGAATACGGCCGTCGTGCGGGTACAGGTGTCGGGCGTGCTGCAGTCGGTGCGCTTCCAGGAAGGCCAGATGGTCAAGGCCGGCCAGGTGCTGGCGCAGATCGACCCGCGCAGCTACCAGATCCAGCTGGCGCAGATGCAAGGCCAGCTGGTGCGCGACCAGGCCCAGCTGCGCAACGCCCAGCTCGACATGGAGCGCTACAAAGACCTGCTGGCCAAGGACTCCATTGCCAAGCAGCAGGTGGACACGCAGGACGCACTGGTGCGCCAGCTGCAGGGCACGGTGCAGACCGACCAGGCCCAGGTGGACAACGCCAAGCTGCAGCTCTCCTACACCCAGGTCACCGCGCCGATCAGCGGGCGGCTGGGCTTCCGCCAGGTGGACGTGGGCAATATGGTGCAGACCAGCGATACCAACGGCCTGGTCAGCATCACCCAGACGCAGCCGTTGAACGTGGTGTTTGCGGTGCCCGAAACCCATCTTCCCGTCATCAACCGCCGCCTGAAAACCCAGACGCCGCTGCAGGTCGAGGCCTGGGACCGCGAGCAGAAAAACCTGCTCGGCCAGGGCCAGGTCACCAGCACCGACAACGCCATCGACACCACCACCGGCACCATCAAGCTCAAGGCCGCGTTTGCGAATGCCGACGGCAAGCTGTTCCCCAACCAGTTCGTCAATGTGCGCCTGCAGCTGGACGTGCTGAGCGGCGCCATGGTGGTGCCCAGCAGCGCCATCCAGCGCGGTGCCCAGGGCACGTTTGTCTACGCCGTAAAGGACGACGGCACGGTCAACGTGCGCAAGGTGCGCATGGGCACCACCGACGGCGATGTGGTCAGCGTGCAGGGTGACGTGTCGGTGGGCGACAAGGTCATCGTCGACGGCGCCGACCGCCTGCGTGACGGCGCCAAGGTGGAGGTGATTGCCGCACCTTCCGCCAACGCCAATAACGACACCGGCAGGCCGCGCCGCAAGAACGCGTCAGCCCCTGCGGATGCTACATCATCCTCTATACAAAATGCGCCTCCAGCGCAGGTAAACTCTGCGCAGGCAGCTACAAAAACAGAAGCATCCGCCAGTGCCGCTTCCGGCGCCGCCAGCAGTGCCGAGCGCCCACGCTGGCTGGACCGGCTGCCGCCCGAGGAGCAGGAAAAGTTCCTAAAAATGACGCCCGAGGAACGCAAGGATTTCATCGACAAAGCCCGCGAACGCCGTCGCCAGCGCGAATCCAGCGGCGGATAAAGCCGGGGCACCATGAACCTGTCCCGCATATTTATCCTGCGTCCGGTCGCTACATCGCTCTTGATGGTGGCGATCTTGATCGCCGGTCTGCTGTCTTACCGCCTACTACCGGTATCGGCCCTGCCCGAAGTGGACTACCCCACCATCCAGGTCACCACGCTCTACCCCGGTGCCAGCCCGGACGTGATGACATCCTCCGTCACCGCGCCGCTGGAGCGCCAGTTTGGCCAGATGCCGGGGCTGGCGCAGATGTCCTCGGCCAGCTCGGGGGGGGCCTCGGTCATCACGCTGCGGTTTTCGCTGGATGTGTCGCTGGACGTAGGCGAGCAGCAGGTACAGGCCGCCATCAATGCCGGCAGCAATCTGCTGCCCAGCGACCTGCCCATGCCGCCCACCTACAGCAAGGTGAACCCGGCGGACGCGCCCATCCTGACGCTGGCCATCACCTCGCCCTCGCTGCCCATCACGCGGGTCCACGACCTGGTGGAAAACCGGCTGGCACCCAAGCTGTCGCAGGTGCCCGGCGTGGGCCTGGTGGCGCTGGCCGGTGGCGGCCGCCCCGCCGTGCGCATCCAGGCCAACCCGGGCGCGCTGGCCGCCGCCGGCCTGGCGCTGGACGATGTGCGTACCGCCATCACCAATGCCAACAACAACCAGGCCAAGGGCAGCTTTGACGGCCCGCAGCGCGCGTCCACCATCGATGCCAACGACCAGCTGCGCTCCGCCGCCGAATACCAGGACCTGATACTGGCCTACAAGAACGGCTCGCCGATCCGCCTGCGCGACATCGCCAACGTGGTGGACGGCGCCGAGAACAACCGCCTGGCCGCCTGGGCCGGCGTCTGCCCGGCCACCGCCGCGGGCCGCTGCGAGGCCTCGCAGCGCCAATCCCTGCCCGGCATCATCCTGAACATCCAGCGCCAGCCCGGCGCCAATGTGATCGACACGGCCAACCGCATCAAGGCCCTGCTGCCCCAGCTGCAAACCACCCTGCCCGCCTCGTTGGATGTGCAGATACTGACCGACCGCACGGTGACCATACGCGCATCGGTGGAAGACACGCAGGTCGAGCTGCTGCTGGCGATTGCGCTGGTGGTGGCGGTGATCTTTGTATTCCTGCGCAGCGGCTCGGCCACGTTGATCCCCAGCCTGGCCGTGCCGCTGTCGCTGGTAGGCACCTTTGGCGTAATGCACCTGGCCGGGTTTTCCATCAACAACCTGACGCTGATGGCGCTGACTATCTCTACCGGCTTCGTGGTGGACGACGCCATCGTGATGATCGAGAACATCGCCCGCTATGTGGAGCAAGGCGAAAAGCCCATGGCCGCCGCGCTCAAGGGCGCCAAGCAGATCGGCTTCACCATCATCTCGCTGACGATTTCGCTGATTGCCGTGCTGATACCGCTGCTGTTCATGGGCGATGTGGTGGGGCGTTTGTTCCATGAATTCGCCATCACCCTGGCCGTGTCCATCCTGATCTCGGCCGTGGTGTCGCTGAGCTTCACGCCCATGCTGTGCGCACGCCTGCTCAAGCATACGCCCGAGGAAAGCCATGGCCGCATCTACCAGGCCACGGGCCGCTTTTTTGACCGGCTGATCCACGGCTACGGTCGCGCTCTGGACTGGGTGCTGGCACGCCAGGCCGCGACGCTGATAGTGTTTGTGCTGACGGCCGCCTTGACCGGCCTGCTCTACTTCGTGGTGCCCAAGGGCTTCTTCCCCCTGCAGGACACGGGCGTGATCCAGGCCATGACAGAGACGGCGCAAAGCACCTCCTTCGCTGGCATGGCGGATCGGCAGCAGGCGCTGGCGGAGGAAATATTGAAAGACCATGCTGTGCAAAGCGTGTCCTCCTTCATCGGTGTGGACGGTGCCAACACCACGCTGAACCAGGGCCGCATGCTGATCAATCTGCTGCCCAAGGCGCGGCGCGGCGAGTCGGCGGCGGCAGTGCTGCAGCGCCTGTCGCAAGCCAGCCGCAAGGTGGCCGGCATCGAGTTGTATCTGCAGCCGGTGCAGGACCTCACCATCGAGGACCGCATCGCCAAGACGCAGTACCAGTTCCTGATGTCCGGCCCCAACTTTGACGAACTCAACAGCAACGCCGCCGAGCTGCTGCGCCGCCTGCGCGGCCTGCCGCAGCTGGCCGATGTGGGCAGCGACGTGCAGGACCAGGGCCTGCAGGCCTATGTGGAAATAGACCGCGCCGCCGCCAGCCAACTGGGTGTAAGCGTGGCCACCATCGACACGGCCCTGTACAACGCCTTTGGCCAGCGCCTGGTGTCCACCATCTACACCCAGTCCAACCAGTACCGCGTGGTGCTGGAGGTGCCGCCGCACGACAAGCTGGGGCCGCAGGCCCTGGCCGGCCTGTATGTGCCGGGCGCAACCGCCGGCGTGCAGGTACCCTTGTCTGCCGTGGCGCGGGTGATTGAAAGGCCGGCTGCGCTGGCGGTGAACCATGCCAGCCAGTTCCCTTCGGCCACGCTGTCCTTCAATGCCGCGCCGGGCCATTCGCTGGGTGAGGCGGTCAGCGCCATCCAGTCCGAGCTGGCCACGCTGCAACTGCCGGCCAGCATAGAAACCAGCTTCCAGGGTGCGGCGCTGGCCTTCCAGGCCTCGCTAAACAACACGCTGCTGCTGATACTGGCGGCCATCGTCACAATGTACATCGTGCTGGGTGTGCTGTATGAGAGCTTCATCCACCCGGTGACGATTCTGTCCACCCTGCCCTCGGCCGCGCTGGGCGCGCTGCTGGCGCTGCTGCTGTTTGGGTTGGACCTGGACATCATCGCCATCATCGGCATCGTGCTGCTGATCGGCATCGTGAAGAAGAACGCCATCATGATGATCGACTTCGCGCTGGACGCCGAGCGCGAACAGGGCCTGAGCCCACGCGCCGCCATCCACCAGGCCTGCCTGCTGCGCTTCCGCCCGATTCTGATGACCACGCTGGCGGCCCTGCTGGGCGCACTGCCGCTGATGCTGGGCACCGGCGTGGGCAGCGAGCTGCGCCACCCGCTGGGCGTGACTATGGTGGGCGGCTTGATCGTCAGCCAGCTGCTGACGCTGTTCACCACGCCGGTGATCTACCTAGGCTTTACCGGCCTGGCGCAGCGCTGGCGCGCCTGGCGAGGCACCGGGGTGGCGTGATGCAGGCCATGCCACACGCACCCACTTGCTATGGAATAAATAGCTGCCTGCGCAGGTACTACTCGCGCCAGAGGCCTATTTCTTATAAATCGCAGGGGGAGCAGGCATGAACTTCTCCGCCCCCTTCATCCAGCGCCCCATCGCCACCATTTTGCTGACGTTGGGCATCGCCATCGCCGGCATCCTCAGCTTCTTTCTACTGCCGGTGGCACCACTGCCGCAGGTGGACTTTCCGACCATTTCGGTATCGGCCTCCCTGCCCGGCGCCAGCCCGGAGACTATGGCCGCCACCGTGGCCACGCCGCTGGAACGGGCGCTGGGGGCGATTGCCGGGGTGACGGAAATCACCTCCAGCTCGTCCCTGGGCAGCACCCGCGTCACCTTGCAGTTTGACCTGGACCGCGACATCAACGGCGCGGCGCGCGATGTGCAGGCGGGCATCAATGCATCCCGCAGCCTGCTGCCCACGGGCATGCCCAGCAACCCGTCCTACCGCAAGGTGAACCCGGCGGATGCGCCGGTGATGATTCTGTCGCTGACCTCGGCCACGCTGACGCGCGGCCAGATGTTTGACGCGGCCTCCACCGTGCTGGCCCAGCGCCTGGCCCAGGTGGAGGGCATAGGCCAGGTGGACGTGGGCGGCGGCGCCCTGCCGGCCGTGCGCATCCGGCTGGACCCGAACCGCCTGTCGGCCAATGGCATTGCGCTGGACGACATCCGCGTGGCCGTGACCGCCACCAACGCCAACCGCCCCAAGGGCCTGCTGGACGATGGCCAGCGCAGCTGGCAGATCACCGCCAACGACCAGGCGCGCACCGCTGCAGACTACGCGCCACTCATCGTCAGCTACAAAAACGGTAGCGCCGTGCACTTGTCGGATGTGGCGGAGGTGACAGATTCAGTGCAAGACGTGCGCAACTACGGCGTGGCCAACGGCAAGCCCGCCATCCTGCTGCTGCTGTACAAGCAGCCCGGCGCCAACATCATCGACGCGGTGGACAAGGTGCGCGCCCTGCTGCCGCATCTGCAAAGCACCATCCCCGCCGCCATCGACCTGGACGTGGTGTCTGACCGCACGCCCACCATCCGCGCATCCCTGCGCGAGGTGGAGCACGCGCTGGTGATCTCTGTGGCGCTGGTGGTAATGGTGGTGTTTTTGTTCCTGCGCAACGCGCGTGCGGCCCTGGTGCCCAGCGTGGCGGTGCCGGTGTCCCTGGCAGGTACGTTCGCGGTGATGTACTTGTGCGGCTACACGCTGGACAACCTGTCGCTGATGGCGCTGACCGTGGCCACCGGCTTTGTGGTGGACGACGCCATCGTGGTGCTGGAGAACATCACCCGCCACATGGAGCACGGCAAGTCGCCGCGCCAGGCGGCGCTGGAGGGTGCTCGCGAGATCGGCTTTACCGTGGTGTCCATCAGCCTGTCGCTGATTGCGGTGTTCATCCCCATCTTGCTGATGGGCGGTGTGGTGGGGCGGCTATTCCGCGAATTTGCCGTGGTCTTGTCGGCGTCCATCCTCGTGTCCATGGTGGTGTCGCTGACCACCACGCCCATGATGTGCGCGGCGCTGCTACGGCCGCAGGTGAAGAATGCCAACCCGTCCCGCCTCACGCGTTGGCTGGGCGCGGCCCAGGCTCGCTTGCTGCGCGGCTACCGCCACTCTCTGGCCTGGGCGCTGCGCCACCAGCCGCTGACCCAGCTGGCCCTGGTAGCGGTGGTGGCACTGAATGTGCACCTGTACGGCAGCATTGAAAAAGGCTTCTTCCCCACCCAGGACACGGGCCGTGTGAACGGCTTCATCCGCGCCGACCAGTCCACCTCGTTCCAGGCCATGCGCCAGCGGCTGGAGCGCTTTCTGGCCATCGTGCAGGCCGACCCGGCGGTACAGAACGTGACCGGCTTCACCGGCGGCAGCCAGCGCAATACGGCGCAGATGTTCATGGCGCTGAAGCCACGCTCCGAGCGCAAGGAGTCTGCCGACGAGGTGATTGACCGGCTGCGCAACAAGCTGGCCAAGGAGCCCGGCGCGCGCCTGTTCATGTCGCAGCAGCAGGACATCCGCGTGGGCGGACGCCAGTCCAACTCCAGCTACCAGTACACCCTGCAGTCCGACGACCTGGAAGACCTGCGCGCCTGGGAGCCACGCATACGCGGTGCCCTGACGCGCCTGCCCGAGCTGGAGGACGTGAACTCCGACCAGCAGGACAGCGGCATACAAACCTCGGTGGTCTATGACCGCGACGCCATCGCCCGCCTGGGCCTGACCGTGCGCGGCATCGACACCACGCTGAACGATGCCTTTGGCCAGCGCCAGGTGGGCGTGATCTACAACCCCCTGAACCAGTACCGGGTGGTGATGGAGCTGCAGGACAAATACCTGCAAGGGCCCGAGTCGCTGGCCAATGTGAATCTGATCTCCGCCACCGGCCAGGCGGTGCCGCTGCCCAGCGTGTCGCGCACCCAGCTAGGCTTGGCTCCGCTGTCCATCAACCACCAGAGCGGCACCCCGGCCACCACCATAAGCTTTGACCTGCCGCTAGGCGGCAGCCTGTCCAGCGCCACGGACGCCATCACCAATGCGATTGCCGAGCTGGGCGTGCCGGTGTCCATACGCGGCTCTTTCGAGGGCACGGCCAAGAGCTTCAAGGACGGGCTGAGTACCCAGCCCATGCTGATACTGGCGGCCCTGGTCACCATCTACCTGGTGCTGGGCATTCTGTACGAGAGCCTGGTGCATCCCATCACCATCCTGTCCACCCTGCCCTCGGCCGGTGTGGGCGCGCTGATCGCGCTGCAGCTGTTCAACACCGAGTTCTCGCTGATCGCCATGATCGGCGTCATCCTGCTGATCGGCATCGTCAAGAAGAACGCCATCATGATGATCGACTTTGCGATTGCAGCACAGCGCCGCTCCAACATCAGCGCCGCCCAGGCCATCTACCAGGCGGCCCAGCTGCGTCTGCGCCCCATCCTGATGACCAGCGCCGCCGCCCTGCTGGGCGCCGTACCGCTGGCGCTGGGCCGGGGCGACGGTGCTGAGCTGCGCCAGCCCCTGGGCATTGCCGTGGTGGGCGGGCTGATACTGAGCCAGCTGCTGACGCTGTACACCACGCCCGTGGTGTACGTGGCCATAGACCGGCTGCGTACCCGCTTCCAAGGCCGGCGCAAGCCCTCTTTTGTTTCTGTTCGGAGTGCCAGCGATGCTGCCTAGAGTTTTTTACCCGCTGACGACCCTGGCCGTAGCCCTGCTGGCCGCCTGCAGCAGCACACCGCCCTACCAGGCCCCTGCCACCGCCGTACCCGCGGCATTCAAGGAAAACGGCAACTGGCAAAGTGCCAACCCGCAGGCGGCAGCGGTGCCCGACGCCTGGTGGCAGCTGTACAACGACCCCGTACTCAACGATCTGCAAACCCGGGTGGAAGCCAACCAGAACATTCTGGCCAGCGCCGCCCAGGTGCGGGTGGCCTTGGCCGCCGTGGGCAGCAGCCGCGCGGCGCTAAGTCCCACGCTGGGCGCCGGTCTGACGGCCAGCCGCAGCGCCAGTCCGGGTACATCCGCGAACAACAGCATCACCTTGTCAGGCAGCGCCAGCTGGGAGCTGGATCTGTGGGGGCGCCTGTCGGGTGCGGTCAGCGCCGACCAGGCCCGGCTGCAGGCCAGCCAGGACGACCTCGCGGCGGCACGCCTGTCACTGCACGCCACCGTAACCCAAACCTACTTTTCGCTGCGAGCAGCGGAAACCCAATCGGCCTTGCTGGGTAGCACGCTGCAGGCCTACCAGCGCTCACTGGACCTGACGCGCAACCGCTACCGCAGCGGCGTTGCTGCGGCATCCGATGTGGCGCAGGCCGAAAACCAGCTCAAGACCACGGCCGCCCAGCTGGTGGAGTCCGACAGTAACCGCTCCCAGCTGGAGCACGCGCTGGCGGTGGCGCTGGGCCAGGCGCCCGCCTACTTCCAGCTGGCGCGCACCGCCACCCTGCCGCAGACCCCGGCCGTGCCCACGCTGCTGCCATCCAAGTTGCTGGAGCGCCGGCCGGACATTGCCGCAGCTGAACGCCGAGTGGCCGCCGCCTACGCGCAAATTGGCGTGGAGCAGGCCGCATTCTTCCCGGCACTGACCCTGTCGGCCAGCGCGGGCTACCGCGGCAGCAGCCTGGCGAATTTGATCAGCGCGCCGAATCTGCTGTGGTCGCTCGGGCCTTCGCTGGCCCTGGCGGCGTTCGATGGCGGCTTGCGGCAGTCGAATGTGGATTCAGCCCGTGCCAGTACCGATGCGGCCACGGCCAACTACCGCCAGACGGTGCTGACGGCTTTGCAAGAGGTGGAAGACAACCTGGTCATCGCCGCCAGCCTGCAACAAGAGGCCGCACTCCAGACCGAGGCCGTGGCTGCCGCGCAGCGTGCGCTGGACATCGTGAACAACCAGTACCAGAGCGGTACGGTGAGCTATCTGGAAGTGGTGACGGCCCAGGCCAGCGTACTGTCTGGCCAACGCAGCCTGCTGGACGTGCAAAACCGCCTGTTGGCGGCCAGCAACCAGCTGTTCAAGAACATCGCCGGGCGCTGGTAGCCCGGCGTCGGGTTAGTGCAGGTGGCGCGGACGGCGACCGCCGCCGCCGTGGCCACCGGTGCCGCCAGAGCCGCCGGGGCCGCGTGGCGGTTTGCCCAGCTCCAGCGAATTCACCAGGGCATCAAAGCGCCGGGTGAAGAGCTGGTCGATCTCGTTCACCACGCCGTTGAGTTCGGATGCGTCAAAGTGGCGCTCCATCATGTTGACCACGTCCTGCACCAGCAGGTCACGCTGCACCTGCATGATGGCGGCCGGCGTGGGGCCAACAAACAACATCATGAAGTCGTCGCGGGAATCGTCGGTGGCTTCCTGGTCGTCCTCATCGAAATCGGTGTCATAAAACGTGACTTCGATGGAGGCGCCGCCGTCGGCCAGCTCGTTCAGGCTCATGCACATTTCGTCCAAAGCCTGCTTGAAATCTTCATCGCCCGGTACGGTCCAGCACATTTGCAACATGTGCTCCACGGCATCGAACTGGATGCCGGGCTCTTCCTCGTAAGCGCTGCCCGCCGCATCGGCCAGGGACTTGGCGCCGGCGTATTTCCACAGCGGCTTGAGCGCATCCTGAACTTGTTGGAACGTCACGTCAGTACGCAAAGGCACCTGGCCATGCACGTGGATTTCGAAGGGGGCGTTGTAACGAGGCATAAGGAGATATTAGGCGCTTTTCAGATGGTTGGGAACCAGCGCGCTTTTTTAGAGAGGGTGGTCGGACCGTAATCAAAAAAGCTTTTGAAAACCGCATGGATGCTGGTTTTCGGAAAAAACTTTCTAGAAACTGCCGTCAAGATGAAAGACGTTCCGATTTGTTGTGGATTTAATACAGTCCAAGATTTTACTTGCCGCCGCATATGCATATGCACCAACCGCGCTGGAAGGCAGTACAAGCACGCCCAAGTTCCAACGCACGTTACGATGAACGGATGGAAAGTCTCGATCTACGCGTATTGGCCGATGCCCTGGCATGGTTGCAAGCCGGCCATAGTGCCACCCTGTTCACCGTGGTGGAAACCTGGGGCAGTGCCCCACGCCCGCCTGGCGCACTGCTGGCGCTGCGCGGCGACGGTCTGGTCAGTGGTTCGGTGTCTGGCGGCTGCATAGAGGACGATCTACACACCCGCGCTCGGCCCACACAAGGCCGCCCCACCCTGTTGAGCTACGGCGTGACGCAAGACGAAGCCGCCCGCTTCGGCCTGCCCTGCGGCGGCAGCCTGCGCCTGGTGCAGGAGCCACTACATGACACAGACTGGATCGCCGAGCTGCTGCAGCGCACCGCCGACCACCAACTGGTGGCCCGCAGCCTGGACCTGGCCAGCGGCACGGTACAGCTGCACGGCGCCCGCCGCGACCAGGCCATGGCCTTCGACGGCCAGACGCTGACTACCTTGTTCGGCCCGCGCTGGCGCCTGCTGCTGATAGGCGCCGGCCAGTTGTCGCAAGCCGTAGCCAGCATGGCCACCGCACTGGACTTCGAGGTGCTGGTGTGCGACCCGCGCGAGGAATATGCCCAGGCCCTGCCGGCCAATGTGCGGCGCCTGGACGGCATGCCCGACGATGTGGTGCGCGCGCTGCAGCCCGATGCCCACACGGCCATCGTTGCCCTGACGCACGACCCCAAGCTCGACGACATGGCGCTGATGGAGGCACTGACCTCCGATGCGTTCTACGTGGGCGCCCTGGGCTCGCAACGCAACCAGACCAAGCGCAAGCAGCGCCTGGCCGAACACTTCGATCTGAACGATGCCCAGTTGGAGCGACTGCACGGCCCGGTGGGTCTGCGCATAGGTGCGCGCACGCCGGCGGAAATTGCGGTATCCATCCTGGCCGAGATCATTCAGGTCAAGAACACTGCCGCCCACCCCGCCGACGCCCTCAAGGCACGCGCCTGCAGCGTCCATGCCTGAAACCCTGCCCGTGGTGCTGGTGCTGGCCTCCGGCCGCGGCGAGCGCTTTCTGGCGTCCGGCGGCACGGTGCACAAACTGCAGGCCGATCTGCATGGCTTGACGGTGCTGCAGCGCACCCTGGCCGCCGTGCACGCCAGCGGCCTACGCTGGCACCTGGAGGATGCCGGCCACCCTGGCATGGGTGACAGCATCGCCGCCGCCGTGCGCGCCACGCGCGATGCCCCAGGCTGGCTGATCCTGCCAGGTGACCTGCCGCTGGTGCAAGCGGCGACGCTGCGACAGATCGCCACCGCAGCCATGCCGACCGACATGCTGGTGCCGGTATTCGAAGACCAGCGCGGGCACCCGGTGCGCTTCTCGGCCGCCTGTGGCGAGGCGCTGGAAAACCTCAAAGGAAATCGCGGTGCAGCGCAGATACTACCTGCGCAAGCAGCTACAAAATTAATAGTATTTGATGCCGGCTGCGTGCTGGATGTAGACACCGTGCAGGACCTGGATCGGGCACGGGCGCATTGGCAAGACCGTTAGAACCTGCCCTTAAGACGCGAACGGATCGCCCTCAAAATACAGCGATGGCCGGAACAAGGCCTCTGCCTTGTCATGCTCCCGGGCCGCCCACACGCCCAGCTCCTTGGCACGCATGGGCTTGGCGAACAGATAGCCCTGTAGCTCGTCGCAGCCCATCTGCACCAGCAGATCACGCTGGGTCTGCGTCTCGACGCCCTCGGCCACGACCCGCATGTCCAGTGCGTGCGCCATGCGCACCACCGAGTTGGCAATGAACTGGGCGTGTTCACTGGTTTCCAGGTCGATGACGAAGGCGCGGTCGATCTTCAACTCGGCCGCCGGCAGTTTGCGCAGTGTGGCCAGGCTGGAATGGCCGGTGCCGAAGTCGTCAATCGACACGTGTACGCCCATCGCCCGCAGCTTCTCGAAAGTCTGCATGGTGGCGGCGGTGTTTTCCAGCGCCACGGACTCGGTGATCTCGCAGGTAAAACGGGCTGCCGGCGTACCGGTCTGCACCAGCACACTGTGCAGATGCTCGGCGAAATCATCACGGCGCAGCTGCTGGCCCGAAATGTTGACGGCGATGCGCATGCTCAGGCCCTGCTCGCGCCAGGTTTGCGCCTGCTGGCAGGCCTGCTCTATGACCCAGCGGCCGATGGACTGCATCATGCCGTAGCGCTCGGCCAGGGGAATGAATTTGTCCGGCCCGACCAAGCCGCGCTTGGGGTGGCGCCAGCGTATCAAGGCCTCGGCTGAAGTGACCTGCAGGCTGCGGGCGTCAATCTTCGGCTGGTAGTACAGCTGAAATTCCTGTCGCTCCAGCGCACCACGCAGGTCATGCATCAGCGAAGCGCTGTCCCGCCGTGCCTGGGCCAGCAGCGGGTCGTATTCGGCAAAGCCATCGCCGCCGGCCAGCTTGACCGACCGCATCGCCATCGCAGCCCGCTCCACCAGGTTGCGCCGCTCGGCGTGCTCCGGGTAAACCGCCAGGCCGATGGAGCAGGTCAATGTCAAAGACTGGGATTTGGCCTTGGACTGCACCACAATCGGCGCCGCGCAGGCCGCGGACACCAGCGCAGCCGCGTGCCGCCCGGCCTCCAACCCACCACGGACGATGACTGCAAACTCATTGCCCACCATGCGCGCCGCAATGGTCCCACTGCCCAGGCGCGTCTGGATACGCTTGGCCAGTTCCTGCAGCACCTGGTCGCCAGCCTGCTTGCCAAAGGCCTCGTTGGCCGAGCGGAAATGGTCCACATCGACGTACAGCACGCACACCGCGTGACCCTCAAAATCGCCATGCAGCACAGCATGGTCCAGCTCGCGTTCGAACTGCCGTGGTGTCAGCAAGCCGGTCAGACCGTCGCGGGCGTAGGCCTGGGCCAGCTCGCGCGACACCTCGGCCAGCCGGGCCGCCGTGCGCTGCCAGCGCCACAGCAAATACACCGCAAGGACCGCCAGCCCCGCTGCCAGAAACAGCAACAACCAGGGCGCAAGCGGGCTGGAGCGAATGAATTCCATGGACTGTGTTGAAGTGGCAGGTAAGCGTTATGGAAGAAAAAAACGGATTGCCATGCACGCATGCAGCAGTCCAGCGCGAAGTATGCCTGCGCCGATGCTTTTGAAGTTGGCAATTTGCGCGGTAAAGACTTGGCTATATGTAGCGCGCAACACCACACTAGGGCTGCAGCGCCCGCACCCGGGCCACCGCCCGCGGCAAATCTGCCCACGCCGGCTTGCCTGGCGCAAAGCGCTGCCGCATATAGCCGGCCAGCTCGGCCACCTGCGCGTCCGACAGGCTGTGGCGGAAGGCGGGCATAAAGCCTACGTCGCGGCCCGCGGGCTCTTGCACGCCGTTGAGTATGGTCTGCAGCAGGTTGTCGGGGCGGTCGCTGTGCAGATTGCTATTCAGCGCCAGCGGCACGTTGACGCCCAGCAGGCGCGGGCCGTCGCCGTCGTGGTGGCAGGCGGCACAGGCGCCGTTAAACAGGCGCTGGGCCACACCAGGCAACGGGGCTGCCAGGGCGGCTTGCTGGACGACGACCTGGGAATTCGTCTTGGGCGCGGTGTCGGTCTGGAGGCTGACCAGGTAGCGGGCCATGGCGCGGATGTCGGCGTCGGGCAGGCCCGCCAGCTCGCGCACCACCGGGGCCATGGGGCCGGTGGCGGCGCCGTGTTCGGGGGCGTGGCCGTGGCGCAAGTACTTGTAGAGCGCGTCGGCGTTCCAGGGCACAGGGGCTTTGGACAAGGCGGTCAGCGCCGGGGCTTCCCAGCAGTCGACCAGGGCGCCGGCCAGGAAGCTGCTGCCGCCTTTTTCGGCACCCAGGGCGTTGCGCGGCGTGTGGCAGGCACCGCAATGGCCCAGGCCGTTGACCAGGTAGGCGCCGCGGTTCCATTCGGCGCTCTGCTGGGCTTGCGGCTGGTAAGACGTGGCGTCGTGGAACAGCGCATTCCAGCCGGCCATCAGCGGGCGGATATTGAACGGGAAGCGCATCTGCGCGGGCGGCGTGGCGGCCTGGACCGCCGGCTGGGCCATCAGGTAGGCGTAGAGCGCAGTCAGGTCGGCGTCGCTGGTCTTGGCGAAGGCAGTGAACGGGAAGGCCGGGTACAGCTGGCGGCCGTCGCGGCTGAGGCCTTCGCGCATCGCGCGCTGGAAGGCCGGGTACGACCACTGGCCGATGCCGGTCTCCAGATCGGGCGTGAGGTTGGTGCTGTAGACCGTGCCAAACGGCGTGTGCATGGCCAGGCCGCCGGCGTTGGGCTGGCCGCCGGGCGCGGTGTGGCAGCCCACGCAATTGCCCACGGCGGCCAGTTGGCGGCCGCGTTCTATGGTGGCTGCGGTGTAGGCCGACGGGCCGGCCTGCACGCTGGGCGCGATGGCGGCGCGGCCGCCGAACAGTGCCGCGCCCAGGCCGAGCACGCCAGCCAGCAGCGCGCCGGCACTAGCCCACAGCGTGCGGCGGGCCGGCCAGGGCAGGCGCACCAGCTGCGCTGCATTTACTCCTGAATTAATAGCTGCTTGCGCAGGTGCTTCCTGCGGCAGAGGCATATTCAATGCCGAACGCACGACTTCGGGGGTGAACGGCGGCTCGCGGAAGCGCACGCCGGTGGCGTCGAAGATGGCGTTCGCAATCGCCGCCGTGCCGGGCACCGAAGAGGATTCGCCCGCGCCCAGCGCCGGCTCGCCGGGGCGCGGCATGTGCAGGACCTCGATGACCGGCACTTCGCGGAAGTTCAGGATCGGGTAGCTGCCCCATTCCTGGCTGGCCACGGTGTTGGTGCGGGGGGTGAACTGCACTTTCTCCTTCAGCGCGCGGCTGGTGGTTTGCAGCACATTGCCGTGGATCTGCTGCTCGACGCCGGCGGGATTCACCAGCAGGCCGGCGTCGTGCCCGACCACCACGCGGCGCACATGGACCTCGCCGGTGGCGCGGTTCACGTCCACATCGGCCACCCAGGCAGCCCAGGCCGAGCCGTAGCCCGGCCATTTGCTGTGGTTGTAGCGGGCATAGGCGAAGCCCTGGCCGGTGACCCAATCTCCGCTGGCTGCTTGCTGCTGCGGCTGGGTGTGCGGCTTCCAGCCGGCCTTGTCGGCGGTGGCGCGCACCAGCTCGGCGGCGCGCGGGTCGTGCAAATAGCGCAGCCGGTAGTCCACCGGGTCCACGCCGGCGGCCGTGGCCAGCTCATCGATGTAGGACTCGTGGGCGAAGGAGTTCGGCAGGGCCGACACGCCGCGCAGCCAGGAGGCACGCACGATGGGCGGCATGTCGTGCACGCTGACGCGCAGGTTGTCGTAGCTATAGGGCGGGCGCGCTGTGCGGTCGCCCATCTCGAAAGCCTGGGCCACCGGCTCGATGCTGCGCGTCAGCAGCAGGGCCAGGGTGGGTGCGCCGTTCGACGGATAGGAAGTCTGGAAGTCGTAGGCGGCTGGCGAGCCGTCGGCGTTCAGGCCGCCCTGCACTTCCATCAGCTGGGCCGCGCCCTTGGGCTCCCACAGGTGTTCTTGCTCGCGCGTCAGCTGCACCCGCACCGGGGCGCCTACCGCGCGCGACAGCAGGGCCGCGTCGGCGGCCACGTCGTCGGCGCCATTGCGGCCGTAGCAGCCGGCGGCCTCCATGCGGATGACGTTGATGGCCACGTCGGGCAGGCCCACCAGACGCGATAGATCGAAGCGCAGCACATGCGGGTTCTGCGTACCGGCCCAGACCGTGAGCTGAGTCCCCTGCCAATCGGCCACCGCACACGACGGGCCAATCGACGCATGCATCTGGTAGGGCCAGACATAGGTGCGCGGCATGGACTCGGCGGCTGCCGCCAGCGCCGCGTCCACATCGCCTTCGTCGACCAGCTGGCGGGTGCTGCGCGGGTTGTTGCGGATGGCCTGCTGCACATCGCGCAGATCCGGCATGCCGGGCCAGGGCTTCCAATGCACGCGCAGTTCGCGCAAGGCCTGCTCGGCCTGTTCTTCGCGCTCGGCGACGATGCCGACAAAGTCGCGCAGCACCACCACGGCGCGGATGCCGGGGATGTGGGCGATGCTGGACTCGTCCACAGCCTGCAGCGTGTTGCCGATGAAGTCGCCATGGTCGGCCCCCGCATACGGCGGACGCACCACGCGGCCGTGCAGCATGCCGGGCACGCGCATGTCGTGCACAAACACCAGTTCGCCGGTAAGTTTGTCCAGCAGCTCGACGCGCGGGATCGACTGGCCGACGGTGCGGTAGTCCTTGGGGTCTTTGACCGGCGTCTGCAGATCCAGCAACAGCTGCACATGCTGGCCAGCCAGCGCATCGGCAATATCGGGCGCAGCGCGTTGCACCAACCAGGCCTTGGCCTGGGCTGCCGCGCGGCGCAAGGGCTCGGCGTGGATTTGCAGCGAGGCACTGGCGATGGTCGCACCCTGGTTGGGCGCCCGCGCGGTATCGCCCAGCACCATGTGGATGCGTTCCATGGGCAGGTCCAGCTCCTCGGCCACCACCTGGGTCAACGCAGTGCGCAGGCCGGTGCCCAGGTCTACATGGCCGTTGAGCGCGGTGACGCTGCCGTCGTCCCAGACGGCCAGCAGAATCTCCACTCCTTCGGCCGGGTTGGCGGACACGGCGGCCGGCTGGCCGGGCACGGGCGGCGGAGGGGCCGGCGGTTGGCGCACCACCAGCAGCACGCCGCTGGCCGCATGGAAGTCGGCGCGGCTCAGCGCATCCTGGGCCCGCATGCTCATGCGGATTCCGCCAACAAGACTGCAGCGCGCTGCACGGCCCGCAGTATCTCCACATGCGTGCCGCAGCGGCACAGGTTGTGCGACAGCTGGGCGCGAATCTGGGCCTCGCTGGGCTGCGGATTGTGCTGCAGCAGCGACACAGCCATCATCACCATGCCGTTCAAGCAGTAGCCACACTGGGCGGCCTGGGTGTCCAGAAATGCCTGCTGCACCGGGTGCAAGGCTGCCCCTGAACGCAGACCCTCCAGGGTGGTGATGTCGCGCCCGGCCACGCCCTGCGCGGGGACCACGCAGGCGCGTGCCGCCATGCCATCGACCAGCACCGTGCAAGCCCCACACTCGCCCAGGCCGCAGCCGTACTTGGGGCTATTCAGGCCCAGGTCGTTGCGCAGCAGGTGCAGCAGGGTGGCGCCGCCGGCAGGCAGCGCATGGGGGTGGCCGTTGACGTGCAGCGTGGGCACGGATTCAGGTGGCGATGTCGGTGGACTGGATGCGCTTCACGCCCTTGGCGGCCATGGCCTTCCAGGCGGCAGCCAGGGAGCCGTTCAGGTCGATGCCGCGCGTCGCGTCTTCGACCACATAGACCTCGAAGCCCAGCTTGCGTGCGTCCATCGCCGTCCAGGCGACGCAGAAATCGGTGGCCAGACCGGTGACGAACACCGTCTTGATGCCGCGCGCCTTCAGGTAGCCGGCCAGGCCGGTGGCGGTCTTGTGGTCGGCCTCTTCGAAGGCCGAGTAGCTGTCCATCTCCTTGTGGAAGCCCTTGCGGATGATGAGCTGGGCGGTGGGCAGCTTCAGGTCCTTGCTGACATTCGCGTCGTCCGTGCCCTGCACGCAGTGGTCGGGCCAGAGCACCTGGGTGCCGTACTTCAGCTTGGTGGTTTCAAAAGGCTTTTTGCCCGCGTAGGTGCTGGCAAAAGACGCGTGGCCGGCCGTGTGCCAGTCCTGCGTGACGACGATGTTCTCGAACAGCGGCGCCAGCTGGTTGATCACCGGCACCACCTCGGTGCCGCCCTTGACGGCCAGAGTCCCGCCTTCGAGAAAGCAGTTCTGCACATCGACCACGATCAGAGCTGCGCTGCCAGGCTTGATCTTGCCGGCGGCAAATGCCGAGAGGCCGAGGCCGCCCAGCACGCCGAGGGCGGCAGTGGACTTCAAAAGGGTTCGGCGGTGGCTGCTGTGCATGGTGGATGCTCCTAAGGTTGGGGAAATCAGACGCTCAAATAGGCGCGGCGCACTTCGTCGTTCGCGGCGAGATCGCTCATCGATGCCTGGTAGCGGATCTGGCCTTTTTCCAGCACGTAGGCTCGGTCGGACACCAGCTCGGCGAAGTGCATGTTCTGCTCGGACAGCAGGATGCTCACGCCCTGGGCCTTGAGGGCCAGAATCATGTGGGCCATCTGCTCGACGATCACCGGGGCCACGCCTTCGGAGGGCTCGTCCAGCAGCACCAGATACGGGTTACCCATGAGGGTGCGCGCCACAGTCAGCATCTGCTGCTCGCCACCGCTCATCTGGCCGCCGGGGCGGTTGGGCATTTCGCCCAAATTCGGGAACAGCTGGAACAGGCGCTCGGGCGTCCACAGCGGGGCATCGCTGCCGTCGGCCCAGCGGCGCGGCGGCTGCTGGCCGACGGACAGGTTTTCCAGCACCGACAGGTCGGTGAAGATGCGCCGGTCTTCGGGCACATAGCCCAGGCCCAAGCGCGCCGCGTGGTGCGGCTCGCTGGTGGAGATGTCATGTCCCATGAACTGCACGCGGCCCTGGCGCTTGGCCAGCATGCCCATCACGGCCTTCAGGGTGGTGGATTTACCCGCGCCGTTGCGGCCCATCAGGGCCACTACTTCGCCGCGCTGCACGTTCAGGTCCACGCCGTACAGCACCTGGGCCGCGCCATACCAGGCGCATAGGCCTTGGGCTTCCAGCAAAACGGTGGACATCATGCCCCTCCCTTCGCGGAACGCCGCGGAACCGGCTCTGCCGGGCCGCTGGCGTTGCCCCCTGCAAGGGGGTTGGCGGAGCGGAACGAAGTCCGCGCAGCCTGGGGGTTTTCAAACGTTTTGCCGGTGCCGAAGTAGACCTCTTGCACCTTGGGGTGGTCGCGGATCTCCAGCGGCTTGCCCTCGGCGATCAGGCGGCCGCGCGCCAGCACGATCATGCGGTCGGCGTAGGCGAACACCACGTCCATGCTGTGCTCGGTGAACAGCACAGCCATGCCGCGGTCGACCACCAGTTGCTTGGTCAGGGCCATCAGGTCGTTGCGCTCCTTGGGTGCCATGCCGGCGGTGGGCTCGTCCATCAACAGCAGATTCGGGCTGTTGGCCATGGCGATGGCCAGCTCGACGCGCTTCACGTCGCCATAGGCCAGCACATTGCAGGGGCGCTCGGCCTGGGCGCGCATGCCCACCTGGTCGAGCAGATGCAGGGCTTCGTCGCGCTGGAAATCGGCCGCCCGCCGCCACATGGAAAACAGCTTGCCGGCCGGCGACAGCAGCGCCATCTGCACGTTCTCGACCACGGTGAGCGAGGCAAAGGTTTCGGCGATCTGGAAGGTTCGGCCCACGCCCATGTGCCAAATGTCGCGCGGCTTGCGGCCGACCAGCTCCTGGCCGTTGAGCTGGATCGAGCCGCGGTCGGCCCTGAGCTGGCCGTTGACCATGTTGAAGGTGGTGGACTTGCCCGCACCGTTGGGGCCGATCAGCGCCAGCAGCTCGCCGGCAGCCAGTTCGAAGGCGATGCCATCGACGGCCTTGTTGCCGCCAAAGGACTTGCCCAGGCCGGCGACTTTCAGCAAAGGTGTATTGCTCATGGCTTGGCCTCCGGCGCACTGCGCAGGCGCGCAAACAGCTGCTGTGCATAGCCGGCAATGCCTTGCGGAAACAGCAGCACCAACAGCAGGATGATGCCGCCCAGCATGGCGCGCCAGTAGTCGGTATTGCGCGCCACGGTGTCGTGCAGCCAGGTGAAGGTGACCGCGCCGACCACAGGTCCAGCCAGGGTCTGGATGCCACCCAGCAGCACCATCACCAGGCCATCGACCGAGCGGCCCACGCTGAGGGTTTCGGGCGAGATGCTGCCCTTGGAGAACGCGTACAAAGCCCCCGCCAAGCCCGCCGCCGCACCGGCCAGCACAAAGGCCGCCCACTGCATGCGCTTGACGTCGATGCCGATGGCGTCGGCGCGCAGGCTGGAATCGCGGCCGGCCCGCAAGGCATAGCCGAACGGCGAGAACAGCACGCGCCGCAGCCACAGCACGCCGCCTGCCACCAGCGCCAGCGTGAGGTAGTAATAACTTTGCTTGTCGGACAGCCATTCCGAGGGCCAGACGCCGGTGAGCCCGTTGCTGCCGCCGGTGAAGGCGTCCCACTGGTAGGTAATGGCCCAGGTGATCTGGGCGAAAGCCAGGGTCAGCATGGCCAGGTACACGCCGGACAGTCGCACCGCGAACCAGCCATAGACCAGGGCACCCAGCGCGGCCACCAGGGGTGCGACCACCAGCGCCAGTTCCATCGGCATGCCGGTGCTGCGCACCAGCAGCGCGGCGCCATAGGCCCCCAGGCCGAAATAAGCCGCATGTCCGAAGGAATGCATGCCCGCCGGCCCCATGATGAAGTGCAGGCTGGCGGCGAACAGCGCGGCCACCAGCAGGTCGATCATCAGCACCGTGGTGTAGGGCGAGCCCGCAGTCAGCACCGGCAAGGCCAGCAGCACCAGGCCCAGTACCGCAGCCGCGACACCACAGGTTTTGCTGGCGCGGCGCAAGGGTTCCTCCTGCATGCCCACGTAGCGGCTGGCGGGCTGGGGCCGGCCCATCAGGCCCCATGGCCGGGCCACCAGCACCACGGCCATGACCAGGAATTCGACCACCAGGGTCAGCTTGGAAAACGACAGGCTGTAACCCAGGATTTCGACCACGCCCAGCCAGATGCAGACGGCCTTGATTTCAGAGATCAGCAGCGCTGCCACATAGGCGCCGGGGATCGATCCCATGCCGCCGACCACCACGACCACGAAGGCCGCGCCTATGGTGTTCAGGTCCATCTCCAGCGTCGCCGGTTCGCGTGGCAGCTGCAGGGCGCCGCCCAGGCCGGCTAGCGTCGCACCCAGGGCGAACACCGCCGTGAACAGCCAGGCCTGGTTCACGCCCAGCGCGCTGACCATGTCGCGGTCCTGCGTGGCGGCGCGCACCAGCGTGCCCCAGCGGGTACGCGTCAACAACAGCCAGAGCAGGCCCAGCACAATGGGACCGACAAAGATCAGGAAAACGTCATACGAGGGGAACTGCCGGCCCAGAATCTCCACCGCGCCCGACAAACCCGGCGCGCGCGGGCCCAGCAGTTCGTCCGGGCCCCAGAGCCACAGCACGGCATCCTTGATCACCAGCACCAGCGCAAAAGTGGCCAGCAGCTGGAACAGCTCGGGCGCCTTGTAAATGCGCCGCAGCAACAGCATCTCCATCAGGCCGCCCAACACGCCCACCGCCACCGCCGACAGCAGCACCGCCGGCCAGAAGCCCAGGCGCGTGCCCAGCTGCTCGACCAGCGAATACGCCACATAGGTGCCGACCATGAAAAACGAGCCGTGGGCAAAGTTCACGATGCGGGTCACACCAAAGATCAGTGACAGCCCAGCCGCCACCAGAAACAGCGACGACGCCCCGGCCAGCCCGTTGAGCAGCTGGACCACAAAGCCTGAAAAATTCATTCCGTATCCTCAAGAGCCGTGGGCAAGGTCTGCTATGTCGAAGGCTTAGTCGGGAGCGCGCAGCTTGGCCACTTCGGCGTCCGTGGGCAGGTATTTGGCACCGTCGAGATAGGTGTAGTCCACCATCACGCCCTTGCCACCATCGTTCTTGGTCTTGCCGACGAAGGCGCCCATGGTCGACTGGTGGTCCTGGGCGCGGTAGGTGATCTTGCCGAAGGGGCTGTCGACTTGCAGGCCCTGGAAGGCCACGGCCAGTTTTTCGGACTCGCTGCTCTTGGCTTTCTTCATGCCGGCGGCCAGCGATTTGATGGCGGTGTAGCCGACCACGGAGCCCAGGCGCGGATAGTCCTTGTACTTGCCGTGGTAGGCCAGGAAGAAGGCCTTGTGCTCGGGCGTCTGGATGCCGTACCAGGGGTAGCCGGTGACGATCCAGCCATTCGGTGACTCGTCTTTCAGCGGGTCCAGGTACTCGGGCTCGCCGGTCAGCACGCTGACCACTTCGCGGTCCTTGAACAGGCCGCGGGTATTGCCTTCGCGCACGAACTTGGACAGGTCGGCGCCAAACAGCACATTGAAGATCGCATCGGGCTTGGCGTCGGCCAGGGCCTGGGCCACGCTGCCGGCATCGACCTTGCCCAGCGGCGTGGCCTGCTCGGCGACGAACTCCACATCGGGCTGTGCGGCCTTCAACAGCTGCTTGAACGCGGCCACGGCCGACTGGCCGTATTCGTAGTTGGGGTAGACCACGGCCCAGCGTTTTTTCTTCAGCTTCACGGCCTCGGGCACCAGCATCGCAGCCTGCATATAGGTGCCGGGGCGCAGGCGGTAGGTGTACTTGTTGCCGCTGCCCCAGATGATCTTGTCGGTCAACGGCTCGCCGGCCAGGAAGAAGAACTTCTTCTGCTTGGCGAAGTCGGTCATGGCCAGTCCGGTGTTGGACAAGAAGGTGCCGGTGAGCACATCGACCTTTTCGCGCGAAATCAGCTCTTCGGCCACGCGCACCGCATCGCCGGGGTTGGCGTTGTCATCGCGGGTGATCAGCTCGATCTTCTTGCCGTTGACGCCGCCGCTGGCGTTGATTTCCTCAACAGCCAGCTCCATGCCTTTCTTGTAGGGCTCGAGAAAGGCCGGCTGGGCCTTGTAGCTATTGACCTCGCCGATCTTGATGACCCCCTGGGCATGGGCCGTGGAGAGCATGGCCAGCGTGGCGGCACAGCTGGCGGTGTAGAGCAGAGGACGCAATAACTTCATGGCAAAACTCCTGGGTTCAAGAAAAGGAAAAAACGTTTAGCGCAGGCCGTCCTGGCCGACGATCTCAGACACCTGCAAGCCGCCGATGCGCGGCAGGGGACGGCCGCTGTCGGTGACGACCACGGCCACCACGATCTCACCAGCGCGGGGCGCATCCGATACCCGGGCTTCCATGGCGTCAAAATGGCTGCGCACAAAGGCCGCGTCCTTGTGGCCCAAAGGCACGTCGATCGCCGTGCCCAGGCCACCAATCTTCTTGGCCGATGGCACCAGGGCCGCGCCCTTCTCTACCGCCTTGCGCAGCGGCGCGCCGAGCTTGGGGTGCAGGATGGCGGCCGCGTGCTCCAACTCGCCGCCCTCGCCGACGATGGCGGCCTTGCCGTAGCTCTGTGCGGCGCCGGGCGCTATGCCCAGGGCTTGTACGCATTTGTCGCCCAGCAGGCCGCCGAGTTCTTCGCCGATGGCGATCAGCTCATCGAGGTTCTCAGAATAGCGGCCCGCGTAGGGGTTGGCGATGACGGCCATGGCCAGTGCGCGGCGGGTGGGCGGTGTAACGGGCTGGCCCATTTCGAGAAGGACTTCATCGACCTGGACGATGATTTTTCGGATCTTGGCGGACATGGTGTGCTTCCTAGATGGTGTGTAGGTGACGCGCAGTTCAGCGCAGGCCGTCCCAACGGGCGATGCCCTGGGGTTCGAGGCCGCCGACACGCGCATGGACCCGCGCGCCCGAGGCCATGGCGAGGATGAAGACGATCTCGTCGGCGGCGGGCGCTCCGGGCACACGCACCTCGATGGCGTCGAAATGGCTGCGCACATAGGCGGCATTGATATGGGTCAGCGGCACATCCAGCGCAGTGCCGGGCGCGCCGACTTTCTTGGTCGACGGGACGATGGCCAGGGCGTTGCCGGGTTGGCCGGTTTTCTCTTCGGCCTGGCCTTTGGCGTAGGCGTTGCGGTCGCCCTTCCAGCCCAGCAGTTCGCGCATGGCGTAGCCGCCGGGCACATGCCAGAGCGCGCCGTGCTCCAACTCGCCGGCCGCGCCGATGACCGCGCCCTTGCCATAGCTGGCGATGCGCTCCACCGGCAGCTGCATGGCGGCCAGCAGGCGGTGCGCCATATCTATGCCCACGTCTTGCAGCGCGTCCATCATCGGCAGAATGTGGGGCTCAAAGCGCCCGGCAAAGGGGTTGGTCAGCACCGCGCCGATGGCGCCGCGCAGCAGCGGAACCGCGGCCTCGGGGCCGAACTCGTGGCGGATTTCTTCCACGTGGGTAAAGATGCGTCGGATAGAGATCATGGGTTGAATCGTCTTGTAAATTTCATTAAGCAAATACTGAACCAACTTGCGTGACATCCTCGGCTGCCAGAGCGGGAAGTACCTGCGTCTGCTGCCATTGCCCCTGGCACACCAGGGTCGCAGACCACAGCAAGCCAGCCCGCTGCAAAGCCTGCGCCTGGGCCAATCCCACCGCCAGTGCCCTGCGCACCAAGTCGGGGGGCAGCTGCGGCACCTCGGTGGTCACCGGCAGGCTGCCCAGATCGCTGTCGTCACGCAGCAGGCAAGCCGGCTGCCGCAGGATGCCCGGATACTGCACATTCACCGCATTCGCCACCACCGTGGCGGCCGCATCGGCCTGCGCAGCGGTGGCCGCCAGCACCGTCACGCTATCGGCAATCCCCAGCGAGAAACTGCGTCCGCGCCAGCCGCTGGTGGCGATGCCGCGCACCGGCCAGCCGTACTCCAGGCTAGCCTGCGCATCGGTGCGCAAACCCGCAGGGTCCGCCAGCGCCGCCCCCATGGCATCCAGGTCGGCAAACAAACCCACCCGCAGACTATGGCCCGGCGCCAGATGGAATGCAATATCGCCGCCGTTATTCACCCACGCCCGGTCTACTCCCGGGCGCTGGTAACAGGCAATCAACTCTTGCGCCACGGCGCCGGCCACGGCAGCCATGGGCGTAATGAAACCCGCACGGAACGGAGCGCAGGCTGTCCACATGCGCTGCGCCACGGCGCCCGACAAGCATTCATGGACTTTGGGCAAGGCTCCCGCCAACGGCAAGGCCTGGCGCAGGATGGGCAGCTCAGCCACCAGCTCCTGCAGCAGGGTTTGGAAGCGCTGCCAGGCCGCCTGGTGGGCCGAGGCCACTGCCGCAAACTCGCCGTTGGCGCCGATCACGATGTCGATGGGGCCGTGCTGGAAGTGCCAGCGGCCATCGGACAGGGGAGCGCGTTGAGAGGACATGGTGCGTGCTGTTTCAGCCTAGCAGCGGCGGCTGGCCCAGGGGCCAGGCATTGGCGGTCGGGTTCTGCAGCCAGAGCCGTGCAGTCGGCGCGCCGTCGCTGTGCCAGGCACCGGTGCGCAAGGCCTGCTCCAGGCTGCGCACATGGTCCATATGGCCGCCGAGCGCCCGGTAGTCATCCAACCGCAGGCTGAATTCGATGGGTGCAACGATGGCCGGCGTGGGCACGGTACCGAAGCTCTTGTCGGGCATGCGCATCACATCGACCATCACCGTGATGCCGCCGCCCGGCCACACATAGGCCGGCGCGCCGCCGCAGGTCACATTCACCAGCGCCTGCTTGATGGCACGGGTCAGCAGCACCGGGTTTTCGGTCACGCCGGCGCGCAGGCTGCCGCCCGCACCGCCGAGAAACAACACGGTGCACAGCGAAGGTTCGCAGTTTTCGCCTATGCGCTCGATGATGCGCTGCACACTGGCCGGCATGGGCTGCTCCACGGGCTGTAAGGCGTTGTCCAACACATACCAGGCCGCGTGTTCGCCGGTGGTGGAGGTCATCAGCAGGCGCATGCCAGGCCGGGCCACTTCGGGGTCCCAGCCTTCGATGATGGATAACGGGTCGGCAATATCGGTACCGCCCCAGCCGGTGCCGGGATTGGCCACCTGGAAGTAACGCCCGGGCGTGGATTTGCGGCCACGCATCTGGATGCCCGAGCGCGGCATGTCCAGGCAACGACCCGCCTGGTGCTCGGTCAGCACGCCGGTGATGTGGTCGTCGACCACCACCACTTCATCGGCCTCGCCAAACAACTGCTTGGCGAATATGCCGACTGCCGCCGAGCCGCAGCCCACGCGCATGCGCTGCTCCTCCACGCCGTTGACGATGGGCGCGCGTCCGGCCTGCACCACGATCTGCGAGCCACCGTCAATGGTCAACTCGACCGCCTGCTTGTTGCCCAGGGCCTCCATCATCTGCACGGTAACGCGGCCCTCCTTCTTGCTGCCGCCGGTCAGGTGGTGCACGCCGCCCAGGGACAGCATCTGCGAACCGTATTCCGCAGTGGTGACATGGCCGACCACTTCGCCCTTGCAGCGCACATTGGCCTGCTCGGGGCCCAGGTAGCGGTCCGTGTCGATCTTGATCTTGAAACTGCAGTAGCTGAAGATGCCCTCGGTGACCACGGTCACCATGTCCACGCCCTGGGCCTGGGATGCAACGATGAAGGGCGCGGGTTTGTAGTCGGGATACGTGGTGGACGAACCCACGCCGGTGACGAATACCTCGTCAGCCAACAGCAGGTCGCCATTCCAGTCCGGGGTCAGCTCACTGGTAGCGGCGAACGCCACCAGCGGCGCGGACACATCGGACACGGCACGGCGCAGCAGCACGACAGGATCGACCCGCACCAAGCTGCCACCCTGGTTGGCGTAGCGATCGCAGGCCCCGGCCCGGCCTTCGGAAATCTGGCACAGCACCGGACAGGCATTGCAGGCGATCTTGTCGGTCGCCATGCGCTCATGGCGCGAAGCTGCACGCTCCGGCTGCGCAGGCACACCGCCATCCATGGCGGGCAGTCCATCGGTTTTCGTGTGTTCTGTCATCGTGGGCTCAAACAAGCAGAGGTTATGAAAAGTACTTGTACCGCCATCGCAATTTATGTAGCATTCACTTAACTTAAATGTTGTAAGCACTACATTTTCGATGCTGGCAATTTAGCATAAGCATATGCGTACCGCAACAGAAAAGACACTAGTAAACCCGCAGATTTCACCCACTGTTTTCATCCACTTTCCAACACACACCATATGAGTGCATTCAACGAAGAGCGCGTGCTGAGCGTGCACCACTGGACAGACAAGCTGTTCACCTTCACCACCACCCGCGATCCGTCGCTGCGGTTTTCCAACGGCCACTTCACCATGATCGGCCTGAAGACCGAGACCGGCAAGCCGCTGCTACGCGCCTACAGCATCGTCAGCGCCAACTATGAAGAACACCTGGAATTTCTGAGCATCAAGGTGCCCGATGGCCCACTGACTTCGCGCCTGCAGCACATCCGGGTAGGCGACAGCATCATCGTCGGACGCAAGCCCACCGGCACCCTGCTGATCGACTATCTGCTGCCCGGCAAGCGCCTGTACATGTTCTCCACCGGCACTGGTCTTGCACCATTCATGAGCGTGATCCACGACCCCGCGACCTACGAAAAATACGAGGAACTCATTCTGGTGCACGGCGTGCGCCAGGTGGAAGAGCTGGCTTACCACGATCTATTGACCCAGCACCTGCCCCAGCATGAATTTCTGGGCGAGCTGGTGAGCAAGCAGCTACGCTACTACCCCACAGTGACGCGCGAAGCCTTCCACACCATGGGCCGCATCACCGACCTGATCGAGAGCGGCAAGCTGGCCAAAGACCTGGGCCTGCCCGATCTGGACCCCGCCACCGACCGGGCGATGATCTGCGGCAGTCCTGCCATGCTGCGCGACCTGAAAATCAGCCTCGAAGAAAGCGGTTTCAAGGAAGGTAACACCTCGCGCCCCGGCGACTTCGTGATAGAACGTGCGTTCGCCGAACAGTAAGCACTACACCATGCCCAGTACCGCCAAATCCGGCCGCCAACCGGTTGCCAGCAAGAAGGCACCAGCCAGCAAAACCGGCAAAACCGCCAAGCCCGGCGTGCGCGAGCAGAACGCGCAGGCCACGCGCGACAGCATCCTACGCGCAGCCACCAAGGTCTTTGCCAAGCACGGCTACGACGGCGGCAGCGTGGAGAAAATCTCCACCGCCGCCAAGTCCTACGACCGCATGATCTACTACTACTTTGGCAGCAAGGAAGGCTTGTATATCGAGGTGCTGGAGGGCATTTACCGCCGCATGAACGAGGCCGAGTCGCGGCTGGCGCTGGACGTGGCCCAGCCACTGGAGGCGCTACGCGCGGTGATCCGCTTTGTGCTTGACTACTACCGCAAGCACCCGGAGTTCATCACCCTGCTGAACACAGAAAACCTGCACAAGGGCAAGCACATCGCCAAGTCGCTGCGGGCCCGCGAGTACTCGTCGCCGGCGATTGCCATCCTCGGCGAGATCATGCAGAACGGCATCGCCCAAAAGCTGTTCCGCGACGATCTGCAGACCCGCGACGTGTACCTGCTGATCGCCTCGCTCGGCTATTTCTACCTGTCCAACCGGTACACCTTGTCCGCCTTTCTGGGCGACAACCTCGAAGCCCCCGATGCCTTGGCGCACTGGGAAGGCTTTGTGCTCGACACCGTGCTGCGCACCGTGACCCGGTAGCCGCCCCATACAACCACCCCACGAAGGAACACCATGGCAGAAGCAATCGCCGGCGCAAAGTCGGGCAAGGTCGTCATCCAGAATATTGGTCTGCTGCTGTCGGGCGACATCGACCAGCCCATCCTCGATGCAGACACCATCGTCATCCATGACGGCCTGATCGTCGCTGTAGGCAAGGCCAAGGACTGCGATACCAGCGAAGCCCGCACCACCATCGACGCCCGCCAGACCTGCGTCGCCCCCGGCCTGATCGACAGCCATGTGCATCCAGTGTTCGGCGACTGGACCCCGCGGCAAAACCAACTGGGCTGGATCGACTCGACCATGCACGGCGGCGTCACCACCATGGTTTCGGCCGGCGAAGTGCATTTGCCGGGCCGGCCCAAGGACATCGTCGGACTGAAGGCCCTGGCCATCACCGCCCAGCGCGCATTCGACAACTTCCGCCCGGGCGGCGTGAAGGTGATTGCCGGCGCGCCCATCATCGAAAAAGGCATGGTCGAGCAGGATTTCAAGGACCTGGCCGATGCCGGCGTCAGCCTGTTGGGCGAAGTCGGCCTGGGCTCGGTCAAGGCCGGCTACGAGGCCCAGCAGATGGTGGCCTGGGCGCGCAAGTACGGCATCCAGAGCACCATCCACACGGGCGGCCCATCGATCCCCGGCTCGGGCCTGATCGACAAGGACGTGGTGCTGGAGGCCGATGCCGACGTGATCGGCCACATCAACGGCGGCCACACCTCGTTGTCAGAAGCCCATGTGTGCGAGCTCTGCGAAAAATCCTCGCGCGCCATCGAGATCGTGCACAACGGCAATGAAAAGGTGGCCATCGCCGCCGCCCAGGCCGCGCTGCAGCTCAAATGCCCGCACCGCGTGATCCTCGGTACCGACGGCCCGGCGGGATCGGGCGTGCAGCCCCTGGGCATGCTGCGCATGGTGGCCCTGCTGTCCAGCCTGGGCAATATCCCGGCCGAACTGGTGTTCTGCTTCGCCACCGGCAATACCGCGCGCATTCGGAATCTGAACTGCGGCCTGGTCGAGGTCGGCCGCGCCGCCGACTTTGTCTTCATGGACAAAGCCCAACACTCGGCCGGTCGCAACTTACTGGACAGCGTGCAGCTCGGCGACCTGCCCGGCGTCGGCATGGTGATGATCGACGGCATCGTACGCTGCGAGCGCAGCAGGAACACACCTCCGGCGACGACAGTACCGACATACGTCGGTGCGTCTTAAGAGCGCTTCAACTTAGTCATGGACAGGGCTCTCACGAGAGTCCGACTGGCACAACCGAACAGGCGACTCTGTTGATTCTATTTCGGAGAAAAAACGAAACCTTAGGCTGGAGTCGTTACTTTTCGGGTGTGCTTGAGACTTCGTGAAATAAGAGATGGTGGCTCGGACCGGAATCGAACCGGTACGACTTGCGTCGGCAGATTTTAAGTCTGCTGTGGCTACCAATTACACCACCGAGCCTACTTCGCAACGCACTTGCACGTTGAAACAAAACAGCCCCGGCAACGTGATGGTTGACAGGGCCGGATCTAGAGGCGACTACCAGTCAGTGCCGGTAAGGGTATTGCGGGTAGAACCTTAAATACCTTGGACGCCTCTGTTTCTTTGCGCCAGTGCTGAAAAGCCTTTGAATTGTACTCTGCTATCACAAGCCCACCACCCGAGCTTGGCAACAAAAACCACTCTTGCGAGACATTAAGATCACGCTGAAACGGCGCGCCGGCAGAAACGAACAAGCCATCTAGAAAGGCTGTCCGATACACAAGCGCTTATTTACACAACAAATTTGGACGTAAAAAAAAGGAAGCATATAGCTTCCTTTTTTTACTAATTTGGAGCGGGAAAAGAGTCTCGAACTCTCGACCTCAACCTTGGCAAGGTTGCGCTCTACCAACTGAGCTATTCCCGCGTTTCAAGCCTTGCATTATAGCATGACTTTTTGCTCTTAATCTGAAAAACCAGACCAAGTTTTTTGGAGGCGCGACCCGGAGTCGAACCGGGCTAGCCGGATTTGCAATCCGGTACATAACCGCTTTGTTATCGCGCCCAAACCACACATGAAAAAGGGAAGCATTGCTTCCCTTTTTACCAATTTGGAGCGGGAAAAGAGTCTCGAACTCTCGACCTCAACCTTGGCAAGGTTGCGCTCTACCAACTGAGCTATTCCCCGCGTTTCAAGCCTTGAATCATAACATGATTTTCAGCTTATTTTTACTTGAACTGTGTTCTTGTCGCTTGCTGATTCAAACTATTTGTATGCTGCAGCAAGCCTCAAATTATAGCCCACTTTTTGAGTCTTTCCACCCCCTGCTCCAATCTCTGCAGATTTTGCGACGCGAAACACCAGCGCAACCATCCCTGGGCCTGTGGTGCAAACGCGTTTCCGGGGGCCAGCCCCAGGCCAGCCTCTACCACTAAGCGTTTAGCGGTCACCAAGGAGTCGTCATGGCCTTCAAGCTTGAAGAACGCATACATGCCCCCTTTGGCAGATGCCACGTGCACACCGGGCACGGCCTGCAGCAGAGGCACCAGGGTGTCACGGCATTGCTTTAAATGTGCCACTACGCGCGGGGTGATCTCATCGGTGCGCTGCAAAGCCTGGATGCCTGCGCGCTGCACGAAGACGCTGGCACAGGAAGTGTTGAACTCAATCAATTTACCCATATGCGGCGTTGCGCTGGCAGGCATCACCAGCCAACCCAGGCGCCAGCCCGTCATCAAAAAGCTCTTGGAAAAACTGTGCACCACTACCAAGCGATCCTCCGGCTCGGCTACATCCAGGAAGCTGGGGGCGCAGCCATTCGGACTGGGTTCGTAGTACAGGCGCTCGTACACCTCATCGGCCAATATCCACGTGCCCGTACGGCGGCAATGGTCAAGGATGGTTTGCTGCTCGGCTCTCGTCAGCGTCCAACCAGTGGGGTTATTGGGTGCATTTAGGATCAGCAGTTTGGTCTCTGGCGTAATGGCCGCCAGCAGCTGCGCCATGTCTAAGGCCCAAGCTCCATCGGCTTGCGGCTGCAAGGCCACGCAGCGCAATTGCGCCCCCAGAATGACAGGCTGGGCCGTCAGGTTAGGCCACACCGGCGTCACTGCGACCACCTCGTCACCCGCGTCCACCAACATCTGGATGGCCAGCATCAGTGCGTTCACGCCGCCCGATGTCATGGCAATGCGGTTCACCTCTATAGAACCGTGCAAGCGGCTCATATAGCCGGCCACAGCTTCACGCAGTTCAGGCAAACCCAGGTTGTGAGAGTAAAACGTTTCACCTTGCTGCAAAGAGGCGATCGCGGCCTGGCGAATGAAATCAGGCGTCACCTCGTCGCTCTCGCCAAACCAGAAGGCCAGCACATCACTGCGCCCCATGCCTGCATTGGCAACTTCACGGATTTTGGATTCCTCAAGATTCAGGATGTCTTGGCGCATGGAGATAGGTGGAAAAGATGGAGTCCTGATTATGATGAACTCCGCCCCATTTCCAGGAGACCCTCCATGCGCTTGCGCACCCTCGCCTGCTATGCACTAGCCGTGACTCTGGCCGCTGCCGCACCTCTGGGCGTTGCAAAAACCAAAAAGAAGCAGGCCTCGGGCGAATCCTCGCAAGAGCGCATTCACCGCGGCTCGGCCGAGAGCACGGCCGAACGCGACAAACGTCTGCTGCGCGAATGCAAAGGCCGGCCGAATGCCGGGGCCTGCGCGGGCTACACCGGCTAGATGGGGCGCTGCATCTTGCAGCTGTTGGGCATTTCGGCCTGGGCCGCGCTGATCTGCTTGATAACGCGAAAGCCGTAACCTGAACCCTCCACGTCGAACTTCACACCCGGCGCGCCCAGCCGGTCCATGATGCCTACCGCCAGGTTTTGCTGGAACTGGTGATCCACCCCGCGCATGCTGCCGCTTTGGCCATACAAACTAACGCTGGCGCTCTCCAGCTTTGCGGCGACAGCTATTAAATCCATAGTGCCCGCTTTTTCAATGGCCTGGGCCAACGCCTCGACCATGAGCTGCATGCGCATGTGCAGATAGTCTTCAGATGGCTTGGGAAAGCGCTGGCGAAAGGCTTTGACAAAGGCCTCGCTCTGAGCGCCCGGCACGTTCGGCAACCAGTCGGCCACGGCAATCACCTTGCCCACGCCCGCCTCGCCCAGTGCAGCCGGTGCGCCCAGGGCGTTGCCGTAAAAGGTGTAGAACTTGCCTTCAAAGCCCAGCTCACGTGCAGCCTTAACCAGCAGAGTCAGGTCGTTGCCGAAATTACCGGTGATGACGGCCTGGGCGCCGCTGGCCTTGATCTTGGCTACATAGGGGGCGAAGTCCTTGATGCGGCCCAGGGGGTGCAGCTCATCACCCACCACCTGCACATCGGGGCGCTGAATGGCCAGCTGGCGCTTGGCCTCGCGCGCCACGGTCTGACCGAAGCTGTAGTCCTGGCCCAGGATGTAGACGTTCTTGACTGCCGCGTCTTCCTTGAACACCGACATCAGCGCCGCCATGCGCATATCGGTGTGAGCGTCGAAACGGAAATGCCAGTAGCTGCATTTCTCATTGGTCAGCGTGGGGTCCACTGCCGCGTAGTTCAGGAAGATCACTCGCTTGCCGGGCTCGCGCTCGTTGTGCTTGTTGATGGCATCAATCAACACCGCAGCCGTAGCCGAGTTATTGCCCTGCATAACGATCTGCACGCCGTCGTCGATGGCCGCGCGCAGCGCCGACAAAGCATCTTCGTTCTGGCCTTTGCTGTCGTAACGCTCCAGCTGCAGCGGGTGCTTACCGTCGGGCAACTTGACGCCACCGCGCGCATTCACGCGCTCCACCGCCCACACCAGGTTACGGAAAACGGCCTCGCCGCCGTTGCCCAGCGGGCCGCTCAATGCCTCGATCTGGGCCAGTTTGATGGGCGCCGCAGCGCCCTGGGCCCGCACCAGCGCGGGGGCGCATAGAGACGCACCCAGAAATTTCAAGAGCTGGCGGCGAAACTTAAACATGGCGAAATTTCCTTGAAAAAAAACCGGATGCACACAGATGCTGTCCATGCGGCAATCACTGTGAGGGCCGCGCAGTGTAATAGGAGCTACCTCATGTTTTTTGCCACCAACATCCCCGCATCTGCCCGCTTCGTGCGTCCAGCACACAGCCTGCGCGCACTGCATCGCCTGCTCGAAGAAAGCCATGCCGGCGCAGGCCAAGCAAGCCACAACGTAACCCAGGACGAGACCAGCTACACCCTGCAATTCGACGTGCCGGGCATCGCCAAAGAGCAGCTGTCCATCGGCATAGAAGGCAACGTGGTGCGACTGGAAAGCCTGCCCGAGGCACCGCGCAAATACAAGGCGGCCTACGAATTGCCGCAGGACATCGACGTGTCGGCCAGCGACGCCAAGCTGGAAAACGGCGTGCTGACACTAAAGCTGGCCAAGAAGGCACCTGTCAGCAATGTGTCCACGCTGACCATCAACTAAGTCGGTTAAAGCGAATCCAAAAGCCAGCGCGGTTTCACGTCGAACGCATAGGTTCGCGTGGCCGCCTGCAGGCCGGACTGCAGCCGCATGGCGCCGGCCATGGCAATCATGGCTCCGTTATCGGTGCATAGGTGCAGCTCGGGGTAGTGCACGCGCACACCGGCTTTGGCGCACACAGCATTTAGCTGGGTGCGAAGCGCTTTGTTAGCCCCCACGCCGCCAGCAACAACCAGGCGGCGCAAACCGGTACGCTGCAAGGCTGTAACCGATTTCTTCCACAGCACCTCGACAATCGCCGCCTGGGTACTCGCGGCCAGATCGGCTTTACGTGACTCCAGATCGTCGCCCAGCTTCTTGGCCTGGGTCATCACCGCAGTCTTCAAACCGGCGAAGGAAAAATCCAGATTGCCGCTGTGTAGCAAGGGGCGTGGCAGCTTGAATGCAGCCGGGTCGCCATGCTCTGCCAGACGCGACAAGGCCGGGCCACCGGGATAGCCCAGGCCCATCAGCTTGGCGGACTTGTCAAAGGCCTCGCCAGCGGCATCGTCAATGGTTTCGCCCAACATCTCGTAACGGCCCACGCCGTCAACGCGCATCAGTTGGGTATGGCCGCCAGAGACAAGCAGCGCGACAAAAGGAAATTCCGGCGGATCGGCGCTCAGAAACGGTGACAACAAATGCCCTTCCAGGTGGTGCACGCCCAACACGGGCTTATCCAGTGCAGCACCCAGCGCGCAGGCCACGCCCGCACCCACCAGCAAGGCACCGGCCAGCCCCGGGCCACGGGTGTATGCCACCACATCCACATCGGCCAGGCTTTGGCCCGACTCGGCCAGAACCTGCTGGGTCAGCGGCAGCACGCGGCGGATATGGTCGCGGCTGGCCAGCTCGGGCACCACGCCGCCATAGGCCTGGTGCATCTCGATCTGGCTGTGCAGAGCGTGCGACAACAACACGGGCAAATCCGCGCCCTCGGCACGCACCAACGCTATCCCGGTTTCATCGCAGGATGATTCAATACCTAATACCAGCACAATAGACCTCTCGCTTTTTCAGCACAGCAACCAAACGCTGGAGTTTAGAACGTGTTCCCAGGTGACCCCTGCTTTCCAACCGCCGTGCACCTTATTGGCGCAAATCTTGCGTATTTCCCGCCATGAGCCCTTCCCTGCGTATCGTGGTCATTGCCCCGGATCTGGACATACTGGACCCGTCGGACAGCCATGCGTTGCTGCAAGCCGATCGCTCACGTGCACTGCGCATCGGACTGCTGGAAAACAACTACAACCTGATCGCCAGCCTGCCCGCCGACGTGTTCCTGACCGAGCGCCTGGCCCAGCTGCAACCCGACATGATCATCGTGGACGCCGAGAGCGAGGCGCGCGATGCCCTGGAGCATGTGGTGATGGCCACGCGCAATGCCCCCCGCCCCATCGTCATGTTTACCAATGACGGCGACACCTCGCATGTCAAGGATGCGGTGGCAGCGGGTGTGTCGGCTTATATCGTGGCCGGCCTGTCGGCCGACCGCATCCGGCCGATTCTGGATGTGGCCATGGCGCGTTTTGAACACGAGCAGGCCCTGCGCACCGAGCTGGCCGTGACCCGCGTGGAGCGCGATGAACACAAGGCCGAGCTGCACAACCGCAAGATCATAGACCGCGCCAAAGGCCTGCTGATGCAGCGCCAGGGCATCACCGAACCGGAAGCCTACGACAAGCTGCGCAAAGCCGCCATGGACAAGAGCATGAAGCTGGTGGAAGTGGCCCAGCGCATACTCGATGTGGCCGAGCTGCTGGGCTGAACCGGGGGAATGCACCAACCCAGTGCCAATTTGTTTCATAATGAAACAAGGCTATGGCGCAATCTACATATGATCTTACAGCTATCAAATAAGTAGCAATAGCGATTTTCAAGGCTGGCACAGGGCTTGCGGAAACAGACCTAGCTGCAGCGCCCTAGACCCTCTGCACACCAGACACACAGGTCGGCTTGGCTGAGGACTACTTGGTTTTTGCAAACACCGAATCCACTTTGACACCCGTATTAGCCCCATTTGCCCGAGCCCAGCAGGCGACCGTGCATGCCGCAAAGCCCGTCAATCTGCACCGAGTGCTGGACACACTGGTCAACAACCTGGAAGGCATGGCCTACCGCTGCCTACCGGACGGTCGCTGGACCATGCGTTTCGTCAGCCAGGGCTGCACGCGTCTGTGCGGCTATAGCGCGCACGAGTTGCTAGACCCGCAACACATCACCTGGGAAGCCATTACCCACCCCGACGATCGTGCCCGGGTACGCCGGGAAATCGGCGCCGCTATGGCCCAGGGCCAACGCTTCACCGTGTACTACAGCATCACCACCCGCAGCGGAGAAATCCGCAAGGTGAAAGAGCAAGGCATACAGGTCACGGACGAGGCCGATCAGCTGGTGCTGGAGGGCTTCATCGAGGACGTGACCGACGTCCACCTGACGCTGGAGGCCCTGGCCCATGCCGAGCTGCGCTACCGGCAAATCTTTGAACACGCCCGCGAAGGCATCTTCCAAACCACGCTGGATGGCCGCTACATCGCCGCCAACCCGGCACTGGCCCTGCTCTACGGCTACGCCACGCCAGAGGAGCTGATCGCCGACCTGTCCGACATCGACCGCCGCCTGTATGTGCAGCCCCACCGGCGCGAGCGCTTCGCCCGGTTAATGGCCGCGCACGGTGAAGTCAGCAACTTCGAGTCCGAGGTGTACCGGCGCGACGGCAGCAAGATCTGGATTTCCGAGAACGCCCGCAGCGTTTATGACAGCCAGGGCGCCTTCATCTGCTTCGAAGGTACGGTACAGAATATTTCCGAGCGCAAACATCAGCTGGAGCAGCTCGAATACCAGGCCAACTACGACACGCTGACCGGCCTGGCCAACCGTAATCTGCTGCGCGACCGCATCGCGCCCGCCATCTCCCATGCCGAGCGCCTGGGGCATTTCCTGGCCGTGGTGTTCATCGACCTGGACCACTTCAAACTCATCAACGACAGCCTGGGCCACGACGCGGGCGACCAGCTGCTGGTGGAGATTGCGCAGCGCATCCGCGCCTGCATGCGCGCCTCGGACACGGTGGCCCGCCACAGTGGCGACGAATTCGTGCTGCTGCTGAACGAGCATATGCAGGCCCACTCAGTCATTTCGCACCTGCAGCGCCTGCTGGGGCAGATCAACCAGCCGGTGCACCTGCAGGGCCGTGCCTTCCAGATGGGCGCCAGCATGGGCGTGGCGCTGTACCCGCAAGACGGCAAGGACGCGCAGACCCTGCTCAAACACGCCGATGTGGCCATGTATGCGGCCAAGGAGCGCGGACGCAACAACTTCCAGTTCTTCACCCCCGAACTCAACCAGGTAGCCGACGAGCGCCTGAACCTGGGCACCGCCATGCGCGTCGGGCTGGAGCAAAACGAGTTCACCGTGGCCTACCAGCCCAAGGTGGATGCGCAGGGCCGCATCACCGGTCTGGAGGCGCTGGCCCGCTGGCACAGCGCGCGCATAGGCACGGTGGGACCAGACCGCTTCATCCCTATCGCCGAAGAGACTGGCCTGATAGGCGCGCTGACCGACACCATCCTGCGCCAGGCCTTTGCCGATGCCTGTAGCTGGGCACCAGTGCAGGGCCGCCAGTTGTCGGTGGCGGTGAATCTCTCGGCCAAGCTGTTTCTGGCCAACGACCTGGTGGCGCGCATCCGCAATCTGCTGCAGGCCAGCGGCCTGGCGCCGCAGCGGGTCGAGCTGGAGATTACCGAAAGCGTGTTCCTGCACGATATGGGGCGTGCCGTGTTACTGCTGAACGAGCTCAAGGCCCTGGGCGTACGCCTGGCCATGGACGACTTCGGCACCGGGTATTCGTCGCTGTCGTATCTGCGCAGCCTGCCGCTGGACACCATCAAGATAGACCGCTCGCTGATCACCGGCATCGAACAGGACGAAGACCTGGCCGTGATTGCCTGCGCCATCGTGAATCTGTGCAAAAACCTGCGCAAATCGGTGGTGGCCGAGGGTGTGGAAAACCGTGCCCAGTTCGACTTGCTGCACGCCAAGGGCTGCGACGGCTTTCAGGGCTATCTGTTTTCCAAACCGGTGCACCAAGACGTGTTGCGCAAGCTGTTGACCCAGGCCCGGGGCACCATTTTGCTGCCGCCGGCCGAAGCTCTGGCCTGCTGAAATGATGCACTGCACAAGAGCAGTGCAAAACCCAGCTTAAAAACAAAACAAGCGCCAGCGCAGACAAACAAAGCGCAAGCAGCTATATTTTATATAGCACTCAACGACAAAACAGCCTGGCACGGCGTTTGCTTAAATAGACCAAGACCAAGGTTGGTCCCATGGCAGCTGGAATCCAATGGCGGGTTGCAGCGATCAGTTTTCGGACAAAGGCGTCCCCATCCGTTCGGGTGGCTGCACATGCAGCCCCGAGCGCGATGAGGACGCCTTTTTTGTTTTTGGCCCCGACTTTCACATTCACTTTGGGAAGCTTGCACATGACCGATCTTTTGACCACCAAACTGAGCCGCCGCACCGTGCTGCAAACCGCGGCAGTAGGCGCCGTAGGCATCAACCCGGCGCTGCGTGCCGCGGTCTACGCCCAGGGCTCCGACAAGCCCGAAAAAGAAGAAGTCAAGATCGGCTTCATCCCGCTGACCGACTGCGCCAGCGTGGTGATGGCTTCGGTGCTGGGCATCGACAAGAAATACGGCGTGAAGATCATCCCCAGCAAGGAAGCCAGCTGGGCCGGCGTGCGCGACAAGCTGGTCAACGGCGAGCTGGACTTCGCCCACGTGCTGTACGGCCTGGTCTACGGCGTGCACCTCGGCATCAGCGGCCCCAAGAAAGACATGGCCGTGCTGATGACGCTGAACAACAACGGCCAAGCCATTACGCTGAGTAAAAAGCTGGCCGACAAGGGTGCCGTCAACGGTGCCGGCCTGGCCAAGCTGATGGCTACCGAGAAGCGCGAATACACCTTTGCCCAGACCTTCCCCACCGGCACCCACGCCATGTGGCTGTACTACTGGCTGGCTGCCAACGGCATCAACCCCATGAGCGACGCCAAGGTCATCACCGTGCCACCGCCACAGATGGTGGCGAATATGCGCGTGGGCAATATGGACGGCTACTGCGTGGGCGAGCCCTGGGGCCACCGCGCCATCATCGACGGCATCGGCGTCACAGCGCAAACCACGCAGGACATCTGGAAGGACCACCCCGAAAAAGTGCTGGGTACCAGCGCCGAATTCGTCAAGAAATACCCGAACACCGCGCGCGCCGTCACCGCCGCGATTCTGGAAGCCGGCAAGTGGATCGACTCCGGCCTGGCCAACAAGAACAAAATGGCCGAAACCATTGCCGACAAGAGCTACGTCAACACCAGCGTGGACGCCATCAACCAGCGCATCCTGGGCCGCTACCAGGACGGCATGGGCAAGACCTGGGACGACCCGAACTACATGAAGTTCTACAACGAAGGCGCGGTGAACTTCCCCTACCTGTCCGACGGCATGTGGTTCCTGACCCAACACAAGCGCTGGGGCCTGCTGAAGGACCACCCCGACTACCTGGCCGTGGCCAAGCAGATCAACCAGATCGACATCTACAAACAGGCCGCCACCGCCAGCAAGACACCCGTGCCCAAGGACGTGATGCGCAGCGCCAAGCTGATGGACGGCATGGTGTGGGACGGCAAGGACCCGAAGAAGTACGCCGACAGCTTCAAGATCCACGCCTGAACTTGGCTCCCCCCAAGCTTCGCGCACTGCGTGTCGCTTTCGCCAACCCCCTACAGGGGGCGATACCAGTGGCCCGGCAAAGCCGGTTCCACGGTATCCCGCGAAGGGGAAACGCTCAACCTTCATCTACCTAGGAGAACCCCATGGTCAGTGCTGTATTCCACTCCCCCGGCGGCGTCGAATTTGACGAGCCCGCCACCACGATTGCTCCCAAAATGCTAGCCACCACCGCAACACCTACCAGCGCCAACACCGTAAAAGACGTAGCACCCAAGCTGCCCTATGACTGGCGTGGCCTATGGCTGAAAGTGCTGCCGCCGGTGCTGGGCCTGGGTCTGCTGATCGGTATCTGGGCGCTGGTGTCGATCGGCACCTCGTCCAGCATCCCCTCGCCTTACGAGACCTTCCAGCAGGCGGTGGTGCTGTTCAGCGACCCGTTCTACCGCAAGGGCCCGAACGACCAGGGCGTGGGCTGGAACGTGCTGGCCTCGCTGCAGCGCGTGGCCGTGGGCTTTGGCCTGGCGGCGTTGGTGGGCATACCGGCCGGCTTCGTGATTGGCCGCTTCAGCTTCATGAGCCGCATGTTCAACCCGCTGATCAGCCTGCTGCGCCCGGTGTCGCCACTGGCCTGGCTGCCGATTGGCCTGATGGTGTTCAAGGGCGCGCACCCAGCCGCCATCTGGACCATCTTCATCTGCTCGATCTGGCCCATGGTCATCAACACCGCGGTGGGCGTGCAACGCGTGCCGCAGGACTATATGAACGTGGCGCGGGTGTTGAACCTGAGCGAATGGAAGATCGTCACCAAGATCCTGTTCCCCTCGGTTCTGCCCTACATGTTGACCGGCGTGCGCCTGGCCGTAGGCACAGCCTGGCTGGTGATCGTGGCCGCCGAGATGCTGACGGGCGGCGTGGGCATCGGCTTCTGGGTCTGGGACGAATGGAACAACCTGAACGTCAAGAACATCATCATCGCCATCTTCGTCATTGGCATCGTCGGTCTGGTGCTGGAATACGCGCTGATCAAGCTGGCCACCGCATTTACGTTTGAAGAGGTGAAATCATGAGCATCCCATCCATCCCCGCCCATGCCGTACCCAAGTACATCGAAATCCAGGGTGTGGAGCAAACCTTCCGCACCGCCAAGGGCAGCTTCCCGGCGCTGCGCGACATCGACCTGACGATTGCCAAGGGTGAGTTCGTAGCGCTGATCGGCCACTCGGGCTGCGGCAAGTCCACCCTGCTGAACCTGATTGCCGGCCTGACCAACCCCACCCGGGGCACGCTGATCTGCGCCAACCGCGAGATCAAGGGCCCCGGCCCGGAGCGTGCCGTAGTGTTCCAAAACCACTCGCTGCTGCCCTGGCTGACCTGCTTTGAAAACGTCTACCTGGCGGTAGAGCGCGTATTCGGTGCGGGCGACAAGTCCACCGGCGCCGCCGCCGAAAACAAGGCCCAGCTGAAGGCCCGCACCGACGCGGCCCTGGCCCTGGTCGGCCTGACCGCCGCCGCGCAAAAGCGCCCCGGCGAAATCTCCGGCGGCATGAAGCAGCGCGTAGGCATTGCCCGGGCCCTGAGCATGGAGCCCAAGGTCTTGCTGATGGACGAGCCCTTTGGCGCGCTGGACGCCCTCACCCGCGCCAAGCTGCAGGACGAGCTGCTGGCCATCGTACAGAAAACCCAAAGCACGGTGGTGATGGTGACCCACGATGTGGACGAAGCCGTGCTGCTGAGCGACAAGATCGTGATGCTGACCAACGGGCCGGGCGCCACCATCGGCGAAGTGCTGGCGGTGGACCTGCCGCATCCGCGCAACCGCGTGCAGCTGGCCGACGACCCGCGCTACCTGCAGTACCGCAAGGCGGTGATCGACTTCCTGTACACCCGCCAGGCCCATGTGGAGAAAATCACAGCTTGAAAATACGGCTCTGGCGCAGATAACACCTGCGCCAGCAGCTATAAATACCGTAGCAAATCAGTATCAGGTGCCGCGCACCAGAGCCTCGAATGCGGCCAGCGGCAGCGGCCGACTGAACAAATAGCCCTGGTAGGCATGGCAGCCTTGGGCTGCCAGCACCTCGCGCTGGGCCTCGGTTTCCACACCCTCGGCCACCACCGACAGACCCAGGCTGTTACCCAGCACGATGACCATATTGGCGATAGCCGCGTCGTTCGGGTCGGTCAGGATGTCGCGCACAAAGCTCTGGTCGATCTTCAGCTGGTCCAGCGGCAGACGCTTCAGGTGCGACAACGAGGAATAACCGGTACCAAAATCATCCAGCGAGAAGCCCACGCCTTCGGCCTTGAGCAGCTCCATCTTGGCGATCACGTCCTCCACATTCGACACCAGCAGGCCTTCGGTCAGCTCCAGCTTCAACAGCTGCGGCCGGGCACCGGTACGCCGCAGCACATCCAGCACCTGGTCCACAAAGTTGCTCTGGTAGAACTGGCGCGGGCTGACATTCACGGCCACCGTCAGGTGCGCCAGGTCGGGCTGCTGCGCCCATAGCGCCAGCTGAGTGCAGGCCGTCTCCAGCACCCACAGGCCCAGGGGCAGGATCAGGCCGGTGTCCTCGGCCAGCGGAATGAATTCTGCCGGCGACACCATACCGCGCTCGGGGTGGTTCCAGCGCACCAGTACCTCCACCCCGGTGTACACGCCCCTGCCCACCACCTGGGCCTGGTAGTGCAGCAGAAACTCCTGCCGCACCAGGGCTTCACGCATACCGGTCTCCAGCGCCGCGCGGGCCGATACCTCGGACTGCATCTGCGGATCAAAAAAGCGCAGCGTATTGCGGCCAGCGGCCTTGGCCTGGTACATGGCCATATCGGCCCGCTTGAGCGGCTCCTCGATACCCTCCTGCGGCTCGCCAAACAGGGTGATGCCTATGCTGGGCGTGCTGTGGTGGGCCTGGTCACCCAACATATAACTCTGGTTCAGCGCGGCCAGCATCTTCTCGCCTACGGTCTCGGCCAACTTCGCCGCATCCAGCGGGTCGCTGCCCAGGTCCTCCAGCATGACCACGAACTCATCTCCGCCCAACCGGGCCACGGTGTCGCCCTTGCGTATGCAGGTGGACAGGCGCGCGGCCACGGCCTGCAGCAAGAGGTCGCCCTTGTGGTGGCCAAAGGTGTCGTTGAGGATCTTGAAGTTGTCCAGATCGACGAACAGCAGTGCACCCAGGCGCTTGTGGCGCGGCCACTGGGCCATGGCATGGGCCAGGCGGTCCATCAGCAGGCGGCGGTTGGGCAACTGGGTCAGTGGGTCGTAGAAAGCCAGGTTCTGGATCTGCTCCTCGGCCAGCTTGCGCTCGGTGATGTCGGTCATGTTGTCCACGTAGTGGGTGACCCGGCCGGCGGCGTCCTTCACGGCGCTGATGGTCAGCCACAACGGAAATTCCTCGCCGCTCTTGCGGCGGTCCCATATCTCGCCCTGCCAGGTGCCGGTGCGGGCCAGGCTGTCCCCCATTTCCACAAAAAAGGCCGCGCTTTGCCGCTCCGAGCGCAGCAGTTGCTGCGGCGTGAGGCCCACGGCATCCTCCGCGGTATAGCCGGTGATGGCGGTAAAAGCGCTGTTCACCCGCAAAATGACCCAGTTCTCATCGGTCACCAACATGCCCTGCTGCGACTCGAAGGCCGTGGCGGCGATGCGCTGCTCCTCGTCGGCCAGCTTGCGCTGCGTCAGGTCGTGCAGCACCGTGTGGATAGCGTCCACGCCGTCGAGCACGATGGAGGTGGCCTGTACCTCCACGTCCACCACACTGCCATCCAGACGAAAGAAACGCATATGCGCCGGCCCCACGTTCCCGCCGGTTTCCAGCACATAGCGCAGGCGCTGGTGCGCCAACTCGACGGAGTCGGGGTGCAACCGGTCATCCATGCGCGTGCCCAGCAAGACATCGGCCGACGCCGCGCCCAACAGTGCCAACGCAGCAGGGTTGGCGTAGATGATGGCTCCAGAAGCCTGCACCAACACAGCCTCGGGCGAGCGCTCCACAATGGTGCGGTAGCGGGCTGTGCTGTCGCGCAAAGCCTGCTCGCGCTGATCAAGGGTTTGCAGCAGGCGGTTGAAACCACCAATCAGGGCACCCACCTCGTCCTGCATCGGTATGTCCAGTGGACGCAAGACATGGCCCCGATCGGTCACGTCGGCCAGGGTTTTAACGGCAGCCAGCATGGGCGCGAACTGCCGGCGCAGCATCCACCAAACCAACCCGCCCGCCAGCAGGCTCAAGAACACCGCCACCAACAGCATGCGCCTTTGCATCGCATAGATAGGCGCAAAGGCCTCGTCTGCGGGCAGAACGGACGACAGGGTCCAACCCGCAGCCCCAATCTTCATGCTGGTTGACAACACTTCCTGCCTCGTGCGATCCAACGACAGACCATAGCTGCCATCGGCCTCGAAGAGCCGGTCTATCGAAGAATCCACACCGGCCGCCGGCAATACTTGCGACACCAGAGCTTTGTCGGTGGCTGCCACCACCTGCCGGTACTTGGTCGTAATCAGGATATAGCTGCCGGTACGCGCATGGGGCTGCCCCGTCACCTGGTCCAGAAAATTGGGTTCAATCAGGTTGGTCCACCCTGCCATGGCCCCCACCGCTTCACCCTTGGGGCCTCGCAACGGTATCACCATCGACAGAATCCAAGCCTGCAGCCTGGCATCCCAGAATGGGCGGCCTACGGTGGCCGCGCCTTCACGCAAGGCGGTCGCCACCGCCTCATCGTCCAGGCCATTGCTGCCCATGCGGTCGGCCAGACGTTTATCCGTATCCACCACGGTGCCGTCACGGCGGTAAGTGATAAAACCTGCATTGAACAGGTTGCGAGTGATGGGCCGCTGGCCTACCCAGGACTGCAGCACCGGCTTGGAATCCAGCGCATCGGATGGCACTTCGACCGAAAGATTCACCAGCGCCTGGAAGCGCTGTTTCACCGCGTTGCTGAGATCAGAGGCCAGTGCCTGGGTGGTAGTGACTTGTTGCTCCCCCAGCAACAACTGCATTTCATCTCGCAGCACGCGGCTGGCATACAGCGCCAGCGACCAGATACCCACCAAAAAAATGGCCAAGGTACTCAGGGTCACCCGTGTCTTTAGCGAGCGCCATTGAAAGACCTTCACATGCTTGCCCAATATTTCCCCCATCACCGACGCCCCTGCGCATTCCCGACAGCTGGAATGGCAGACTAAATGCCTGCCACCATACCATTCCTATTGCTCACCACCCTTACAAGAGTTTACGAATCGGTTGTATTAGGGCAGCTAACACGCCACCTTGCGCAAAAAATCCGCCAATGTGCGCCCGACCTCGGAGCTAAATGACGTGTCCAGCACCTCCAGGCTGCGGATGCGGTCCACGCGGAAGCTGCGAAAGTCGTCTCGGGCCTCGCACCAGGCCACCAGGGTCCAGACCCGGCCCCAGTAAAAGCAGCCCAGGGGCTGTACGGTGCGCTGGCTCTGGGCGTCCTTTACGTCGCAGTAATCCATTTGCAACTTGCGGCGCTGGCCTATGGATTCACGCAGCAGCTGCAGGTGGGCGCGCACCGGAGCGGTCAGGCCGTTGTAACTAGCCGGCGGCGCATACACCGCCAAGCTCTCGGCGGCCACCCGCGCGGCCGGCGGCAAGATGGACAGCATCTTGCCTAAAGCGTCCTCGGCAGCCAGGGCCAAGGGCGCGTCCAGCCAAGGCTGGGACAGGCGCACGGCGGCCACCAGGGCCTTGGCCTCGTCCTGGCTGAACATCAGCGGCGGTAGCTCAAAGCCGGCGCCAAAGCGGTAGCCCATGCCGGCCTCGCCCTCGATAGGCACGCCCTGGCGCTGCAGGTCGGCCACGTCGCGGTACACCGTGCGTTCGGACACCTCCAGCCGCTCGGCCAGAAAGGTGGCGGTGGACAAACGCCGCCCACGGATCAGCTGGACGAGCTGGAACAGGCGGTCGGCACGGCGCATGGTGTGTGAAAATTTTTTAAGCTATTTAGGCCGCCAGCGCAGTAAATACATACGCCAGAAGCTATGAAAAATGCAGCAGATCAATCGACCACGGTGACGCCGATGTAGACGGCGATGCGGCCCTCGCCGGTGTACTCCTCAAAGTCCACGGCGTAGCGGCGCGGGTGGGCGGGCGCATTCTCAAAATACTGCCACACCGCCGCCCACAGGGCCAGCACGGTCTGCGGCATGGCGCCCTGCCCTTCGAACACCATGTAGGCGCCGGCTGGAATCTCCAGGCTGTGCAGGCCCAGTGAAGCTTCTGGCGGCTGCTGGGTCTGCACGGCGGCAGTCAGGTCGTAGGCACCGTTCACATCCGAGGCATAACCGCTATAGGCACCGTACAGCGCCGCCTGCGGGGTATAGCCCGGCACAGACTGGGCTACCCGCTCGGCAAAGAAGCGGCCCCACAGGGCCGGAATCTTGCCAGTGAGGGGGTTCATCTCCTCCAGGTTGCTGGTGCGCGTGGTAATGCCGGCCAGTAGCCGGGCTGTGTCTAGGCGCACCAGGCGCGGCGGAGGGATCAGGGTCATATTGGAATGTCCGGTATTGAAAGCTGCAGACCTCTGTGCGAGGCGCTATCTAATATATAGCTATCTGCGCAGATTCCCTCTGCGCCAGAAGGCTGAATCGTTTGAAATTGCAAGACCGCCAAGTCGGCCTGCATGGCCTGGGCGATCAGGCGCATATCGGCGTCGCTGATGTCGAACAGGCCGAAGCGGAACTTATAGCCCCAGCGGGCAGGCGACTCGACAAATTCGAACTGCGGCAGCAGCGGCAGGATGGACGCCTCTTGCGCCGGCACATAGGCCACGTCCCTGCGGAACGGCACAAAGCCGCCGCCCATGTCAAAGGCGTAGGGCCCGCCCGGCTGCACGAGGCCGATCGACACAAAGCGCTGCAGCCGGTCCTTGCCGCCCATGGTGACGGTGGGCGCGTAGTAGGCCACGCGGTCGCCGGCCTGCACGCGCTTGAGCGGTGCGGCCTTGCCATGGCAGACCTGCATATAACCCACACCGCCCGCCTCCACGCTGCAGCCACGCCGCGCATGGACGGCGCTGGCCACGGCAATCCAGTTCTTGCGTGCCATGGCCAATACTTAGACCAGGGAATGCAGGCCGACGCGGTTGCCGTCCGGGTCACGCAAGTGAGCGATGAAACCCATGCCCGGAGGCAAGGCGGTCTTGGGCTTGAGCAGCTTGGCGTCCAGACTTTGCGCGCGCTCCAGGGCCGCGTCTATGCTGGGCGAGCAGTCCAGGTACACCAAGGTGCCCTGGATGGACGGTTCGGGCGTGTCGGCGCCGCTTTGCAGGCAGCCTTTCACACCCTCGTCCGGTGCAGCAAAAATGGCTAACGTGTAGTCCTGCCCGCCCATGGGAAAGACTTCGCGGTGCAGGCTCTTGCCCAGCACGGTTTCGTAAAAACGCTGGGCCTGGTCGATGTTCTTGACCGGGATTTCAAACCAGCTGATGGCGTTGGAGTTAGACATGGGATGCATCCTTTCGGGGTTCAGTTAAAGAGAACCGTATGGTGCAGACCTGCTGCTGACAGCGTGGTGTCAGCAGGCTGCGCCCGGTACGCCCATTTCTGCACCAATGTGTCGCATCGCCATGGCACAACTTTTGCATGATTCACTGCGGGCGTAACGGCGCGCCCATTCCTGCCCCCACAGGCAGGCTGTGCGTACAACGAGGTGTGCACAGGGTAGTGCTCTCCGCAAGACCAGGCATGGCGCAGGCCATATGGTTTCTGTTGGCGGGTTTCATTTCCATAACCGTATCTTTGCAGCACTGTCAGTGCACGTTTGCGTGCGCGATGGCCCCCCCCCTGCTCCCACGCAGCGGGCATGCAAAACCTAGAGGACCTTGACCATGGCGACACAGCCAAGCTATTTCCGCAGTTTTCTGAAAGCCGGCCACGCACCGACCCTGGGGGCGGCGTTCTTCTACTTCGCGTTTTCCTGCGCGATCTGGGTACTGAACGGCACCATGGCGCCCTTCATCACCGAGGCCTACAAGCTGTCGCCGGCCGAAAAAGGCGTAATGCTGTCCATCCCCATCTTCGCCGGTGCGCTGATGCGCTTCCCGCTGGGTATCCTGGCCCAGTACATAGGCCGCAAGAACGCCACGCTGGTGGAGATGGGTGGCATCGCCATTGCCATGCTATTCGGCTACTTCTTCGTCCACTCGTTCAACGAGCTGCTGGCCATGGGCGTGCTGCTGGGCATTGCCGGCGCCAGCTTTGGTGTGGCGCTGTCGCTGGGTTCAGGCTCGTTCCCTCCACGCTACAAGGGCCTGGCCATGGGCATCGTGGGTGCGGGCAATGTGGGCACGGCCGTATCCGCCCTGCTGGCGCCGCCCCTGGCCCAGGCTTTTGGCTGGCAAACCGTGTACGGCTTTGCCGCCGTCGCCATCCTGCTGCCCATGCTGGCGATGATCATCTTCGCCCAGGAACCACCAGACCTGGACAAACACGCCAGCTTCAAGGAGCACATTGCCTGCCTGTTCGAGAAAGACGGTTGGGCTTTCAGCCTGATTTACGCCGTGACCTTCGGCGGCTTCATCGGCCTGACCACCTTTTTGCCCAGCTACTTCTACGACCAGTTTGGCGTGAGCAAAGTGCAAGCCGGCCAACTGACCATGCTGGCGGCCTTCATGGGCGCGGCCCTGCGGGTATTTGGCGGCTGGATCTCCGACCACTGGGGCGGCGTGAATACCTTGACAGGCGTGCTGCTGGTGGTCAGTGTCACGCTGGTGCTGTGCGGCCTGTCGCAAAACTCCTTACCCATCACCGTACTGCTGTTCCTGGTCTGCTTTGCGGCCCTGGGCGCGGGCAACGGCGCGCTATTCCAACTGGTACCGCTGCGCTGGCCTCTGTCCACCGCAGTCGCTGGCTCCATGATCGGTGAGATCGGAGCCCTGGGCGGAGGCCTAATCCCCAACGCCATGGGCCTGAGCAAGCAGCACGCAGGCAGCTATATCTGGGGCTTTGTAGGCTTCGCCGCCTGCGCCGCCGCCATGCTGGTGCTGCTGCGGGTGATGCAAATCCGCTGGACCCGCACCTGGGCGGAGAAAGGTGGGCGCGCACGCAGTGCGTGAGAATTTCACGGGAAATTCCTGCCTCTAAGCCGCCACCAAACTCCTTTTCGCCACGAACCGAGCAATCAGACGCTACCTAAAAAGTAGCTTGCCGCGCAGCCTCTACAAGGGTTGCGCGGCTTTTTTTCGTTTGAGCCCCCTTCTTTGGTTCGTATTCGATTTGACATGCAAGTATTTGCTTGCATATACTAAATCCACACTTCAAGGAGAAAGTCATGGTGGATATCCTGCACAGGGTCGGAATCAAGTCGTCGGTAGACGCGGTCTACCAAGCGTTGACAACGCGCACGGGCCTGGCGGCCTGGTGGACGAGCAACACGCAAGGTGATGCTGCAGCCGGCGGCGCCCTCCGCTTCCGCTTCAGCGCTGGCGGTGTTGAGATCGGCGGCTTTGACATGCAAGTGCTGGAACTGGAACCCGCCCGCAGCGTGCTGTGGCAGGTGGTGGACGGCCCTGCGGAATGGATAGGCACCCGCATCCGCTTCGACCTGCAGCAATCCGGCGACCACGCCATCGTTCTCTTCAAACACCAGGGGTGGAAAGAGCCGGTGGAATTCATGCACCATTGCAGCACCAAGTGGGCGATTTATTTGATGAGCCTGAAATCGCTGGTGGAAACCGGCACGGGCACCCCCAACCCGAACGACCCGCATATCAGCGGCGACGGTGCTGACTGAGGTGCCACCGATGATGAAAGCACGTTTTGGATATCGACAAAGTTTTCAAAGCACTGGCCGACCCGACGCGCAGGCGCCTGCTCGACCAACTGCACAACGAGAGCGGCCAGACACTGGGCGCACTGTGCGAGCACATGGACATGACACGCCAGGCAGTCACCCAGCATTTGCAACTGCTGGAGGCCGCCAACCTGGTGGCGGTGGTATGGCAAGGGCGCGAAAAGCTGCACTACATCAACCCCGTGCCGCTGCACGAGATTCACACGCGGTGGATCGCCAAGTTCGAGCACGGCCGACTTGACGCACTGCATCAGCTGAAGAACACATTGGAAGGAAAGGCAAATGACAACGACAACACCGACAAAACCTAGTTTTGTATACGTAACCTACATCGCCACCACGCCCGAAAAGGTGTGGCAAGCCTTCATGGACACCGACGTAATGGCGCAGTACTGGGTGGGCCCCACATCAGAATGTGCCCGCGTCAACGTGTCCGACTGGAAGCCCGGCTCGAAATGGGAACACCAGCGCCTGGATGCCGCGCGCACGGTAGACATCTGCGGCAAGGTGGTGGAGTGCAAGCCACCCAGCCGCCTGGTCTACACCTGGGCACGCCCCAGCGAAGCCGGTGACGAAGCCAAACACTCGCGCGTGGAAATCGATATCGAACAGCGCATCGACGGCCTGGTCCGACTGACCGTCAGCCATATCGATCTTGACGCGCAGATGTTGGCAGGCATATCGGGTGGGTGGCCTGCAGTGCTGTCGAATCTGAAGACCCTGCTGGAGACTGGGCATGTGTTGCCACGCGTACCCACTGCGGCCTGAGAGACTGTTCACGGTCTATGTGGGGCCGCTCCCTACTTCGGCAAAAACAGCAGCCAGTACACCAGCAGCAGGTTAAACAACACCGACACCAGCAAACCCAGCTTCCAGATGGCCGCTGGGTCGCACCGCAGCCGTGGTGAAGGGGCTGGAGCCGTCAGGGGCCGCGAGGCGCCCCGCTCCAGGGCCAGTAGGAATTCCTCGCCGGTCTCAAAGCGCTGACGCTGGTCGCGGGCCACAGCTTTCAGCACCACATGGTCCAGCCAGATGGGGATCTCAGGGTTGTGGCGGCTGGGGGCCGTGGGCTCGCGGTAGTAGCGTCCCACCTGGTAGGGCAACACATCGCCATAGGGCAGCTTGTGCGTCAGCAGTTGGTACAGGGTCACGCCCAAGGCGAACAAATCGCTTTGCGGGTTGGGCAGCTCTTCCGGCGCATCGCTGCCCTGCAAGCTGAACCCCCATTGCTCGGGATTGATATAGCTGGGCGTGCCCGCGTGCAGCTTGCGCATGGCCTCGGGTTCGCGGCCGCTCAGCGCAACACCCAGGTCCAGCAGACGCAGCACGCCGTCTTCGCCCTGGTGCAGGTTGGCGGGTTTGATGTCGCGGTGGATCACGTTTTGCCGGTGCAACCGGCCCAGCGCCAAGGCTACCTGGCGCGCCGCGCTGACGGCCTGGTGCACGCTGAACTTGTGTTGCCGGTCCAGCATCTGCTGCAGAGTCTCACCGCTGTGCCAGTCGTACAGCAAATAGAACGCACTGGCCGGCTGGCCGGTGCTGCTATTGGTAGGAAATGTGTCGTGCAGCGCCACCAGATGGTCGGCGGCACGACCCGACAGCATGCGCTTGGCCAACCAGGCTTCGTGTGCCAGCATGGCGCGCTCCTGCGGATCATGGGCGCGGCTGGGATGCAGGGTTTTCAGGGCGTACAAGGCCTGGGTTTTCGGCTCGCGCACCTGCACCACCACGTTGATGCCGTTGTCTGCCACCATCGCGGTGACAACCAGCCCATCCAGCATGTCGCCCACACGGAACGGCCCGGGGATGGGCAGCGCACGCGCAGCGCGGTTTTCGTCTTCCAGCGTGGCGTCCAGCAGACCCAGAACACGCACCACCATGGCGGTCAGGTTGTCACGGCTGCCACGTTGCAGTGCAGCCTGCACCAGGTTTTCGGCGGCAAGCTTGGCGCTGTCGGCCTGGGCCAATGCCTGCAACTGCGGGTCGGCCAGCACGCCGTGCACACCATCGGTCAGCAGCACAAACACGTCACCCACCTGCAGGTCGCCTTGCAGGTAGTCCACCAGCAAGCGTTCGTCTATACCTACCGCACGCAGCAGCTGGTGTCGCAGGTCGGGGTGATCGGCCACATGGTCGTGGCTGAGCTGGGTGAACACACTATTGCGCAGCAGATAAGCGCGCGAGTCGCCCACATGCGCCACGGTATAGGACTGGCCTCGCAGCACCACGGCCGTCAGCGTGGTCAGGCCCATCGCCGGCTTGCGACGGCGGTTGATGCCAGCCAGCCAGGCGTTCTGCGCACCAATGATGCGATCCAGCGCCACCGTGGTGTCCCAGGTTTCGGGCGTAGCGTAGTAGTCGCGCACCAAGCTGGTGACCGTGGTCTGCGCCGCCTCCTTGCCCATACCGCCTGCACTCACACCGTCGGCCAATGCCACGATGGAGCCCATGCCCAGTTGGTGCGCCTCCGGCAGCATGGCCGCGCAGAAATCCTCATTCACCGGCTTGGTGCCGGCGAGGGACGTAAAACCTATGTCGATATCAAATGCCATGCACCAAGCAAGCAATTAATGCGCCCAATTTGGTGCACAAACACCTAGGGCTTACCCCATCAGCATCTGCATGCTGTGCTCGTACAGGTCGCTCAGGCCTTCAAACACATCCAACAGGCCTTCGCTGGCCAGGGCCACGGCCTCCAGGCCGCGTGGCATATCGGCTGCGCCGGACTGCAGCTGCCGCCACTGCTCGCCCGCCGTGACCAGCTTGGCTCGGATTTCGGGGCTGCTGAGCGGAATATCGTTCAGATAGTTCAGGGCCTGCTCAAAGGTGTCGCGGGCTTCGGCCATGCCCGCATGGGCACGCTGCTGGGTGGCGCGGTCGCCCAGCATGGCCAGTAATGCCAGTTTGGCGAAACGCTGGGACAGCATGCGCTGGCGCCCGGCCACGTTCAATACATGCAGCGGGGCCACAGCGCCCGCACTTTCCAGCACACCAGTGAGCCGCTCGGCATGCAGCAGCAGTTGCTCGGCCTGGCCATCTACCTGCAACATCTGGCTGGCACGCTGCTCGGCCTGCAGGCCAGATTTAAGCTGGCGCCAGCTCTGCGCCACCTGGGCCAGCAGGTCGCCAAAGGTGGGCTGCGAAAGACTTTTGCCCAGGAAGGCCATGTTGCCGTCGATGCGCTGGGCCGAATGCAGCTGTGCCTCGGCGTACTGCGCGGGCTGCACGCCCGCCAGCTGGAGCAGGTACAGCTTGACCATGCGCTGCGACAGCATGCGTAGCTGGCCGGCGCGGTTCACCCCCTCGGCAAAGCGTGCCGAATGCACGATGTGCTGCGACACCTGGCCCAGGCGCTGATTTGTGTGCATGGAGGCGGTACGCAGCATCTGGAAGGCGTCGTCATCGGACACCTGGCGTGCATGCATCAGCACCCCCTTGGCACGCTCCACGATCTTGCGCTCGTCCAGGCGGTTGCGCAGGTCCTGCAGCTCGTCCCGCAGCGCCTGGTCGCGCTTGAATACAGCCTGGGCCAGCTGCAACAGCGGGCGTAAGCGGTGCTGGCCATAGCCATTCACCACATAGGCCTGCACGCCGCAGGCCAGGGCCAGATCCAGGCGGTCGGCGTCGTTGTCGTTGGTGAACAGCACAACCGGACAAGGCGCGGTCTCCAACAGGGCCTGCAAGGCCTTGAACAGGCTGTCGTCGGGTAGCGGGTCGTAAATCACAAACACATCTGGTGCATGCAGCACCGCCTCTTGCACCAATTTGCTGCGCTCCACCGGCGGCGCCAGCAGGCGAATGCCCACCGCCTCCAGGTCAGCCAGCAGGGTGTGCGCTCCCTGGGGCGCGTTGAGATGTACCAATGCAGATGTCATAAAAATCAATCGCTTTTCAAAGGCTGCGCGCCTCGTGCGCGTCACAAGCCCATAGGGTAAACCCATATTCCACCGGATGGCACAGCTTTTGCATGAGAAATTGCGGGCGTAACGACGCGCCCTTACCCGTCCATCCGGCGGGTTTTACGTACAACGCCGTGCGTAATGGTGTAAGTCCTGGGCATGGGCCCTGGCAGTGACTGCGTTCGCGCTCTCACCCATGTTCTGCTTGCAGACCTGGGCACCACACCTGACCCCCTTGCTTCACCGCCCCTGTTTGCTGCGCCCTATGAACTTTGTGCGCTCTACCGTGGGTCCACATTTTTTCGCAACCTCTGGAGTCGCTTGAATGAAAAAATCTAAATTGGTGATGGTCGGCAACGGCATGGCCGGTGTACGCACCATTGAAGAACTGCTCAAGGTCGCCCCCGATCTGTACGACATCACCGTATTCGGCGCCGAGCCCCACCCCAACTACAACCGCATCCTGCTGTCACCAGTGCTGGCGGGCGAGCAGACGCTGGACGAGATCGTGCTGAACTCCTGGGAGTGGTACGCCGAGAACAACATCACCCTGCATGCAGGCAAGAAGGTCACCGAAGTCGACCGCGTGAAGCGCGTGGTGCGCGCTGTGGATGCCGACGGCAACGTGACCGAAGCCGAATACGACCGCCTGCTGATGTGCACCGGCTCGAACCCCTTCATCCTGCCCATCCCCGGCAAGGACCTGAAAGGCGTGATCGCCTACCGCGACATCGCCGACACCAACGAGATGATCGACACCGCCACCAAGTACAAGAACGCGGTGGTCATCGGCGGCGGCCTGCTGGGCCTGGAAGCGGCCAACGGCCTGATGCTGCGCGGTATGACGGTGCACGTGGTGCATGTGCAGTCCACCCTGATGGAACGCCAGCTCGACAGCGTCGCCGGCAAGCTGCTGCAAAAGTCGCTGGAAGAGCGCGGCCTGAAGTTCCTGATGGGCGCGCAAACGCAAGAGCTGGTGGGCGGCCCGGACGGCCGCGTCACCGCCATCAAGTTCAAGGACGGCACCGAGGTCGCCACCGACCTGGTGGTCATGGCCGTGGGCATCCGCCCCAACACCGACCTGGCCAGCAAGATGCGCCTGCACGTGGACCGCGGCATCGTGGTTACCGACACCATGCAGACCGTGACCGACGGCCGCATCTATTCGGTGGGCGAATGCGCTGCCCACCGCGGCATCGCCTACGGCCTGGTCGCACCTTTGTTTGAACAAGCCAAGGTGGCGGCCAACCACCTGGCCGAATTCGGCATCGGCCGCTACATGGGCTCGCTGACCTCCACCAAGCTGAAAGTTACCGGCATCGACCTGTTCAGCGCCGGCGAGTTCATGGGCGGCGAAGGTACCGAAGAAATCATCATGAGCGACCCGTTCGGCGGCGTCTACAAAAAGCTGGTGCTGAAGGACGACAAGCTGGTCGGCGCCTGCCTGTACGGCGACACGGCCGACGGCAGTTTCTACTTCAAGCTGCTGCGCGACGGTCGCAGCGTGGCCGACATCCGCGACAAGCTGATGTTTGGCGAAAGCCATCTGGGCGACACCGGCCACGAAGGCCACAACAAGGCCGCCAGCATGCCCGACAGCGCCGAAGTCTGCGGCTGCAACGGCGTGAACAAGGGCACGATCTGCAAGGCCATCCGCGAAAAAGGCCTGTTCACCCTGGAAGAAGTGAAGAAGCACACCAAGGCCAGTGCCTCCTGCGGCTCGTGTACCGGCCTGGTCGAGCAGATTCTGATGTTCACCGCCGGCGGCGACTACTCGGCCACGCCCAAGACCAAGGCCATGTGCGGCTGTACCGACCAGGGCCACCAGGCGGTGCGCGAAGCCATCGTCAAGGAAAAATTCCTGACCATCGACTCCGTCTTCAAGGGCTTGGGCTGGAAGACACCCAACGGCTGCTCCAGCTGCCGCCCGGCCGTCAACTACTACCTGATCTCCAGCTGGCCCAAGGAAGCCAAGGACGATCCACAAAGCCGCTTCATCAACGAACGCAGCCACGCCAACATCCAGAAAGACGGCACCTATTCCGTCATCCCGCGCATGTGGGGCGGCGAAACCACGGCCGACGAGCTGCGCCGCATCGCCGATGCGGCCGACAAGTACAAGGTGCCGACCATCAAGGTCACCGGCGGCCAGCGCATCGACTTGCTGGGCGTGAAGAAAGAGGATTTGGTCGGTATCTGGAAAGACATCGGTATGCCCAGCGGCCACGCCTACGCCAAGGCGCTGCGCACGGTGAAGACCTGCGTGGGCAGCGAATGGTGCCGCATGGGCACACAGGACAGCACCCAGATGGGCAAGGACCTGGAGCGCGCGATGTGGCGCATGTATGCACCGCACAAGGTCAAGTTCGCCGTATCGGGCTGCCCGCGCAACTGCGCCGAAGCCGGCATCAAGGACGTGGGCGTGATCGGTGTCGACAGCGGCTGGGAGATGTACATCGCCGGCAACGGCGGCATCAAGACCGAGGTCGCGCACTTCCTAGTGAAAGTGAAAACTGCCGCCGAAGTGCTGGAATACACCGGCGCCTTCTGCGAGCTGTACCGCCAGGAAGGCTGGTACCTGGAGCGTACCGTGCACTACGTGGCACGTGTGGGCCTGGACTATGTGAAGAAACGCATCCTGGAAGACGAAGCCGGCCGCAAGACGCTGTGGGAACGCCTGCAGTTCGCGCTGGACGGTGAGCCCGATCCCTGGTTCGACTTCAAGGACGCGCAGGTCGACACCCGCCAGTTTGCGACTCTCAGCGCCTGAGCCCATGCAACGTCGGATCGTCATGGTTACTTTGGCAAGTGGCACATGCGCCATGCTGGGCTTCAATGCCTGGGCGGAAATTGCCAGCCTGGGTGACGCCATCAATAAAGCCGGGCGGCAACGCATGCTCAGCCAACGGATGAGCAAAGCATGGCTCGCGGTGATGCAAGGTGTGGAGGTTGATAAAGCACGCAAGGTGCTGACCCAATCCGTCGCGCTGTTTGAAGAGCAACTGGCAGACCTGCGCCGCTTCGCATCCAGCGCTGAGCTGCGTGAAACCTACAGCCAGGTGGAACCACAATGGACGGCTTTCAAAGCTGGCCTGTTGAACAAAGATGCCAAGCGTGCGGACGCTGTTGCATTGCTGCAGCAGGATGCCAAAGTGCTGGCTTTATCAAACCAAGGCACACTGCAATTTGAATCGACGCTCGACAAGCCCGTGGGCAAATTGGTCAACGTCTCGGGCCGGCAACGCATGCTCAGCCAGCGCATGGCCAAGTTCTACCTGGCTAGCACCTTGCTGCTGGACCCGTCTATCAGTCTGAAAGAGATCGACAAAGCCCGCACGGAATTCCTGGCGGCCATGCAGTTGCTACGCAGTGCACCGCAGACCACGCAGCGCATCCAGGAGCAACTCGCACTGGCCGATGGCCAATGGGTATTTTTTGACGGTGCCCTCCAGCATTTGAAGAATGGGGATGCGCGCCCGCAATCCATGGCCGATGTTTTCAATACCAGTGAAAACCTGCTCGCCACCATGGATCGGGTAACAACCTTGTTCGCCGCACTTGATGTCTAAAAAGACATTCAGCGCCCACCCCCTATAAACGGATAGCTACAAAAGGAATAGCAAAATGAGTGAATGGAAAGTCATCTGCAAAGTCGACGACATCCCGGTACTAGGCTCGCGCCGCGTGACCCGTGCCCAGGGCATGGACGTGGCCGTGTTCCGCAACAGCCAGGACGAAGTCTTCGCCCTGCTGGACCGGTGCCCACACAAAGGCGGTCCGCTGAGCCAGGGCATCGTCTTCGGCACCAGCGTAGCCTGCCCGCTACACAACTGGAGCATTGGTCTGTGTGACGGCCAGGCCGCTGCACCCGACGTGGGCTGCACGCCCAAGTTCAGCGTCAAGGTGGTGGACGGAACCGTACACCTGAGCCCGCAGGAACTGGCGACCGTGGGGCTGGAGTTCACCGCCCCCGTTGCTGGCCCCGCCCACAAAATCCCTGAAAAAGCCTGAGTACCGCTACGCCGCGCCCATGACCACGCCCATCGAAACCAAATCCACCTGCCCCTACTGCGGCGTCGGCTGCGGCGTAGTTATCGAATCTGTTGGCACGCAGATCACTGGCGTGCGCGGCGACCCCGACCACCCGGCCAACTTTGGCCGCTTGTGCACCAAGGGCTCGACCCTGCACCACACGGCCAGCGCCGCAGTCACGATGCAGACCCGCTTGCTGCACCCGATGCAGCGCCTGCAGCGTGACCAGGCACCGAAGCGCGTGTCCTGGGACCACGCCCTGGGCATGGCCGCGCGCAAGTTCGCCCAGGTGGTCCAGGAGCACGGACCGGACGCCGTGGGCTTCTACATCTCCGGCCAACTGCTGACCGAGGACTACTACGTCTTCAACAAGCTGGCCAAGGGCCTGATCGGCACCAACAATATCGACACCAACTCGCGCCTGTGCATGAGCAGCGCCGTGGCCGGCTACAAGGCCACACTGGGTGCCGACGCGCCCCCGCCCTGCTACGACGACGTGAACCACACGCACTGCATCTTCATCGTGGGCAGCAATACGGCCTGGGCCCACCCCATCCTGTTCCGCCGCATCGAAGACGCCAAAAAAGCCAACCCGGCGATGAAGATCATCTACGCCGACCCACGCCGCACCGACACTGCCGAGATCGCCGACCTGTATCTGCCCATCCAGCCCGGCACCGACGTGATGCTGTTCAACGGCATGCTGCACATCATGCTGTGGGAAGGCTGGACCGATGCCGCTTATATCGCCGCCCACACCAATGACTTCGACGCACTGAAGGCCACGGTACGCGACTGCACGCCCGATCTGGTGGCGCAAATCTGCGGCATCAGCAAACAAGATCTGCACACTGCCGCCCGCCTATTTGCCACCTCCAAGGCCACACTCAGCCTGTACTGCCAGGGCCTGAACCAGTCCAGCAGCGGCACGGCCAAAAACGCGGCGCTGATCAACCTGCACCTGGCCACGGCGCAGATCGGCAAACCCGGCGCCGGCCCGTTCTCGCTCACCGGCCAACCCAACGCCATGGGCGGCCGCGAAGTCGGCGGTATGGCGAACTTGCTCAGCGGCCACCGCGACCTGGCCAACCCAGACCACCGCGCCGAAGTCGCAGCGCTATGGGGCGTGCCCGATGTACCCGCCACACCCGGCAAGACCGCCGTGGAAATGTTCCAGGCCGCGGCCGACGGTGACATCAAGGTACTGTGGATCGCCTGCACCAACCCGGCCCAGAGCATGCCCGACCAGTCCCTGGTGCGCCGCGCCTTGCAACGCGCCGAGCTGGTCATCGTGCAAGAAGCCTTTGCCACCACCACCACCTGCGAATACGCCGACCTGCTGCTGCCGGCCACCACCTGGGGCGAAAAAACCGGCACTGTGACCAATTCCGAACGCCGCATCAGCCGCGTGCGCCCTGCTGTTGCCGCCCCTGGTGAAACCCGGCACGACTGGTCGATCGCCGTCGAATTCGCCCAATTACTGGAAAGCGAACTCGGCCGCCCCGCCGCGCTGTTCAACTACGCCACAGACGAATCCATCTGGAACGAACACCGCGAGTCCACCCGTGGCCGCGATCTGGACATCACCGGCATGAGCTACGCCATGCTCGATGTCGCCCCCCAGCAATGGCCGCTGCCCACAGGCGAAAGCACCGGCAAGGCACGGCTGTACGAAGACGGCATTTTCCCCACCGCTGACGGTCGGGCCAAGTTCGCCAACACCGTCTACCAACCGGTGGCCGAGCCACGCGAAGCCCGCTACCCCTTCTCCCTGACCACCGGCCGCCTACGCGACCAATGGCATGGCATGAGCCGCACCGGCACCGTGGGCCGCCTGTTTGGCCACGTGGCCGAACCCAGCATCCAGATGCACCCGCAAGACATGGCGCGCCGCCTATTGAACGAAGGCGACTTGGTCCACGTGACCAGCCGGCGCGGCTCTATCGTGGTACCGCTACAATCCAGCCCCGAAGTCGGCATGAGCCAGGCCTTCATCGCCATGCACTGGGGTGAAGAATTCCTCAGCGGCGTCAGCGCAAGCGGCGAGCGCCTGACCGGTGTGAATGCGCTGACCACCTCGGCTTACTGCCCCACATCGAAACAGCCCGAGCTGAAGCACGCAGCGGTGAAGATATTGAAAGCCGAGCTGCCCTGGTCCCTGCTGGGCGTGGCCTGGCTGCCCGACGACCAGGCGCTGGCGGCACGCGAGCAGCTCAAGGCGCTGATGGTGCAATTCCCCTACGCCAGCGTCGTACCCTTTGGCCGTGAACGCAGCGGCCTGCTGTTCCGTGCGGCCAGCCATGAAACGCCCCCTGACGAAGTGCTGGCGCGCATCGAAAAGCTGCTGGGGCTGGACGCAGCAGATGTGCTGCGCTACGCGGACAAAAAGAAAGGCCAACGCCGCGCTGTACGCCTGGCCCGCGAAGGCGACACCGTGCAGCTCACTGGCTTTGTGCTGGCCGGCGATACCAGCGCCGAGAGCTGGATCAAGACCCTGCTGCAAGACGAGCTGCCCGCCCAAGCCTATGGCCGCCTGCTATTGATACCCGGCAGCAAGGCACCGGTGGCGGTCAAGGCACGCGGGACCCAGGTCTGCACCTGCTTCAACGTAACCGAAGACGCCATCAACGCCGAGCTGACCCAATGCCGTGGCTTTGAAGACGAACGCCTAGGCCAATTGCAAACCAAGCTGAAATGCGGCACTAACTGCGGCTCCTGCCTGCCGCAGTTGCGGCGTATGGTGCGCGCGACGATGCCAACGGCGCAACCGGCCTGAGCGCGCGCCGTCCGTCATTCCGCAAATAACTTTTTGTTATCAGCCATCCGCGACAATCAGGTCATGGGAATCAGCCACTACATCAAAGAAATCGGCCGCGGCAAAGACGGCGCACGGGCGCTGTCGCGTGAACAAGCCACCGACCTGTTCGGCCAGGTGCTGGACGGCGGCCTGACCGATCTGGAAATCGGCGCCTTCTGCCTGGCCATGCGCATCAAGGGAGAGACCGCCGCCGAAATGGCCGGCTTTCTGGATGCCACCCGTGCTCGGCTGCAATTGGTCCCTGTAGGCGACCGCCCGGTCGTCGTACTGCCCAGCTACAACGGCGCACGCAAACTGCCGGTGCTGACCCCGCTACTGGCCCTGCTGCTGGCCCGCGAAGGCCTGCCGGTGCTAGTGCACGGCACGGCCACCGAGTCTAGCCGCGTCACTGCACAAAATGTGCTTCTGGCGCTGGATATACCTGCGCTAACAGCTATTAAACCCATAGCAAATGGCAAAGTCTGCTTTGCCAGCACCGAGCTGCTCTGCCCCGGCCTGAAGCGCCTGCTGGACGTGCGCCGCGTGGTCGGCCTGCGCAACCCGGCGCACAGCCTGGTCAAGCTGATGGCGCCCTGCGCCGGCCCCAGCCTGGTGGTCAGCAGCTATACCCACCCCGAATACGCAGTGTCCATGGCAGCCACTTTTGCCTTGATGAAAACCAACGCCTTGCTGCTGCGCGGCACCGAAGGCGAAGTCGTGGCCGACCCGCGCCGCGCGCCACAAATGACCTCCTATCTGCACGGCCAGCCCCAGGTGGTGCAGGAAGCCCATGCCGGCCCGCTAGCCACCGTGCCCGAGCTACCCAAAGAGATTGACGTAGACACCACCGCCGCCTATACCCAAGATGTGCTTGCTGGACGCAAACCGGTTCCCGCCCCTATCGCCCAGCAGGTGGAACATATCTTGCGCATCACAGAACTAATCGCTACCCACACTGCAGCCCATAGCCCCGCCCACGTATGAACAACACCGCATCCACCTCTTTCCAGCCCGGCATGGTTCACCTGGTCGGCGCCGGCCCTGGCGACCCGGAATTGTTGACGCTGAAAGCGCTCAAAACCATCCAGGCAGCCACCGTGCTGCTGGTGGACGATCTGGTGAGCGAAGACATCGTGGCCTATGCCCCACCCACGGCGCGCATCGTCCATGTGGGCAAGCGCGGCGGCTGCAAATCCACGCCCCAGGCCTTCATTGAAAAACTCATGATCATGGCCGCCCGCGAAGGCGAAAACGTGGTGCGCCTGAAGGGCGGCGACCCGTTCATCTTCGGCCGTGGCGGCGAAGAGGTAGAACACCTGCAGGCCGCCGGCATACAGGTCAATGTCGTCAACGGCATCACATCGGGTCTCGCCGCCGTTACATCGCTGGGCGTGCCACTGACCCACCGCGAACACGCGCACGGCGTCATCTTCATCACTGGCCATGCCAAGCCTGGCGATGCAGGCACGGACTGGCGCGCCCTGGCTGCCACCGCCTTCAGCGCCAAACTGACCCTGGTGATTTACATGGGCGTCAGCGGCGCCCGCAAGATCCAGGACGAACTGCTGTCCGGCCTGCCCGCCAGCACCCCGGTCGCCGTGGTGCAAAACGTATCCCTGCGCACCCAGCGCCACGCCATCACCCACTTGGGCGCGCTGCACGACACCATCGAGAGCGAACAACTGGGCAGCCCGTCCATCATGGTTGTGGGTGATGTGGTGCGAGGGCTGCAAGCCGTTTCACAAAGCCCGCGCGTCCACGCAGCCTGAATCCACGTTCACGCCCCTGCCCGCAAAAAAGCGGCCAGATCAGCGGCGTCACCATACGAAGAGTTCCACCCAAAATGGCGGCAACGGCGCCATGCCTGGTCAATCGGGGAAGCACTCTGGTGTAAGTGTCGAATTTTCTTACAATTTCAACAATTCCCATACATTCAAGGACTTAAAACTTTTCCAAAAAAGCTATAAGTCTTTGAATTTTATGGAGATTTCCCCATGGTCAACTACAAGGCATGGTAATTGCTGTAATTTACACAGCAATTAAAAGTTACTGCAAAACACCGAACGCCAGGACGCAAAATGTCAAACCATATCCACACTCCCGACAGCGAGGCCGCAGCACCTGACGCAACACTGAGCCATGCAGGGCTCAGCACAGATGCGATGGCGCGTAGGCGCATGCTCTTGAAGAGTCTAGGTAAGGGCTCAACCGTCGTCGCTGCAGCTGCAGTTCCCATGCATACCCTGGCGACGACCGTGACTTCATCCGGCCAGCTGTGTTCGGTCTCGGGCGTCATGTCGGGCGTTCACTCGCAAGTGACCAATCGTACTGTTTGCATGGGCTACAGCCCCGGCTACTACAAAATGTGCTCGCACTGGCCCAATTACAACCCCGTCACCGGCCATGCAACCAACTACGTTGGAACCAAGTCGTTCACGGAAAATTCAACATTCAAATCGGTATTTGGCAGTGGAAGCACGGGTGGGCTGCTCTACATTTTGAATAATGACACGAACACCGAGTACTTCCATTGGATAGCGGCACTGCTGAATGCCTGTGGTGGCTCCCTAGCCCAAAACTACCCATATACGCCCAAGCAAGTCATTGATTTGTATAACTCGGCAGAACCTACGCACACCAATGCCTTGAATTTCTTCAAGTCGTACCTGGAAAGCTAAATATATTTTGCCCAGCGCGCCAAAGACAACTTCGTACCAAATAAACCCTGCGATTCGCCTGCATTGGGCCTCTTGGGATGATGAGTACGTAGTCTTTGACGAAACCTCCGGGCAAACACACCAGCTCGACTCCGTGCGGGCTTTCATCCTCAATACTTTGTGCAATGGCGCATCCAATTCGGACACAATAGTCTCAGAACTCTCCCAGATTGCGTATTTGGCCGAGAATTCGGATCTCCCGAAATTGACAGAGGATATTTTGGTTGAACTCTCCACCAACGGACTATTGGAAGCAGTGAACGCATGAAACTTGGAGAAGTACCTGCATCCAAGATAAAAGATAGATTGAAATCAAATGGGCTGATCTTCAAAATCGGCCCATTTTCATTTCGGATCATCTCTCCCATCCATGCCGTATCTGAAGGCTTGGCAACCCTCTACACAGACTATCCGGTTCTGGAAGACGAAGAGTTTGCCGACTTTACCGTGACGATTGCAGAAGGTTCTGGCATTCGGCGCTGGACCCGCCGCCAGGCCATTTTCAAATTTGACGGCAACGAGCCTTTCATCCCCTTGCCGCAGGACCACGCATTTCCGTTGCTGGAATGGTCCATGAACTGGTGCATCGCCATGTACGCGCACCAGTACCTCCTATTGCATTCCGCCGTCATTGAAAAGAATGGATTCGCTGCCATCATGCCTGCCCCGCCAGGCTCCGGCAAAAGCACGCTTTGCGCCGGCTTGACGCACCGAGGCTGGCGGCTGCTGTCGGATGAGTTGGCGCTTATTTCGCTGCAGGACGCCTCCATCACGCCGCTGGGGCGCCCCATCAGCCTCAAAAACCAGTCTATTGACGTAATTCGTGGGTACGTACCGGGGGCGGTCTTCAGCAAAGTCGTGCATGAAACATCCAAAGGCAGTGTGTCGCTGCTCAAGGTGCCGTCGGAGCACATCGCACGCATCCAGGACACAGCACGACCGCGTTGGGTCATCTTCCCCAAATATGTGGCCGGTGCCCAAGCCCAGATGACGCCCCGCTCCAAAGCCAACAGCATGCTGGAACTGGGCCGCAACTCCTTCAACTACATGGTATTGGGCTTGAAGGGATTTGAGACTTTGTCCCAAGTGGTGGACGCCAGCGCATGCTTTGATTTTCGCTACAGCCAGCTGGATGATGCCGTGGCCGCATTCGATGCACTGGCCACCGGGAGTGCCGCGTGAGCGCCAACCTGCTGACCCCGGTATGGGCCGACTCCAATTGGCGCCCCAACTATTCGGTACGTGAATGGGAGGTACTGCTGGGCCAGGCACGCCAATCCCGCTTGCTGGCGCGCCTGGCTTGCCATCTGCTGGACAGCGAACGGCTGAGCCAAGTTCCGCCTGGACCACGTCCCCACCTGGAAAGCGCCTTGCGCCTGGCAGACAGGCAGCAGCATGAAATCCGCTGGGAGGTCGATCAAATTTGCAAGGCATTGCGTCCTCTGGGCATACCCGTGGTACTGCTCAAAGGCGCGGCCTATCTGATGGCCGATCTGCCTGCGGCACGTGGGCGCCTATTTGCCGACATCGACATCCTGGTCCCCAAAGACCAGATCGAGATCGCCGAAAGCGCGCTGCTGGGCGCCGGCTGGATTTCGGATGAACGCGATGCCTACAACCAGCGCTACTACCGGCAGTGGATGCATGAAATCCCGCCACTGCGGCACGTGCGCCGCGATTCGTTCATCGACCTGCACCACACGATCACCCCCCCCACCTCACGCTTCAATGTCGACGGCCAGAGGTTGCTGCAAGACATCCAGCCATTGGCCGGCCAGCCTGGTCTGTTTGTGCTCGCGCCGGTGGATATGGTCTTGCACAGCTCCGTACATCTCTTCCAGGAAGGCGAATTCGGCCATGGCCTGCGTGACCTGCTGGACCTGCGCGACATGCTGAATGATTTCGGCCGCCAAACTGACTTCTGGGAGCACCTGCTCCACCGTGCGGACCTTCTGGGTTTGGGCATACCGCTTTTCCACGCTTTGCAGCAGATTCAACATTTGTTTGGATTCCAGCTACCCGCCCAGCTGCAGAGCCGTGTAGACAAAATGGGCCCAAGCACCTTGTCCCGCAAATTCATGGCATGGGCACTAGGCCTCGCGTTGCAACCCAACCACCCCAGCTGCAACAGCCGCTGGACAGGGCTCGCACGCTGGCTGCTGTATGTGCGCTCCCATGCCTTGCGAATGCCCTTGCACTTGCTACTGCCGCATCTGGTCCGGAAATCCTGGATGCAACACTTTCCGGCAAAAGACTAAGGACCTGCTGCTCACGGCGCATAGGCCCGGACCATGCGCGCCAGCTCAGGATCCGTGGTCGCCAAGCCCGCACTTTGCACTGCCATCGGTGGCAACCACAGCTCCAGTACCCCAGGCGTAGCCGGCAACCGGTCGGGCAGATCACGTATCCACGGCACCGTACCAGGCGGAGACCAGGGCTCGCCGACAAAGCGGGCTAGCACCTGGGCGCAATTCTTCGCCGCCAAATCCCCCCGGTCGTGCAGCAAAAAAGTAGCACGTGGCCACGGCACAGGGCGGCGCTGCTGGCGCAGATCGGCGCTGCGCACCACGTTCTCCACCGGGGCGATCTGCACCGCCGCCCCCGCCACCTGGTCGGCTACCGACTTGATGCGGTCACGCAGCGTATTCGCCGCCAGCAAAGACCCGGCGTCGTACACCTGCATATAGACCAGCGTCTTGCCCGGTGGGCGGCTGCAGGCCTGAGAGATCTCCTCGGCACTGGGCATGCCTGCCTCTAGCGGTACGGTGCCCGGTGCCGCACTGGCGGGCTTGGCGGGTATGGCAGGGCCCGGCGTGCCCACTGGAGCAGGTAGCGAGGCCACCACCGCCGACTCCTTGTGCAGCAGGGCCCAGACCGACGGCGCATCCCAATACTGGGCCAACTGTTTCCATTTTTTGTCGGCATCCAGCGCCTGCTGCTCGGGCCCATCCCTGGGCAGCCAGTAGTTCATGGCCGATGCATCGCCCAGCGGACGCTTGACCTCGCTGCATAAATGTTCCTGCATGCGCTGGTAGTTGGCACGGCAGTCTGGCGCCATCGCGGCCTCGGTGCCGCTGTCCACCGGCTTCTCGCACTGCTGCGCCATTTGCTGCACCAGGCGGTCCACACCCTTGGCGTCCAGGGGGCGCATGGCCGGGCTGTCGCGGCGCTGCAGCAAGTCCAGGGTCTGCGTCAGCAGGTGTTCCGGCAGTTTGGGACAGCTCCAGTCCTGCACGGCCAGGCCTTCCGAAACCTTGATGAACAGCTGGCGGGTTTCGGTCTGGTCGTCATGGCTTTGGCGCTGCAGCTGGTCTTGCACCTGCCACAGCGACAACACCAGCGTGCCCGATGCGCCCAGGCCCAGCGTGGTACCAATGGCCGCGGCCCGCGCACCGCGCCGCCACACGGGCTCGCTGGGAGCGGCATCGCCGACCCTGGCGCCGCTCAGGCGTGCCGCCACGTCGATGCCATGCCGGGCCTTGCTACGCCAGCCGGGCAGTTGACCCAGCCAGTCGTCGGTCAGTGCGCGGCCAAAGTCCTCGCCCAAGCGGTGGTAACTCTCCCACTGGGCTTCGTCGAACGACTGGTCCACCGTGGACTCGTGCGGGAAACTGGGGTGTTTTTGCGCATAGGCCAGCACATCCACATCCAGTGCGTCATGCAGATTCGGCTTGACCACCAGCAGCGTGCCCTCGGGCCGCATGGGCCGGCCATCGGCACCCGGCCGCTCGCGGTAGCGGATGCGCGCCAGCATCACGCCGCGGCAGGAATGGTTGTTGGGCATGTCCTCGGGTGACAGCACGGTAACGCCGCTGCCGTCGGACACCAGCTTGCGCGCCGCCTCGGCATGGCTGTAGAAGTCGATCTCGGCGCCAAAGTCGATACGTGCCTTGCGCACCAGGTTTTCCAGGTCGCTGAACTCGTAGTTGGCGTCGCAGCTAGCGTCGGACAAGATGATGAAATCCAGCTCGCGCTTGAGCAGCGCATACACACCCGTGTTTTCAAAATGCCCGCCGTCCGACAGATACCACCAGGGCCGGTCCAGGCCGAAAAAGGTGGCCGAGGCCTCGCTGACCAGCATCATCGGCTTGGGTATGCCCAGCCAGGCCAGGCGACTGCCCCAGCGCAGCTTGACGTGCTCCTGCGGGGCCCGCATCCAGTAACCCAGGCGCACCCCCATGAGGTATAGCAACAGCGCCAGCCCACGCGAGGTATAAGCCCCCGCGCCAGACGATGCCGCAGCCCCCGACACCGCCACCCAGCGCCCCACAGAGCCGGCGTCGTGATGCCGGCGCAAGGCCATGAATGCATCCGGCCCGATCTCGAAACCGCGCCAGCTGGCCGTCACGGCCGTGCCCTTACGGTCCGCGTTGTACAAGCCACTGCGGTCATCGCGGGTCTGGTTCAGGCAGGTATTCACCAAATGCACTGGCCCGCCTTGCAGTTCTGGCGCATAGGTACCCAGGCGCTGGTCGTCGCCCTCCACCACCTGGGTGACACTGGGGTGGTGCTGACTGGGCTGGTCCAGACGGCGCACCGGATTGCCCACCGCCAGATAGGCCCGTGCCAAGCGGGCCCGGTAGAAACTGTGCAGCGACGAGGTGTTGGCCATCTGCGCGTTGCCCGCTGTCAGCAGCATCCACAGCGCCCAGGCCGACAGCAACAGCAACAGGCGCAAGGTGGCCGGCATATCGCTGAACGCGGGAAAGGTGATGGGTGAAAACACAAACCACTGCAACAACACCAGCCAGAACATCACCAGCAGCCCAAAGCCCAGCTGGCTGCCCCAATTGACTATGCGCGGCAACCAGTCCTGCGCCTGCTTGCTGGTTTCTGCCGCCATCTGCTGCAGCGGCTGGACCAGATTGCGCAGCACCAGCAGCACCAGGCCCCCTACCCCCACGCCACGCCACAACCAGGGCAGGTTGCGATCATCCAGCAGCGCCTCCAGCAGCCACCAGCTGCACCAGTCCAGCAGGCCCACCAGCAACAAACCCAAGACCCCCAGCAACACGGCGCGCAAGGCCGTGGTCAGATGGTGGCGCACCAAGGCCACCCGCAAGGAATACGCACCGCGCGATAACCACAGCCAGCCGACCACACAGGCCTGCCCCAGGGTCAGGGATGCCATGCCCAGCGCGATCAGGTTCAGCCAGCCCGGGCCGTCGCGCAACGCAGCAGTCCAGCCCAGCGCCACCACCTGCACCCAAAGCAGCACGGTACACAGCGCCGCCACCAGCAAAAACATGCCACCGCGCAGACCCGGTCCGCGCCGGCGTATGGGCCCGCCCGGCGGCGCATCGCGCACCGCCCAGTAGCCGGCCACCAGGCCCGGCGTCAAAGCCAGATAGAACAGCAAGGCAAACACCCACCAGGGCGTGCCCCAGGGGGCCCAGGCATCCAGCCAGCGCTGCCGGTGCTGCAGCAAATGCGGCGCAATCACCAGCGCCCCCAGCAGGATGCTGGTAAACATGAATTCCATGTGGATGGCCAGCCAGGCGCGCCAATAGGTGGCTACGGCGATGCCGGTGTCGCGCGAGCCGGCCGGCGTTAGGTAGCGGCCATTGCGGCGCAGCCACTGCAGCACCGGCGAACCACTGCCGGCCATCAGCGCCTGCGCCCGCTGGATGCCGTAGCTGGCCACCAAGCGCCCCCACATGGCGCCGATATAGCCACCGCCCGACACGGTAGACAAATAATCCACCCGGCCCAGCAGGCCGTCGCTGGCCAGGTCCCGCTGTGGCGCCGCAGGCGGCTGGGCGGGCCGGCTGCGGTTCTGGGCCAGGCCGCGCAGCAGGCCCAGCGCAAAAGTGGCACTGCGCACTCCGCCGCCCGACAGAGCCACGCCGACACGCGGCAGCTCCAACGCTGCGGGATCGGCCTGCACCTGCACCTGCACTTCGCCCAGCACCAGCCTGCGGCGTGCGGCCACGGCCTGGCTCTCGGCCTCCACCAGGGCATGCAGGCTATCGGGTAGCGGGCTGGACGTTGCGGGCATGGCGGCCTCCTTGCGCCGTCAATACAAACCGGTAGCGGCCTGGAAACAGCGGTGCCCGCATTCTGAACCTATGGCCGCTGTGGCGCATCCCCCCGATGCGCATGCGCAGCCGCTGGCTGGTCAGCACATTGCTATACATTAGATAGCTATCAGCGCAGATAACACCTGCGCCAACAGCCAAATTCACAGACACTCCCATGCTGCATTTTTTTCAAACCCGCTGGCTGCAATTGGCCGGCAATACCCGTGGCGTGCTGCTCGTCATGCTGGCCATGCTGTGCTGGTCGGTGCTGGACGCCTGCAACAAGCGGCTGATGGCCGAAGGCGTTGCTCCCACGCAGGTTCTGTTTCTGCAAGCTAGCCTGGTCCTTCTGCTGCAAATACCCGCTGTGCTATGGACCAGAGGCCGCATCATTGCCACACACAACCCGTACATGCATCTGCTGCGTGCCGGTTTCATTGTGACCTCGGCGGGCTGCGCAGCCTGGGCGGTATCGCACCTCCCTCTGGCCGAGGCCAGCGCCTACCTGATGGCGGGCTCGCTGTTCATGTTGCCGCTGGGCGTATGGCTGCTGGGCGAGCGCCCGCACTGGCTGCGCTGGCTAGGGGTGGCCGTAGGCTTTGGCGGCGTGCTGACCATTCTGCAGCCCGGCGCCGCCGCCTTCCAGCCGGCCGCTCTGGTGGCCTTGTTCGGCGCGTTGATGGAGGCCATGCTGGGCGTGGTGCTGAAGAAATACTCTGGCTCGGAACACCCCATCGCCGTGCTGACCTGGAGCCAATCCGCCTGCTGGATCAGCTTTGGCGTACTCAGCGGCTTTAGCCTGCCCAGCGTGCCATCCGCTTTGTGGGGCCTGTTGCCGCTGGTGGCGCTGTCGGCCTCGGGGATTTACCTGGCCTACTTTTTCGCCTACCGCGCAGGGGATGCTTCGGCGGTGGAGGCCGGCAGCTTTTCACTGCTGCTGTTCAGTCCTACCCTGGGCTATGTGTTCTTTGCCGAAAGTCCGGCCGCTGCGTTCTGGGCCGGCGCGGGGCTGCTGGTCTGCGGCATTGCCTTGGTGATTGTGGAGCCCAGCGGGCATGCACCCTGAAGTCTTGCATGATCATTTGCTACATTTTCAGTAGCAACCAGTGCAGGTAGCAAGCGCGCAAGAGCCGCAAAAGGTCAAAACACAAAAAAATGGGGATGGGTGCTTAGGCCCGCGCTTTACCGGGGGTCTGCGGCCAAAGCCCTGGCGATTTGCGCCAGGCTTTGTAAAATCCACCGCATTCCGGTTTCCAATAAAAACATGCTGCCCTTGCGGCAGCTTCGTGCCCAGTCCGAACCTGTGTCGGACCCGGTACGCCCATGGCCCAGGTTGCCGCCTGGGCCATGTGTTCTGCGGGCGGTTGTAAGGCAATTTGCAACCGCTCTCTTCTTTTTCTGCCTCCCCACCCCACGTGCCTTGTAGCGCGCATCGCCAGCCTGTGTCAGCCAGCCTGTGTCCTCGGGTCTTTTCTGTGCTTGGGCGCTATGGCATTCTGGCGCAGCCCCGCTCGGCACGCATCCCCCCAATTGGGCATAAAGCCGCCAATTGCCAGTCAAGTTGGTAATCAGGTGTATCCGCTGCTCGCCACAAATCGCTATATTTTCAATAGCTGTCTGCACAGGCAGAATCTGCGCTAGCGGCCTAAATACTTCACAGCCCCCAGACCCGCGCAACGCCCGCTGGCCATGCTCGCCGTGAGCAGATAGCCGCCCGTGGGAGCCTCCCAGTCCAGCATCTCGCCAGCGCAGAACACTCCTGGCAACGGCTCCAGCATCAGGTCGGCCCCCAAGGCTTCGAAAGCCACACCGCCGGCACTGCTGATGGCCTCATCGATCGGGCGTGTGGCTACCAGACGGATCGGCAGAGCTTTGATGGCAGCGGCCAGCGCGGCCGGGTTCTGGAAGCTGGCCTTGTCCAGCAGTTCATGCAGGATGGCGGCCTTGATGCCGTCCAGGCCCAGGCGGCTTTTCAAATGGCTGGACAGCGAACGCGTGCCGCGCGGGTGGCTCACCTCGGCCAGCACGCGCTCGGCGGTTTTGTCGGGTAACAGGTCCAGGTAGACGGTGGCGCTGCCGTTCAGCGCAATTTCATCGCGCACCATTGCCGAGGCGGCATACACCAGGCTGCCCTCGATACCGGTGGCCGTGGCGACGAATTCGCCCTGGCGGCGAAAGCTGTCGCCGGCCGCATTGGTAAAAGACAGGGCCACGGTCTTGAACGGCTGGCCGGCAAAACGGCTGCGGAAATGCTCTGTCCAGCCCGCCACGTCAAAGCCGCAGTTGGCTGGCTGCAGCGGCAACACCGGCACGCGGGCTGCCTGCAGCAAGGGCACCCAGGCGCCATCGGAACCCAGCCGGGCCCAGCTGCCGCCACCCAGGGCCAGCACCACCACGTCCGCCATGGCCTGCACCGGGCCTTTGGGGGTTTCGAAATGCCAGGCAGCACCCTCCAGCCCCACCCAGCGGTGGCGCATATGAAACTGCACACCCGCCGCGCGCAGCCGGTACAGCCAGGCGCGCAGCAGCGGGGCTGACTTCATGTCTTTGGGGAACACGCGGCCGGAGCTGCCCACAAAAGTCTCCACACCCAGGCCCTGGGCCCAGTCGCGCAGCTGCGCAGCGCCCAGGTCTTGCAACCAGGGTGCGACCTGCTCCTGCCGCGCACCAAAGCGGCTGGCGAACAGCTCCGCGGGCTCGGAATGCGTCAGGTTCAAACCGCCTTTGCCTGCCAGCAGAAACTTGCGCCCCACCGAGGGCATGGCGTCGAACAGCTGCACGGCGACACCAGCCTGTGCCAGCACCTCGGCCGCCATCAGGCCAGCCGGGCCACCGCCTATGACCAGTGCGGTTTTGCCCTTGGGCGTCATTTCGTCTTGCATGCCATCTTTCAGTGAGGTTCGGTAAGGAATGAGGGGGTGCCCGTGCCACGGTTACGGCGCCGGTCAGCGGAAGGTCGCAAAGGAGATGGGCTGCAGGCCAGGCCAAGCAGGTGCAACACCGCTGAAACAATGGGCTTCCACAATCCGGCCAGCAGCTGGGCAGCCACACACGGGGCAGGCCCGCAAACCCTGCATTATCCAAGAACCGGAGACACCTATGACGGTAGTTCTAAGCCTGTTGGGCGTGGCCCTGGTCCTATACGCCGGCCTGGCCATCGCGGCGGCTGCGTCCTACCCCAGGCACTGAGGGCTCTTTCGTTCAAGATGGCGGGCCGTATGTCGATATAAAGAGAACATCCGATTGCGCAGACAAGGGTGTAGCAACAGCCCCCACGGCCTCCATGCCTGCGAGACACACCACCATGCGCAAAGACAGCCGCCTGCTTCTCACTCTTCGCCCCCTGCTGGGCAGCGCCCTGCTGTGGCTGGCTACGCAAGCCAACGCCTTGACATCCGACGAGATCACCAGCCGTGGCTGGGTCAGGATAGGCGTGCTGGCCGGCCAGCCGCTTTACGGCTCCACCAACGAGAAGGGCCAGATGGTGGGCTACGACATCGATGTGGCCCAGGTGTTGGCCGGCTATCTGGGCGTGAAGGCCGAGCTCATCCCCCTGCCGCCGCCGGCGCGCATCAACGCCCTGCTGGACGGCAAGGTGGACTTTTTGGTCGCCACGCTGGCGCCCACACCCGAGCGCGCCAAGCTGGTGCTGTTTACCGAACCCTATAACGCCTTTCGCATGGTGGCAGTCGCCAACGCCAGTCTGCCCCTGGCCGGGCTGGACGAGCTGCGCGGCAAGCGCGTCAGCCTGAACCAGGGCTCCAGCCAGGAAAGCTATCTGCTGAAGACCAATCTGGCCGGCATGCAGCTACAGCGCTACCTGGACGACACCCTGGCTTTCCAGGCCGTCGTGGCCAACCAGGTGGATGTGGTGGTATTGCCGGAAACCGTGGCCCGGGAAGCCATACTGCGCCACCCGGACGCCAAGCTGGCGGTGAAGTTCACGCTGTTCAACCAGGGCAATGCCATGGCGGTGAAGCTGCCCGAGATCGAACTGCGCAACTGGCTGAACAAGGCTATCGACAGAATGCGCGCCTCCGGCGAGCTGGACAAGATTTCCATCAAATGGACGGGCAGCGCCGCGCCCAAATAAGCTGGACATTTACCGGGCGCGTTTAGTGCCCGGCCGGCACCACATCACTGGGGCAGGTCACCCACCGGGCGCCCCAGCCATTTGATCGCCATTTTGTCCAGGTCACCATTCTTGCGTGCGTCGGCGATGATGCCGTTGATCACCAAACGCAGCTTGTCCTCCCCTTTGGCCACGCCGATGTAGTTAGGACTGTCTTTCAGCAACAGCTTGAACTCGGTGCTGACCTTGGGGTTCTGTTGCATCATATTGCCCGCCACGGACGCGCCCACGGCAATCAAGTCCACTTGCCCATTCACATAGGCGGACACTGTTTTGGTGTTGTCTTCGTAACTGCGAATGTCCGCGCTGGTTGGTGCGAGCTTGCGAAGCTCCGTGTCTTCCACCGAACCCTTGGTGACCGCAACCGTTTTACCCGCCAGGTCTGCAAAGCCTTTGACTTGCATGGTCTTGCCGCCAAAGATGGCCTGGAAGAACGGCGAATAGGCTGCCGCAAAATCGATCTGCTTCTCGCGCTCCGGGTTCTTGCCCAGTGTGGCGATCACCACATCGGCCTTTTTGGATTCCAGATAAGGGATACGGTTGGCACTGATCACCGGCACCAGATTGACCGCCACGCCCAGCTTCGCACCAATGTAGTTGGCCACGTCCACATCCAGCCCCTGGATCTGAAAGTCCTTGCCCATGGAACCATACGGTGGGTAGTCCGGCGGCACGGCGATGGTGACCTTTTTGTTCTTCAAAATCGTGTCTAACGCGTTCTGCGCCTGGGCCGAGGCACCCAACAACAGCAACACACAACCCCAACCCAGTAAGCGGCAACTTTTGCGGATGTTCATAGTGGACCTTAAATAGGAAAAAACACGCTTCAACAGCACATCACGTGCCATCTTGGCCGCCTCCCGAGACTTTCAGTCCAATGCTATCAGCGCACTGTGAACAGAGAAAAACACCACCCGCACGCAGGATTCCATCCCTAAAGTTGGGGAAGCGGGAGGTGCACAGCACTCCATAGCCTAGCCAGGCGTAGCACGAACCGAGGGTGCTCGCTACACTGATTCAACCGGCATGCGCCTTCCTTCCACCCCACGATGCTCCACACCGCAGGCAATGCCAGCCCCCTGGTGCTGGTAGTCGATGACGAACCCGAGCTGCGCTCGCTGCTGGCCGAGTATTTCACCCGCCACGGCCTCGCGGTTTGCACGGCCGAAAATGCCGCTGCCGCCCGCCTTCTGATAGCCGAAACCGTGCCGGCGCTGGCGCTGCTGGACGTGCACATGCCCGGCGAAAACGGCCTGTCGCTGGCGCGCTGGCTGCGCGACCATCATCCGCGCATGGGCCTGGTCATGCTGACCGCTGCGGCCGATTCGGTGGACCGCATCGTCGGCCTGGAGCTGGGCGCCGACGACTACGTGCCCAAGCCCTTTGAAATGCGTGAGCTGCTGGCCCGCGTGCGTGCCGTGCTGCGCCGTGCCGATGTAACGGCTGCAGCGGCCTTGATGGACACGGCGCCAGCCCCGCTGGAGGCCAACCCCGCAGGCCGCCGGGTGCGCTTTGGCGACTGTGCACTGGACCTGGACCAGCGCCGGCTGCTGGATGCCGAGGGCCGCGAGATCGAAATCAGCGCCGCCGAATTCGACCTGCTGGTGCTGTTTGCCCGGCACCCCAATCGACCGTTAAACCGCGACCAGATCATGGAGCAGGCGCACAACCGCGGCTGGGATGTGTTTGACCGCTCTATTGATCTGCGCATCATGCGGGTACGCCGCAAAATTGAGCGCAACCCCGACAAGCCCGAACTGATCAAGACCGTGCGCGGCGTTGGCTACGTGTTCGTGCCGGCCAGCACCGACTAGCAAGCCTGCACCATGCCGCCCCTGCGTACATTCCACTCGCTCGGTCCAACCCAGCTGCATGGCGGACCTCCACCCTTGCTGGACCCACAACTCAGCAACATGCTGCTGGAGCACGTAACCGCCCAGCTCGGTGTACTGGACCGCGAGCACCGCTACGTATATGCAAACTACGAACTGCTGCAGTTTCTGGGCCGCAGTGCCGACCAGGTACTGGGCCGTTCTCTGGCCGAGGTGCAGGGCCAGGCAGCATTTGCCAACTACCTGCCGCTGGCCGAGCGCATGTTCCAGGGCGAATCGCTGCGCAGCGAGGGCTGGGTGGAGCTGCCCGGCATGGGACGGCGCTACCTGAGCGAAACCTGGGTGCCCTACGCCCCCACCGGCGGCCCGGTATTGCAGGTGGCCTGCTTCGGCCAAGACCACACGGCCCGCAAACAGCACGAACAGGAGCTGTCGGAACGGCAGGCCGCCGCCAACCAGATCGACCGCCAGCGCGAAGCCTTGCGGCAAAGCGAGAAACTCACCGCCATGGGCAGCCTGCTAGCCGGCGTGGCGCATGAGCTGAACAACCCGCTGGCCATTGTTATGGGCCGGGCCATCCTGCTGGAAGAAAAATGCGCCCAGTTGCCAGAGATGCCCGAGCTCAGCACCGACGCCCAGCGCATCCGCGAGGCAGCCGAACGCTGTGGCCGCATCGTGCGCACTTTTCTGAACATGGCGCGCAGCCGTCCGCCGCAGCGCGGGCCGGTGGCCATCAACGACATGGTGCGCGCCGCCTGCGACATGCTGCAGTACGGCTACCGCACCCACGGCATCCAGCTGGAACTGGCCCTGGCCGATGGCCTGCCGGTGGCGAATGTGGACGGCGACCAGATCGGCCAGGTGGTGATGAACCTGCTGGTCAACGCCCAGCAGGCGCTGGCCGGCGTGCAGGGCATGCGCCGGGTGCAGGTGCAGACCGGGCTGGAGCTGCGCCGCAGCAACCGCGAACCGCGGGTTTGGCTGCGCGTGGCCGACAACGGCCTCGGGGTACCGGTACCGGCCCGTGAGCGCCTGTTCGCTCCCTTCTTCACCACCAAGCCCGAGGGCATCGGCACCGGCATGGGCCTGGCCATGTCGCGCACCCTGGCGCGCGACCATGGCGGCGACCTGAGCCTGGAGCCAACACCCACCCAGGGCGGCGCAAGCTTTCGACTGAGCCTGCCGATCAGCGGCGAAGCCGAAGCCGATAGCCAACCAGCGCCGCTGCCCGAACCCTACACGGCACAGGGGCAGCGCGTGCTGGTGGTGGACGACGAGGCCGAGCTGGCCAAGCTGATGCGCTACCTGCTGGAGAGCGGCGGCTACGAGGTGGCCACCGCCGAATCCGGTGCGGTGGCGCTGGAAATGCTGGCCACGGCGCGCTTTGACGCCATCGTCTCCGACCTGCGCATGCCGGATATGGACGGCGCCGGCCTGTGGCGCGCAGTAACTGCCGCCCACCCACGGCTGGCGCGGGCCATGCTGTTCGTCACCGGCGACACCTTGTCGCCCGACGCGCACGCGTTTCTGAAAAGCACACGCTGCGATTCACTGGACAAACCGTTTTCCCGCGCGGACCTGTTGGCCAAGGTGGCTGCGCTGCTGGCTTAGCAGCCCGCTGAAACAATTGAAACATGCGTGCAGCGCGCATGAAACACAGGCTGGCGAGCATTGGGTATTTCCACACCGATACGGAAGCCCCCATGCACCTGCCTTTCCTCAAACATGCCCCCGCCCACGGCTCCTGGCTGGACAGCACCGTGAACCTCTACAGCCAATGGCGCGAAGCTTGGCAAGTCCAGCACCCGCAGCACACCAGCGCCCGTCGCCTCGCCGAGGTAGGCCCATACCTGCTCAGCGATGTGGGCTGCCCTGCCAACCAGAAAGAGGACCTGCACGCCATTCGCCGAGAACTACGCCAGAGTTGCGCTGACGTATCCGTTCATTGAGCGGTGCGGAAGATTTCCGGCGGCCGGGAGGCTTGGCTGGGAATCTTTAAGGGAAAAGTGGCTCTGGCGCAGGTTTTATCTGCGCTAGTAGCTATCAAAAAATGAGCAGATTAGTTTTTAGCTCTTTAGCATTTGATTGATTGGTCGTCTCTGTCATCCCCGGCCGGGATTTGCGCCCGGCGGCGCAGTACCTTTCTTTTGCGCGGCTGTATGGACCGGGTACCTAGGTAACAGGTGTGCGAGGACATAGTAAACACATAGCTCATGGTTTGCCCAGCGTA
>NZ_JBWKQM010000013.1:0-206781 GCF_059418745.1 Rhodoferax sp. GW821-FHT07F03
TCACGAAACTCGATCTGCGCACAGGGCAACGCCATAGTTGCGCGTGTGGGAACCGGATTTTTTTACAGCCTCGTTAGTCATATCGGAGTCCTTCTGGAGGTAACAATGGACCTGCCGCAGAGCCTGCATGCCACCTAACGTTGTCTGAGGCTACATCGAGCGATTTGCTGCCAGTTTTCAGCCTTGCTGGAAGCCGTGATACGGGCCACAAACGTCTAAGAGTTCCAAGCCCGGGAGTTCCCTTTCCTTCTCATGGTGTTGGGCTACCTGTGGGCCAAAAGATGCAGCGGGGATGTTCGTTCGTGCAGCTGCGCAAACGGCTCATGTTCTGCATCATAGGGAAAACAATATGACCATCTTCGGATGGAGATTGACGTGGGCGATGCTAGCGTCCGTACGTTCAAGGCTAGGCATTTGGCTAATGAGGCAGACTGTTCAGTCTGTGCCGGTGCAACGCCCCATCAATTTGTAAGCTCGATAAGATTCCGCGCACATCGAGAACTGCGACGTGTGCCCTATCATGGAGGGTTGCATGTCGCTATCCATCGGCCCTATCGGTGCATTTCCTCCTGCGATTTGAGTTTGGGTTGATGGGCACGCTGGAGCTAAGACGTTCTTTGGCGAAATGTGTCCTAGCTATTCGTTCATAGGTACTTTGGCCTCCGCTGTTTGGAATGCGATAGCAACAATTTTCTGTCCGACAACTTTATCCCCTCATGCACATACCACTCGAAATATCCGCCTCCAAACCGGACAACGCCAACGGCGGACTTAAGATTTTTGATGTTTCTGGTGAAGAGTTTATCTATTGCCCCGTTAGAAATCGGGCGTATAAGGTAAACGCAAAACCTGAAGAAAAAGTGCGATTTTGGTGGCTATATCGATTAAAGAATGACTATGGGTATTCGTTTGATCAGCTATCTGTTGAAGTGTCCGTTAAGGTGGGGTCAACTGAGGCAAAGAAGAAGGCTGATATTGTTGTTTATACAGATAGCTCAAAAAGAACGCCTAGGATTTTTATCGAGGTAAAGAAACCTTCTCGAAAAGATGGTGTAGATCAGCTGAAGGTCTATATGAACGCAACGGGTTGTCGTCTTGGAGTCTGGAGTAACGGGTCTCCTCCACATAGTTACCTTTTACGTCTTGAGCCCTCTGGTTCGCGAGAGGAGGCTGATTGGCGTGAGTTGAGGAATGTACCTCGGAAAAAAGAGCGACTGGATGATGTTGACTCTCCAATAACTCGTAAAGAGTTGGCCCCGGTAACCGATTTTTTAGATATTTTGCGAGAGTGTGAGGATTATATTAAAGCTCACGAGGGTGTAAGTCCCTTTGAGGAGTTGTTTAAACTTCTATTTGCTAAGTTGTACGATGAGCGCGTCAATTTAAAAAATGATGATTCCCCTGCGCAATTTCGAGTCGGAGTCTTTGAGGCTCCTGAGGAAGCCCGGCGGCGAATTGAGGATGATTTGTTTACTCCAGCAAAAAAGCGATGGAGTGGCGTGTTCAAGGAAGGCGATCAGATAGGATTGACCGATCAAACACTCGCATTTTGCGTGTCGGCTCTTCAGAAGGCTTATTTGTTGAAGTCTGACTCGGATGTTTTGGGAAATGCATTTGAGGTCATGATTAACCCTGGCATGAAGGGAGACAAGGGGCAGTATTTTACGCCAAGGCATGTTATTCAAATGTGTATTGATATACTTGATCCGACTGAGCATGAGACCATTTATGATCCGGCTTGCGGGAGTGGCGGTTTTTTAATTGCTGCAATGGATAAGGTTTTTAAAAAAATTGAAGTTGATAGAGATGATCCTAGTGAGGTGATGGAGAATCAAAAGGATTACGCGTCTCAAAATGTTTTTGGAATGGATTACGATCATACTATTGCTAAGGTTGCCAAAGCATATATGTTGATATGGGGCGATGGGCGCTCAAATATTGCTGTTTGTGACGGCTTGAATGAGGACTCTTGGTCGGATGATGCGCTGTCAAAATTTACAACGGGCAGTGGAAAAAGTCGTAAACCAAAGACTTTTGATATTATTGCAACGAATCCTCCTTTTGCTGGAGATAATGCTGCGGAGGAAACTATTGCAAAATACGATCTATCAATGAAGCCTGGTATAAATGGTCCAGTAAGAGCACAGAAGGTCGCTCGCGATAAGTTGTTTGTTGAGCGGTGTATAAAAATGCTGTCGCCCTCGGGAAGGATGGCAATAGTTCTTCCCCGTGGTACGTTAAAAAACTATACGGACGAGTATGTTCGTCAGTATGTCCTCAAATTTACTCGAGTCGTTGCCGTTGTTGGGCTCGGGGGTGAAATGTTTAAGCCGTTCACTAATACAAAAACGTGCATTTTATTTTTGCAGAAACGGATAAAGCCGCTGGAATCTATGGGTCAGGCAAAATTGGATCCTCCAATTGTTTATGCGGTAACCGAGCGTCCCGGAAAAGATCGTAGTGGACGTTTAATTCGAGACGAAAGTGGACAGATTGACTCTGATTTGGGTGAAATCACTAAGTACGTCAAGAAAAATATTTCATTTCACTAAGGCATCAATGGCACTGCTCGCAATTCGTTCTATCGCCGATGGGTTACTTTCTGTCGGAGACGCTTCAGCGCTCACCGTAAACCATATTTTTGAACCTGAGTATCATCAAGAGAAATACGTTGATGCATGCACCATGGTTGCCTCTATGCCTGGTGCATTTCAGCTTGGAGCTGCGCCTGGTTTAAAGTTCGGTCCAATAAGAGGAACTCAGCCAGCGTATGTGGATGATGATAATGATCCCGACTCACTTGAGTATTTGGGTATGGTACGGTCGGATGGGACTGTGGTAAATGGACTTGACAAGGTTGAGAATATATGTGCTCTCAAATCAAATTGCATTAGGCGAGGATATGTAGATTTTAGTCTCGCGCGATCTGTTTCTGCTGAGTTTCATCGGAGCAAAAAAAAGGCACAGGCTCTGCCCAACGATATTTTAATTAATTCAACTGGAGATGGGACTATCGGACGCGTTGCGGTTTTTAATACTTCATTTCCCGCTATGGTGGATGGTCATATTTCAATTGTTAGATTTGATGATCCCGAGGATGCCTGGTATGTAGCTGCTTTTTTGCTGTCCGATTTGGGGCAGAGACAAATTTACCGATATATAAATGGTTCTAGCGGACAAGTCGAAATTTACCCTCAGGATTTAAGTCGAATTTGGATAAAGCCACCTAAATCTAAAGTACATAAGAAAGTAGTTGCCGATGGGCTAAAAGCGGCAGCAGGAATCCACTTGGATTTTTATAAAAAACTGCAATCTGCCTTGACTGCAGTTTGAGCTGCCGTTGGTAAGGTAAGTGCTCATGGCCTCTTGCTATGAGTCTCGTCACTTGTTAGGTGTGAGTTCGCGGTACATATGCGGTACAGTCACCATGTTTGGCTTGCTTCGCTAAATTACGCTAAGTTACTGTTGCGTATGTACTTTTAATTTTTGTTGGTTACGGTCGTGAATGCTTGATTTGCCTAGGCACTGTGCTTTAAGAGCAAACTCATAATCCTTTGGTCGAGTGTTCGAGTCACTCACGCCCTACCATTTATTCATGCGCCTCAGCGCCTATTTTGGGTTCTGGGGCGTTTCTACAATTTCGATTTAATACTGCTGATGTCTTGGGTCTGCTCGCATTGGGTCCAACAACAACATTAACTTTGCCATCAAACTCAACGTAGATATCTTCGAGTGCTGTGAAATTCTTTACTTTTGCACTGTGAACATGCATTTTTTGTGCCGAATTAATTAAAGCCGAGATTGGCTATGGTTGATTATTTGATGGGTTTTACTGCCCACACTAGGGCATCACTGAATGATATAGTTTTCTAGTGCTCTAGATTTTTGTGGCGAACCAGTATTCGCTATCTCCAGCATTATTTTTCTTGGTGAATAAGGCTTTTATATTTTTGTTGGAGGTTGAGGAGTCTCTTTTGGTTGAGTTGTAGAGAAAGGATCTAATCGATTCGGCTGCATATTCTTTGTTGTTGTCTTGTGTGATCTTTTCTCGGGTTATCCAATCACGAAAATCTTGTTGTGTGAATGGTTCATTGAGATCGCCCGATACGGTTGCGGCATGAAGTTTTTTGATAAGGGGCATATGCAATTGGTTGGTTGCTGCATTTCGTTTGACATTGAAGATAAAAATTATCTCTTTGACTCGTTGTTTTGCAGGTCGATATGTTGGTATTGCGCTACCAGCACCTTCACGATTGAACCGTAAGCGATGAGCAGAGATGGTCGCAATTCCATACTTTAAGTCTGAAAATGAAATTTGTGCGGCTTATTGTTCCCTGAGTCCACGAAGTGCCGACATGAGCGAGCGGTATTCGCACTGTGACGAGGCTTCCATGGCACAGCAAGAGCCCCCACGCTTCTATTACGCGGCAGCAAGATCGCGGCGATGCGTCCCGCATTTGCCATCTACATCAACAGGGCTGAGTGCCGATCGACTCTTCAACGCCCCTAACCAGCTCTGATCCTGAGGTGCCAAGGGCCACCGCTACTCGAAGAATCACCCCGAAGGACGGTGACTTCATCCCCCGCTCCAACTGACTCACATAGGACGTGTGAATGTCAGCACGATGGGCGAGCTCTTCCTGAGAAATCCCACAGGCAATTCGCATCTTCTTCACATGCTTGCCAAAGTGTTCTTCTGCTACGCCCATCTTTCGATGGTCCGTGTCTACGCACTATAGTGCCAGAGACTATAGTATCAGTTGCAGCCGTTCATCACTCTTAGTCCTCCAGTCAACCCAAGCCTATGCGCTGCCGAGGTGCGCCATTTCGCAGGTGTGGAGGCGGATGGGCTCTTGCCAGCGGAGTGATTTGAATATGGTGCTGGTTATTGGTTCTGGTTAATTAATCTTTGGGGATAAATAAATCAATTATTTGCCAATAAAGATCTAGTTGAGATTTTTGAGTTTCTATGTGATTACGGATTTCCGCATTGTATTTATTCTGGCTAAAATTATTTTTAACTAATTTATGAAAGGTGTTGGGTGTAAGAGTTAATCTTGGTTTTTTGGATCATAAACAACGAGGGAGAATATTTTGCGCGGTCAAATTTTGGATTATGCGGTTAGGACAAATTCAGGTGTCATATCTGCTGAGGATGGAAGTCGATTTGAATTCTCAGGTGCGGAGTGGAAGAGTTCCAATGCACCTACGCGGGGAGCCTGGGTAGACTTTGTCCATAGCGGAACTACTGCCACGGAAATCTATACGGCACTCGCTCAGGGAGCCAAGCAGGCAGGTGGTCGGAGTAAATCGACCATCACCTTATTAGCATTGTTCCTTGGGATATTCGGTGCCCACAAGTTCTATATGGGTGCTTGGGGGTGGGGAATCATCTTCTTGTTGATCTCTTGTTTCGGCGGTCTTGCTTTTGGCGCGCTTCCGATACTTATTTTTATGCCATTCATTGCCACGATGATCGAGGTGGTTCGCTTTATCCTCATGACGGATAACGAGTTCCATGCCAAATTGAGTGAATACAAGCCGAGCCCCTTCGGCAACTTTTGGTAAGCCGGGTATTACTCGCTACTTTTCATTAACTAACTAGGAGGCACACACGCCACTGCTTTTACTTCACCACTATTTCAACCCACCACGCCCTTGGTCTATACCCTGGGCGTTTTTTTGTTTCTAGAGAGGAGTTTTCTATGATCGCGTACGTGTTAACTATGCACAAGGGCACCTATGCTTGTGCTAAATGATCCAACCTTGACTGCTTCAATTGGGGATCGGGATATTGCGCAGTTTGCGGATGCCCGGTTTGCGATGCTGAGTTGTGACGAAGCCTACGATCCTGCGATCAACGGGTACTTTGTTTTGCTGGAGGCCGGGGATCACCAAGACGAGCTGAATGGGCAGTTGGGATTTCCAATTATGGAAAACCGGTTTGATGGCATTCGGTTCGGAGAACAGGGGTTCTGTCCTAGCTTTGAGTTCGTGGAAGATCACACAGGTTTCTATGAGATGGTCTTCGTCCTCAGTGATGACGGCTACGGCATAGAACTCTTCATTCCCAAATCGGAAGGTATCGACCCCGACCTGTTATCGATGTGCCAACAGTATGCGATTCGCTCACAAAGGGTGTCCATGCCATGAGACACGACACATCACCACCAACAGCCACCTTCGGGTGGTTTTTTTGTTTCTGGGCCTTGCATAGCGCCCTGATTGGGCTTGTTGGCTGCAATCTCCTAGCCACCACTGGCAAGCATCAAAAACTGAGGAAAACCGCGTATCTGTAGTGAAGGACATGGGCCTTCAAAACCACCATCAACCAACGGAGAAATGAAATATGAAATCGAAACACACCACAGTAGCTGGATCCACCACTACAAGGGTTCTCAAAATCGCAACCTGTCCCACTTTGTCTGCAAAGTCCACTTTGACGTACCACGTCGGATACAGGGCCAACGCAGAGGTGCTCTTCAGGATCTATGGCAACAGCGGCGGCGGCTTTTATAGCAACGACTGGATTGCAGTCAGCGAGATCGAACGTACCCTGGGAAAGCAGACCCTGATCAGCAGCGTATCGATACAGCCTGTGTGCAAGGGCAAGTCGGCCAATACCGCAGGTTTCGTGCTGGCGGCGCTGAAGCAGGAAGGCTTAGTTGCCCGCTCAACGGAGAACCCACGCCAATACATCCGCAACCCATCTGAAGCCTTTATGGCCTCGGTGAAGTTGCTGGTGGACGCAGGGGTAGATCTGGACCCAGAGCAAACACCAGTATCCAAAACGCCGCCTGTGAAGGTTGCAGCATCACCTGCCCCTAGCGCATCCAAAGAAATCAAACCCACCGCCTAAATCCCCTGGGCGGGAGTGTCTTTCCCATGGTCACTCAATGCCATTGCTTCTAAGTCGTTGAAGCACAAGGCACTTTATTTTCTCGTACTGGTGGTTGGCGCAATGCCGACCAAAAACCGACCCATTTCACCCAAAAAAGGATCTTGATGAAAACCATCACCGCTATTACCGTGATCGCCTGTCTTTCTGTTGTCGTCCCCTATGGAGGTCGCTGGATCGCCGCTGTGGTGATTGCAATCCTGTGTGCTCTATTTCCCAGGACCGTCCTGGTGGTGCTGTTGGCCATCATCGGCATCGGTGTGCTTTTGTTCCTGCTTGAAAAGGAAATCAACCGATGACATCGCAGGACTTTCAAGATGGGCGGCATCTGACCATGGATGGCTAACGCTCCGTTCACCATCTGACTGCTGATTTCCCTAGCCTTCCTCCATCCCCTGTTTCTATGACCACTGAGATTGCTTGGTTCTGCCTTGTGCAGAGGCATTGCCACGTCTGGATTCAGGGGAGGGCGGGAGGCACCAATTCATCCAAGGAGTTTCTGATGACCGTTTCCACTTCGGCACCTCGTGAGCTTTTGACCGATGCGCAGCGCGTCAAGTTCGTGGCCAGTCTATTCAGCGTTTCTTGTGTGCTCCGATGGGGGTACGTCACCTATTTTCAAGTGCAGGAGCGCAATAAAAAATATCTGAAATAGCTTGGAATTTTTTCTGTTGCTGGTTTAACATTTGAGGTGCATCTGGATCACTGGTTTCCGATCAGTAAAGGTTGCATATGCTTGGCTCGGAGTCATTCGAGTCAAGAACGGAAATGTTGGCACTCGCGGCCCTCGTTTCTAAAAAACCCAAGTGGGAATAGCGCACTGGTGCAAAGCCAGTTTGCTTGCCGATACATGAGTCATCTCGTACATCGGTGTTTCGTTCATGAACTTGCTTCATGAAGTCCCCTAAGAAATTTTCGCTATCGTTTTTGTACTTCTACTATTGCTTGGGAGGTTTGGCTATCCGTCAATATTTTTAGCTTCAATCGTTTTTCTCTACCGTTCCTGGGTGGGTTTTTGATCCAGGGCTGGTCAGTTCGGCACGTTCGCTTTGTCGTGCACTACGGATCGGTAGTTGTTTGCAATTTTTTATATTTATTACTTTGATCACTTCATCTAACTTTTCCCATCCCTCCGAAGGGACCTCTTCGGGTTTTCTTTTGCCCTCACCTACAACCTTCAAGGTCGCCGTTTGCAACGATATGGCTGCCAATGGCGTGGGTGCCGTGCTAACCGTCACGAATCCGAGCAGTGCCCTTGGTCGAGCATTTGTGGTCGGCTCTGAGCAGTCCACCCGATCTGAGCTTGGACCTATTGTTGAGGATCATCAGTTCACAACACCTCTAGAGGCGCTAGCTGTTCCCGGCGATTCAGTGGACATGCAACTCGCAAGGGCGCAGGCCGTCATTCAAGAGGCTACTCAACAAGCCAAAAATGGAAACTTCTCAGCTGCTTTCGAGCGTCACGTGCTTGTCGAGCTTGCCTATCTGAAGAAGCACTATATGGCTAAATTTCAGCGTGCGCGGTTAGGCTTGCGTCAATCGAACAGGCTAATTAGTCTCGTTGAGTTGGACAAAGCTATCCGTGACTTGAGCATGATGGACGTGGTTGCTAAGTTAACCCACCATGGCTATGCAAAGGAAATCTTGATTCAGCTGACCGTTGATGGGCATTCCCCTGTCAGCTATCAGGGCCTTCTTTACGTGGTAGAGCGCCATAGTAGGCTTTGGAGGAAATGTACTTTGGACGAACTAGCGAAGGTAGTTGCGGTATCCCATGATGGCAAGGACAACTGCAAACGCAATGGTGACTACCTTGGCATTTCCAAGCATGCGGTGTCACTAGTCGATAGCTCGGATTTCTTTGAGAATGCTGATATCGGATTGGCTTGCAAGGATGGTTTCTATCGAGTTGTTGGTGATACTTTTAGGCTGGAGCCTTTAACACCGTCGCTTCGGCAACGGGTGCAGGTAGCCTTCTCTCCAACGGAAATGGCGACCCCGCTATTCGACGAGTTTTTACAGGAAACTTTTGCCTCCAATGATGCCGATGAGGCAACTCAGCAACGGATATTGGTGCAGGAGATTGCAGGGGCCATCATGCTTGGGCTGGTACCTCGGCACCACAAAGCCTTCCTCTTCTATGATCCGATTGGACGTGCAGGTAAAGGCACGCTCGAAAAAATACTGCGGCAACTGGTACCAAAGGAATTCACTACTGCTGTCACACCATTCCAATGGAATGAAGAGTACTACGTCGCAAATTTGCAAGGTTCACGCTTGAATGTCGTTGGTGAGCTTGATGACGGTCGTTCTATCCCGGCAGCTGAATTCAAGTCGGTGATTGGTGGCGACCTCATCACGGGGCGTCACCCCGGGGGCAGGCCTATGGATTTCACAAATGAAGCGGCACATGTGTTCACGTCGAATCATTTTGTCCGCATCAGTGAGCATACGGAGGCTGTCTTCGCTAGATGGCTGATCATTGAGTTTCCGAATAGCCTCTTGAAGTCAGGGCGTTTACCCGATACGACGCTCGCTGATCGTATTGTTGAGTGCGAGATTCCCGGCATTGCCCACTGGGCATTGGGTGGGGCGGCCCGGTTGCTTAAAAATAAGAAGTTCTCTCCGTCTAAAGCACATGACCGCCTTATGAAGAAATGGCGCTTGGGCAATAGTTCGCTGAACGAGTTCATCGACGAGTGTTGCGACCTCGTTCCTCAAGACCAGTTTGTCCGCAGGTCTGATCTAAATAAGGCCTATCGAGAGTGGTGCCGTGAAAATGGCCGAAAGGAATATGTCAAGGCTAAGGTGAAAGGCTTGCTGGAGCACAACATTCCATTAGGCATCAGCCATGCCACGCTGCATGGAATTGAGATTTTTCGAGGGGTGAAGTTCAAACCCACCGAAGCAGAAGTGGCGGCGCAACTGACGATCGATAGCCGCTTCTAAGGCCATCATCTTCGCTGGAGCTTCACACCGCAGAAATGGTTGTGATGCCTCTCCTAGGGAGGTGGTAAAGGTGGATTTTTTAGACCACAACCTTTCCTAAAGGAAAAAGTAGTTCCGTCCTGGTGGTTCCTTCCATAGAACCTCTAGGGCGGGCCCCCTGGCGTGGGTTTTTCCCACCTTTCCCACCACCTCCTCCTCGCTGCCGTTGCCCCTCAACCGGTAACGCGTCCTGACCAGAGCAGGCCACCTCACAGACACATCCATCTATGTGCGTGTGCTGGGTCCGTCTGTCTCCTTTTCCGTTCGTCGAAATCTATCTGCGTCTGGAGCTTCTTGCTTCAGGGCGGAGTTATGCCGTTCGTTCAACAGCTTCCATCAACAACAACTCCTTCCCCCCATACGGAACACCTCTATGAAAAACCGATTTCCAGAAACCACGACACGTAGCAATACGCAGTCGATTCAGTCAGCACTCTCCACCAATTAAGAAAGGAAACCATGGCAATCATCAAAAATCTAGACCAGTCTTATATCGATAACAACCTCACGTGCCCCCCAGGAAAACAGAAGGATGAGCTGGTCGATCCCCTGCGGACCGGCCTGTATATCGAGGTTCGTGCAAGTAGTCCTGGGCAGGGTACCTATTACCTTCGCTACAAGGATGCCGCTAGCAAGACCTGCCACCAGAAGCTAGGGCGCACCACTGAATTCTCCTTGGCAGAAGCCCGTAAGAAGGCCAAGTTAGTGAAGGCATCCATCACCATGGGCGCAGATCCACGGGGTGAAGAAAAGGCAAAGAAGGCTGAGCCCACCCTGACAGCATTCTTCGACGATTCATATCTACCCTATGTGAAGCCTCGCAAGCGGTCCTGGAAAAAAGATGTTGGACTGTTCGAGAAGTACGTGAAGGAGAAATTTGGTGCTCGGCGCTTGAGTGACTTACGTCGCCAAGAGGTCCAGGAGTTCCATGCGAGCTTGCTCGATAGAAAGCTGTCACCGGCATCTGCTGACCATGTTGTCAAACTGCTGCGGCAGATGATGAACAAGGCAGTGGAATGGGATGTGATTGCCGTGAGTCCCATCGTGCGGATCAAACTGTTCAATGCCGACAACCGGCTTGAGCATTACATGGAGCCGTCCCAACTACAGGGGCTGTTGAATGTCTTGCAGGTTGATGACAATCGAGCAGTGTGCAATGTGGCGTTGTTCTTACTGAGTACAGGGGCCCGATTGAACGAGGCGCTGGATGCGACATGGGACCAAGTTGACACGCAATCACGTGTGTGGCGCATCTCTGCTGCAACCAGCAAAAGCAAGCGGGTTCGGTCGGTACCACTGAACGATAGTGCCATCGAGTTGTTGGGTGTCTTGAGAAATCAAGATCCTGATCGGAAACACACACACCTGTTCATCAGTGGCAGAACCGGTGAGCGTCTTGGCAATGTCCATAAGGTGTGGGATCGGCTGAGGATCAAGGCGGCGCTACCGAATCTACGGTTGCACGATCTTCGGCACCAATTTGCATCGTTCCTGGTCAACAACGGGCGTAGCCTATATGAGGTGCAAAAGATCCTGGGCCATTCAAGCCACTCCGTGACGGAGCGCTATGCCCATCTCAGCTCAACGTCATTGATGGATGCTGCAAACACGGCCTCCGCGATGATCAAGGGGGCTATGCCTGCAACGGTGTAAGCAAGGTTAGAAGGTCGTGGGGTCCCTCCATTTAGGGGCTCCACGGTTTCTTCATTCTTGCAAAAATCTCATTTCTCTTTTTTTCAAGATGTTTTCTTGTGACGCTGGTGGCCTAGTGTCGAAAGTGCATGAATCCCTAATTCAAATATATCTTTTTTGCAACCATCTATTTGAGGATGTATTGCGAGTACGTTAATTAAATATTTTTTGTAAGCCTCCAGTTTTCAGGTCGAAGCGTATAAATTACACAGTCTAAAGTAATGATGACACATGAGTTTGCTGATGGGGATGTGGTTGATCTGGTTTGAGAGGCTTCCACTATGTGCGTAAGATCATACTGGATCGATATAAGAATGGGCAAGCCAATCAATTTTAACGATTTATAGTTGTTAAACGTTATAGCTATGTTGATGGTTCCACTTTTTTCATAAATTGGCATCCGCCAGTGGTCATGATTGGTGCGGCTCTAAAGCAATAATGCCAACTAAAAGTATCCTGTCAAGATTGGGCTTCTTTAGATAAGCCTATAGTACCAGTCCATTGATGAGTTTTAAATAATCAAAATAGAAATAAATGCTGACCTATTACTCTAGTCCTGCGGCAAATGTTGTATTTTCATATCCATGTATTGTTCTAAATGATTCAAAATGGGATGATTTTGGATTTAAAACATTGTTTTATGTTTATTACTATGAGTCAAATGAAAAGCCACGAGTTCCAATTGGGGAAATAAAAATTGGCCAACTAGGGCAAAAGTCAGGGCGCACAATACTACCTGTAAAATTTACAAAACTTGATCCCCTATATTTTTCATTGGGTCAATCGAGTGAATATTACCAAAACCTTAAGGACAAGGTTAAAAATTCAAAGATAAAACCACTCAGTGCTTTGCGTGACCTCAGTACAGTTACTGAGCTCGACAAAATTCATGAAGAACCAGTATTCGTGCGATCGCTTGCTAGGTCACTAGGCTCTCTTGAACGAGCAATTCCTTTTGCAGCCGAAAAAAATTTAAAATTTGATTTTCATTGTCAACTCAACAATTCAAAAATTGATACAAGGCTCAGTTTTGAATTCAACAGCGATGAAATTGTCCCGGGAAACATTAACGTTTTAGTGGGAAAAAATGGAGTAGGAAAAACGCAACTTTTGACCAATTTAACCGGCGCAATCATAGGAGTTGAAAACTCAGAGCAGGTTGATAAGGTCAGAAGAAAGATATCGTTGGTTATTGCTGTTTCCTATAGCGTTTTTGATAGATTTTTTCTGCCTTCTGGGATAAAGATACCAGTAAAAAGTCATAAGCGAACGTATTTAACAGACGAGCTCAAGTATAGATATATCGGCTTGCGCGAAGAAAATAAAGCCAGTGGGGGCATTCGAATAGCCGGGCCAGTTGCGCTCAGTCGCACATTCACTGCCGCTATCACAAAAATAAGAAGTGAGAATTCTTATGATAACTGGTTTTTAGATATGCAGCCCATCTTGTCTGATGCCGGTATAAACTCCCCAGCTATCACGGAGCGTGCTCTTCAAATAAGATTTTCTCAATTGGGTGCGGGGCACAAAGCGACTTTGTCTATTTTAACGAGATTGTTCTCTGAGATTAAAGAGGGAAGTCTTGTTTTAATAGATGAGCCTGAAAATCATCTTCATCCCGCTCTGCTATCTATGACGATGACCGTGCTTAGAGCTATTCTCAAGAGAAATAAATCGAATGCTATTATTTCAACGCATTCGCCACTTGTCGTTCAGGAGGTTCCTGCAAAATATGTTCAAGTCATTAAAAAGACGGAGGGTATTATATACTCTTGCGGACTGCCCAGAGAGTCTTTTGGGACGAGCATTGATACGCTAATAACCGATATTTTTGGAGTTTCTGGAGAGCTGAGGAACTACGTGTCAGTCTTAAATGATCTCGCAAAAACAAAAACGACAATCGAAGAGCTTGATAGGGATTTGCAAAATCCACTGAGTTTTGAGGCTCGAAGTTACTTCAAGAGCATTGGAAAAAACAGTGTTTAACAAGACTAGTCCATTAAAAAATAATGATGAAAAGTATTTGCGAGATATTATTGGGGCCTCTCGAAAGCCTAGGCGCACACATTTAATGGCCGGGCAACTAGCGGTAACACAGTCATATGCAGATTACGCCAAAAATTTAACCGCGAATGGTGCGCTGGCGCCTTTGCCTTTGACCGACGAGCAGCATTCAGCCTTTTATGATCTTTATGATAGTAAAGCAAAGACTGTTTTACTCGCCAAGGCGCAAATATTGGAAATATTTGGAGCTGATTTTTGTCCGTATTGCGGTATCGATATGGCTTCGCCATTAGATCATTTTTTACCTCGAAGCATTTTTCCAGAATTTTCTATTTCAACAAGAAATTTGGTGCCGTCGTGCACTTCTTGCAACACACTGTATAAATTAACTGAATGGGGTGCGCCTCCAAACTCAAAATTTCTGCACCCATATTTCGATTTAATTCCAGCCGTTCAATTCCTTAAATGTGATACTCAAGTTAACATCGGATCCCAAGTGAGTCCTGGGGATATTACCGCTAGATTTTATATAGATAAATTTGGGCCTTGGACTGGTGAGGTGTTGGATTCACTTAACCTAATAGAGTCGCACTTCAATAACTTGAATTTAAATATCCGTTATATACAAAAATCTACTGCTCAATCTATTCCTGAAGTAAAAAAGGTATTAGAAGCTGAGCCAGCCTTTGTTGGAAAGTTTACTGCAGTCACAGAGTATTTTTCCGGTCGATTAAAGGTGGCGGCACAGAACTCTTGGGAAAGTGCATTTTTGATGTCGCTTTCAAAAAATGTGATTGATATTTGCTTAACAAATTGGCCGTGAAGTGGGGGCTTGTTCACTCCCCAGATGATTGCCCCTGCGTAAGCCGTATAGCCGAATCAATCTGCGGCACATTTAATGATGGCGCCAGTAGTCCATGCGCATCCATCATGGTTTAAGTAGCTCTTCTTATGCAGAGTCTGCAGGCGGCACAGCAGGTAGAATAAAAAGAAGAGTGTGAGGCTGCTGATTGACCGCCAAGAGGTGTGTCAAAGTCAGTTTGGCCGATCATTCGGTTTCGGTTCGGCTGATCGAGCGTAACTCGTTGATCTGCATGGGGAAAAACTCTGTCAAAAAGCAGAGACACCATAACAGTTCGGTATACGTTCGGTTCTAGGACCTAAAGGTTGGTGGGGGCGGGAAAAAACCTTTGAATTCATGAGCGTACGGAAGCCTGGAGACCGGGCTCCCTTGTTCTCATAATCCTTTGGTCGAGTGTTCAAGTCACTCACGCCCTACCATTTCATCTTTTGCATGAAAAGGTTCCCATGATTCTCGTGACGGGTGGCGCTGGTTATATCGGAACGCATACCTGCGTTGAACTGCTGAATGCAGGGCAAGACGTCACGGTATTCGACAACTTTTGCAACAGCCAGCCCGAGTCCCTGGCGCGTGTGGAGCGCATCACCGGTAAGAAGCCTCACGTGATTGAGGGCGATATCCGGGACCGTGCGGCACTGCTTACTGCATTGCGCAGCAGTGGCGCCACTGCTGTCATCCATTGTGCGGGTTTGAAGGCCGTGGGCGAATCGGTGCAGCAGCCCTTGGGTTATTACGACAACAATGTGGTGGGCACTTTGCGCCTGCTGGAGGCCATGGGCGAGTGCGGCGTGAAGACGCTGGTGTTCAGCTCTTCAGCCACGGTATATGGCGATCCGCAGCGTCTGCCGCTGACCGAGGACCACCCACTTTCCGCGACCAACCCTTACGGTCGTAGCAAGCTGATGGTGGAGGATCTGCTGCGTGATTTGCATCGCAGCGACACGTCCTGGCGTATTGGCATCTTGCGTTATTTCAACCCGGTGGGCGCGCATATCAGCGGCCTAATTGGTGAAGATCCTCGCGGCATTCCCAACAACCTGATGCCGTTCGTGGCCCAGGTGGCTGTGGGGCAGCGTGAGTTTTTGAACGTCTGGGGCAATGACTACGACACACCCGATGGCACCGGTGTGCGTGACTACATCCACGTGGTGGATCTGGCCGTGGGTCATCTGAAGGCGCTGGAGCGTTTGCAGTCTGTGCCTGATTTCCTCACGGTGAATCTGGGCACCGGCATCGGCTATAGCGTGCTGGACATGGTGAAAGCCTTTGAGCGCGCTAGCGGCAAGCCTGTGCCTTATCAAGTGGCGGCTCGTCGCCCGGGCGATGTGGCGGCTTGCTATGCCGAACCGCATGCTGCCGCGAAGCTGTTGGGCTGGCGCGCCGAGCGTGGACTGGATGCCATGTGCGCCGATGCCTGGCGTTGGCAAAGTGCCAACCCGCGTGGGTTTGCGGCCTAAAGCTGCTTTTTCACGTCAGGCCGCGCGGCCGATGTCAGGCCAGCGCCGGTGTAGCCACACCCAGGCTACCAGGCCAATGCCCATCATGGTCAGAGATGCCAATGCCAGGGCTTGCGCAGAGTGCATGACCAGCGGCGCGAGTATGCCTGCCACCAGGCCATTGGCAATGGAACCCAGGCAGGCCTGCAGGGACGAGGCCATGCCGCGCCGAGCCGGGTAAAGGTCCAGCACCAGCAGGGTGACGGCTGGCACCATCATGGCCCAGCCCAGGGCGAAGATCGCCACCGGAATCAGGGCCCAAGCCACATGGGCCTTGAACAGCCAGTTGGCGACCACGTTGGCTACAGACACCAGCACCATGATGGCAAAGCCATGGCGGATTTGTGTCTTGGGTGCCACCTTGCCCGCCATGCGTCCGCTGATCCAGGCGCCCGTCATGATGCCGCTGATGGTCAGCACAAAAAACCAGAAGAACTCCGTAGGCTGTAGCGCCAGGATTTGCCCTAGGAAGGCCGGCGCGGACAGCACGTACAAAAACATGCCGTTGAACGGAATGCCGCTGGCCAGCGCCAGCAACAGAAAGCGCGGGTTGGAGCACAGCTCGCCGTAGCCTTGCAGCAGGTGCCGCGCATTGAAGGGTTGGCGCTGGGCGGGGTCCAGCGTTTCCGGTAGATAGCGGAAGTTGGAGATCCACAGCAGCAAGCCAATGCCCGCCAGAAACCAGAAGATGCTGTGCCAACCCAGGTGGACAAATAGCCACCCCCCGATGATGGGCGCGATGGCGGGCGCCACGCCAAAGTAGATGGTGACCTGGCTCATGACCTTTTGTGCCTGTGCCGGTGGAAACATATCGCGCACCACGGCTCGGGACACCACGATGCCAGCACCGGTGGACAGGCCTTGCAGGGCGCGGAAGAACACCAGTTGCCCAATGCTTTGCGACAGCGCACAGCCCATGCTGGCTACGGTAAAGACGGCAAGCCCGGTCAGTACGACCGGACGCCGGCCAAAGCTGTCGGACAGCGCTCCGTGGAACAGATTCATGAAGGCAAAGCCGAACAGATAGGCCGACAGCGTTTGCTGCATCTGTGCCGGCGTGGCCCCCAATGAGCTGGCTATGCCGTCGAATGCGGGAATGAATGTGTCAATGGAAAACGGCCCCAGCATGCCCAGCACCGCCAGCAAGATGGCCAGGGCCCAACGGGGCGCGACCCACAGTTGGGCGGCGTTAGGGTTCATGGTGCGATGGGATGGTGCTGCCCGCGTAGCATGAGGTGTCGCTGGCAATATCGTTGAGCTGGGTTTTGCTCAGCAGGCAGGTGGGTGGAATGGCCTGCAGCTGGATGCTGTCACCCGATGTCGTTGGCAGCGCTGATGCAATCAGTGCTGGCGACAGGTCGTACATGCAGGCGCAGGACGGGGCGTCGCAGCGGCGGCGTCCGGGGCAACTGCGGTGGGCTTGCACACCTACGGCCTGGGCACCCAGAGGTGCCCAACGGTCCAGCATCAGGCCCTTGCGCGGGACGAACAAACCCAAGGTCGGCGTGCCCAATGCTGCTGCGACGTGGAGCGGGCCGGTGCTGGCGGCCACGACGGCGTCGGCACGTTGCAGCAAATGGCTGAGCTGCTGCAAGTCCAGACGACCAAATGCATCGAACACCCCGGCTGGACGGCTGATGGCTGGCCACTGTTGTGCCAGGCGTTGGCTTTCGGCTGGTGATCCCGTCAGCACCACGGAGCGGCCTTGGTGGGCCAGCCGCGTCGCAAGTTCAACCCAGTGCGCGATGGGCCATTCGCGCGCCGAACCGGCGGAGAAAGGGTGCAGCACGACATAGCTGTCCTGCGGCAGATCGACTGGCATGCGTACTGCGGGTGCCCGCAGGTTCATCCACTTTTCTACGGCTGGCAGCGTGTCGTTGGCGGTGATGCCAAACGGGATGAGCATGCGCAGATTGCGCTGCGCCTCGTGGCGGGGCCAGCCATAGCGTTTGGTGAACACAATGTGGTTGCACCAGTGGGGCAATTCGGCGCCACTGGCCGAACCTATGCGGACCGGGATGGTAGCCAGGTCCAAACGCCCCGGGGTCTTGGCTGGATGGATATCGTTGTACGCAAGCAGTGCGTCAAAACCGGCCAGGGTCTGGTCTGCATCCAATGGGATGAAATCGCTGACGCCCATCATGGTCACCAGAGGCTGGTGGGCGCGGTTGCCCATCCAACTGATGTCTACCTTGACGTTGCGTTGCAGCAGACGCAGCGCGGGCAGCACGGCAATCACATCACCCAGGCCTTGCGGACCCAGGATCAGCAATTTGCGCGGCAGGGGCAGGGACTGCCGCAAGGCATCCCATGGACCCAGCGCGCCCCAGCGGCGTGCTGCTGTGCTTGCCACAGAGGTCTTTACAGGCCTGCCGCCGCCCGTAGTGCTGCTGCTTTGTCGGTGCGTTCCCAGGTGAACTCGGGTTCTTCGCGGCCGAAGTGGCCATAGGCGGCGGTCTTTTCGTAGATCGGGCGTAGCAGGTCCAGCATCTGGATGATGCCCTTGGGGCGCAGGTCGAAGTGTTCGGCGACCAGGGCTGACAGCTTGTCGTCGGAGATCACGCCCGTGCCTTCGGTGTAGACCGTGATGTTCATGGGCTTGGCTACGCCGATGGCGTAGGCCACCTGGATCTGGCACTGGCGCGCGAGGCCGGCGGCCACGATGTTCTTCGCCACATAGCGTGCGGCGTAGGCGGCCGAGCGGTCGACCTTGCTCGGGTCCTTGCCCGAGAACGCGCCGCCGCCGTGCGGGCAGGCGCCGCCGTAGGTGTCGACGATGATCTTGCGGCCGGTCAGGCCGCAGTCGCCTTGTGGGCCGCCGATGACGAAACGGCCGGTCGGGTTGATCAGGTAGCGCGTGTTCTGCAGCCATTCCTTGGGCAGCACCGGCTTGATGATCTCCTCAATGATGGCTTCGGTGAAAGAGGCCTTCATCTTGGTCGAGGTTTCGCTTTGGTCGGGGCTGTGCTGGGTGGACAGCACCACGGTGTCGATCGAATGCGGCTTGCCGTCCACATAGCGCATCGTCACCTGGCTCTTGGCGTCGGGGCGCAGGAAGGGTAGGCGGCCGTCCTTGCGCAGCTGGGCCTGGCGCTCGACCAGGCGGTGGGCGTAGTAGATGGGCGCGGGCATTAACTCTGGAGTTTCATCGCAGGCGTAGCCAAACATCAGGCCCTGGTCGCCGGCGCCGGTATTCAGGTGGTCGTCACTCGCGTGGTCCACGCCCTGGGCGATGTCGTTGCTCTGCTTGTCATAGGCGACGAGCACGGCGCAGCCTTTGTAGTCGATGCCGTATTCGGTGTTGTCGTAGCCGATGCGCTTGATGGTGTCACGCGCCACCTGGATGTAGTCCACATGTGCGTTGGTGGTGATCTCGCCGGCCAGCACGACCAGACCGGTGTTGGTCAGCGTCTCTGCGGCGACACGGCTCAGCGGGTCTTGTTTGAAGATAGCGTCCAGAATCGCGTCGGAGATTTGGTCGGCGACCTTGTCGGGGTGGCCTTCAGAGACCGATTCGGAGGTAAAGAGGAAGTCGTTCGCCATTTTGATTAAGCTCCTTCGTTTTGAAGACAATACACGGGATGCGTTGCTTCTAGCTTTGGGCCTCGGCGAACGCTTTAGCAGATGTGTTTTAAGTCGCCCTGCAAGTAGTTCAATTAACTCAGCGACAGCTTTTATTTTACCGCCTAGTTTTATGTCCCTGATATTCCGATGGTCTGCCTATCTGCCTCTGGCGGTGTTGCACATGGTAGGCGCACTGCTGGGCTGGGTGGCGTACCTGGCGTCACCCACCTACCGCAGGCGCTTTCGCGAGAACGTGGCCCAGGCCGGCATTGCCCCGCGCCAGGCACGCCGCGCGATTGCCGAAGCTGGTAAGTTGGTGACCGAGTTGCCCTGGTTGTGGCTGCGTCCGCGGGCGCAAAAGCTACCCAAGATCACCTGGCAGGGCGTGGAATTGCTGGAGGCCGCACTGGCCCAAGGCAAAGGTCTGGTCTTCATGACGCCGCATGTGGGCAGCTTCGAAGTCGTCCCGCAGGCGCATGCTGCGCGCTTTTCCGCGCAGTACGGCGACATGACGATCTTGTACAAGCCGTCCAAATTTGCATGGCTTGACGGCCTGCTGAAAGAGGCGCGTTCGGCGCCGGGTCTGGAAGCTGCACCCACCACCACTGCTGGCGTGCGCATGATTCTCAAGTCGCTGAAGCAGGGCCGCGTGGTCGGGATGCTGCCCGACCAGGTGCCAGGCGTTGGGCAGGGCGTATGGGCTCCGTTCTTTGGCCGTCCGGCCTACACCATGACCCTGGCTTTACGTTTGGCACGCCAAACCGGGGCACCAATCCTGGTAGCCTTGGGCGACCGTTTGCCCTGGGGGCGTGGCTATGTCATCCATGTGCATTCCCTGCAACTGCCGTTGGACCAGGGTGACGAAGTGGCTGCCACCGCGCTGAACCAGGCGATGGAAGCGCTGATTCGCCAACGTCCCGGCATGTACCTCTGGAGTTACGCGCGCTACAAACAGCCGCGCAAAGAAACCCCGCCCTCGGCTTGATTCTGGAGCGTTGATGTTGTCCCATGCTGTGATTGTTGTGATGCGCCTGCTGGCGCGCCTGCCCTTGTCCTGGCTGCGCGCCATAGGTTGGGCTTTGGGCATGCTTTTGTACGGGCTGCTGGCCGGCCGGCGCGCGGTGGCGATGACTAATTTGGCGCTATGCTTTCCAGAGCGCTCTGTGCAGGAACGGCGTGCGCTGGTGCGCAAAATATTCGTGCACTTTACCCAGGCTTGGCTGGACCGTGGTTGGCTCTGGAGCGGCCCGCCCGCGCGGACCTTGCAGCGCTTGAAGTTGACCGGTGATGTGGCCCAACTGCAGGGCGATGCGCCCACGGTTTTGTTCGTGCCGCATTTCGTGGGGCTGGACGCGGGCGCTACTGCGTTGTCGCAGCAGGTGCCACGCCAATTTAGTACCTTGTTTGCGCCGCAGTCGAATGTGGTGATGGACGCATGGATCGCCGAGGGCCGTCAGCGCTTCGGCAATGCGGAGCTGTTCGACCGGGGCGGGCCCATGAAGCCGATTGTGGCCCTGGTAAAGGCCGGCAATCCTTTGTACCTGCTGCCGGACATGGACTTTGGTGCCAAGGATGCGTTCTTCGTCCCCTTCTTTGGCGTGCCGGCCGCCACCGTGCCCTCGCTGCCGCGCTTTGCACGCTTGGGCCGGGCCAAGGTGGTGCCGGTGTTGACGCGCATGACGCCGCAGGGCTACGAGGTGCAGATACTGCCCGCCTGGACGGACTACCCCACGAACGATGTGGAGGCCGATACGGCACTGATGAACCAGCGCCTGCAGGACTACATCCTCCGCATGCCCGAGCAGTACTTCTGGGTGCACAAACGCTTCAAGACCCGGCCGGAAGGCTTGGCCGAGGTGTATTGAGGTTCGCTCTGTTTTTAGGAGCTACTGGCGCAGGTACTGCCTGCGCCAGGGGCCTAAAAGACTATTCTTCGTTGGCTGACTCTTGCGGCAGTGTGGATGCCTGCGGTGTGGCTGGATGGGCCCAGTCCCAGAGCAGTTGGCTGGCTTCGTCTATGCCGCGCTTCTTCAGCGCCGAGAACAGCTTCACCTCGCCGCCACCGGCCTGCAGGCGCGCGATGGACAGGGCCTTGGTGGACTCTTCGCGGTTCAGCTTGTCGGCCTTGGTCAGCAGGATCAGGAACTTCAAACCCTCCACCACGCGCGGGCGCACGATGTCCAGCAGGATTTCGTCCAGCTCGGTCAGGCCGTGGCGCGGGTCGCACATCATCACGATACCCACCAGGTTTTCGCGGGTGACTAGGTAGTTGGCCATCACTTGTTGCCAACGGATCTTGTCGGCCTTGGGCACGGCGGCGTAGCCATAGCCGGGCAAGTCGGCCAGCACGGCATCCATCACGCCCTGTTTGCCCAGGCTGAACAGGTTGATGTGCTGGGTGCGGCCGGGTTTTTTGGAGGCGTAGGCCAGCTGTTTTTGCTGTGTCAGTGTGTTGATGCAGGTGGACTTGCCCGCATTGGAGCGGCCCACGAAAGCGATCTCGGGCACGGTCAGCGGCGGCAGGTGGTGCAGCTGTGGTGCGGTGGTCAGGAACTTGGCCGTGTGCATCCAGCCCGAGGCGATGACGGCCTGGCTTTTGGTGGGAGTTGCAGGTGCAGCAGGGCTGCGGGGCGCGCCGGACGGGCTCGCCGCGGAGCCGTCGGAGGGCGGTGTAGAGGTAGGAATCATGCGATCTTCAAGAGGTTCTCATGGAGAGAACCGGACCCGCATTGTAGAATCATCGGGTTGTATGCACACGAACAGACATTAATAAGAACCACGATATGAAGCTTCTTGTCTCCTTGCTTACCGCCGTCGCTCTGGCTGCACCCATGTTCTCAGCTACGGCTGCCGAAGAGGCCGCTCCTGCATCGGCGGCAGCGAAGCCGGATTTGGTTAAAGGCGAGGCGAGTTTCACGGCGGTGTGCGCAGCCTGCCACGGCGCCGACGGCAATTCAGGCGTTCCGGCCAACCCCAAGCTGGCCCAGCAACATCCCCAATACCTGGTGAAGCAGCTGCAGGAATTCAAATCCGGCAAACGCAACAACGCCATCATGAAGGGCTTTGCCAGCACGCTCAGCGACGAGGACATGCGCAATATTGCCTACTGGGTTACCTCCAAGAAGGCGAAGCCTGGATTCGCCAAGGACAAGGAGCTGGTTGCTTTGGGTGAGCGTATTTACCGCGGCGGCATTGCCGATCGCCAGATCGCCGCCTGCGCTGGATGCCACAGCCCGAACGGTGCCGGCATTCCAGCCCAGTATCCGCGCCTGGGTGGCCAGCATGCCGACTATGTGGCTGCGCAACTGACCACTTTCCGTGATGGCTCGCGCAAGAATAGTCCGCAAATGACGCAGGTGGCCGCCAAACTGAATGACCGCGAAATCAAGGCTGTATCCGACTACGTGGCCGGCCTTCATTGAGGGGGCCAGGGTGCGGGTTCTGTGATGGAACCAAGCGCCATATTCACACACTAAAGGGCGGTCCATTCTTGATGGCCCGCCCTTTTTGATTCTTGCTATTGCAGATCTTTTTTCCTTCCATGACCGTTACCACCCACGGCGTTCGCGTCAAAACCGGCTCCCAGGCCCTGCGCTCCGCGGTGGAGTTGCTGTCGTCGATGCGTTTCTCGATCTCGCTGCTGACGGTGATTTGCATTGCCTCCATCATCGGCACGGTGCTCAAGCAGCAGGAGCCGCTGGTGAACTACGTGAACCAGTTTGGCCCGTTTTGGGCGCAGGTATTTGCGGCGGCCAGCCTGACCACTATTTACAGTGCCTGGTGGTTCATGTTGATCCTGGCGTTTTTGGTGCTCAGTACCTCGCTGTGCATTGCGCGCAGCACGCCCAAGATCTTGGCCGAGCTGCGCGTCTACAAGGAAAACATCCGCGAGCAGAGCCTGAAGGCATTTGCCCACCGCGCCGAGGCGGTATTGGACGAGGCACCCGAAGTTGCTGCCCGTCGCATTGGGCAAACCCTGGTCAGCGGCGGCTGGAAGGTCAAGCTGCAGCAACGTGACAACGGTTGGATGGTTGCCGCCAAAGCCGGTGCGGCCAACAAGCTGGGCTATATCGCCGCGCACAGCGCCATCGTGCTGATCTGCCTGGGGGGCTTGTCTGACGGCGACCTGGTGGTGAAGGCGCAGATGTTGCTCAACGGCAAGTCGGTCTACAAGGGCGGCGGACTGATTGCCGATGTACCGCAAGACTACCGCCTGGGCCCGAACAACCCGACCTTCCGTGGCAACCTGCTGGTGGCCGAGGGCTCGCAGGCCAGCGTGGCCATCTTGAACCAGTCGGATGGTGTGGTGCTGCAAGACCTGCCGTTTGCCATCGAGCTGAAGAAGTTCATCGTCGAGTACTACTCCACCGGCATGCCCAAGCTGTTTGCCAGCGACATTGTGATCCACGACAAGGAAAGCGGTGCGGCGATTCCGGCGCGGGTCGAGGTGAACCACCCGGCCAGTTACAAGGGCGTGGAGATTTACCAGTCCAGCTTTGACGATGGTGGTTCCTCGGTCAAGCTGCGGGCTCTGCCCATGGTGGCCGGGGTCAAGCCCTTTGAAATCGACGGTGTGATTGGTGGTAGCGCGCCAGTATCTCTGGGGGGGGGCGACGATAAGCTGACGTTGGAATACACCGCACTGCGTGTCATCAATGTGGAGAATTTCGGTGACGCTGCCGCTTCTGGTGCCGATGTGCGCAAGGTGGATCTGCGCCATTCCATCGACTCGCGCCTGGGCGCGGCGAACAAGACGCAGACCCAGAAGGTGCTGCGCAATGTAGGCCCCAGCATCAGCTACAAACTGCGGGATGCGGCGGGCCAGGCCCGCGAGTTCCACAATTACATGCTGCCGGTGGACACGGGTGACGGCGTACCGGCTTTTCTGTTGGGCGTGCGCGAGAATCCGGCTGATGCCTTCCGTTACCTGCGCATTCCTGCCGATGCACAAGACAGCATGGAGGGCTTCACGCGCTTGCGTGCGGCGTTGGCCGACCCGGTGCTGCGCGAGCGGGCGGTGCAGCGCTACGCTGCCAAGGCGGTAGACCGCAGCCGGCCCGAACTGGCACAGCAGCTGATGGTTTCTGCCGGCCGAGCCATGGCCTTGTTCGCCGGTAGCCAGGCGCCGACGGCTGCGGGCACGCCGAACGGTGGCTTGCAGGCCATCTCGGACTTCATCGAAGCCAATGTGCCGCAGGACGAGCGAGCGCGGGCCGGCGAGGTGCTGGTGCGCATTCTGAACGGCGTGCTGTTCGAGCTGGCACAGATCAGCCAGGAAAAGGCCGGTCTGCCGCCCCTGGAGCCCGACGCCAAAAACCAGGGCTTCATGACGCAGGCGGTGCTGGCTTTGAGCGATGTGCAGCTCTACCCCGTGCCCATGGTGTTTGAATTGCTTGACTTTCATCAAGTACAGGCCAGTGTCTTCCAGGTGGCCCGCGCGCCCGGTAAAAAAGTCGTGTATCTTGGCTGCGCCTTCCTGATACTGGGCGTGTTCGCCATGCTGTACGTGCGTGAACGCCGCGTATGGGTCTGGCTCGGCAGCCGCGATGGCCAGACGCAGGCTTCCATGGCGTTGTCCACCAACCGCAAGACGATGGACGGCGACCGCGAATTTGACCACCTCAAGAGCAAGTTGCTTGGGGCCAAGGAATCGATATGAATACAGCAACCGCACCCACCACCATCCAGTTGAACGAGGGATATTTCTCGCGCCGTAACCCTGCGGACTGGATTTTTGCCGCCCTGGTGCTGGCAGGTGGTCTGTTTGCGTTCAGCCGCTATATGGGCTTTATGGATGTCTATGAAAAAGGTATCTTGCTGGCAGCCATGCCTGCCGCCATCTGGGTGGGCTGGTTTTGGCGCCCCTTACGGGTGTTGATGCTGGCCGTGGCCGCCTTGTCCTTGCTGGCGATTTGGTCCTACCAGGTGGACGGGCAGGGCAGTTTGCCGCGCTCGGAGTCGGTGTTCTGGTTGAAGTATTTCTTGTCCAGCCAGTCGGCCATTCTGTGGATGAGCGTGCTGGTTTTCATGTCCACCATTTTTTATTGGCTGGGCGTGGTGGCTTCGGGTAGCAATAGCGCCAGCATGGAGTCCATAGGCTCGCGCATCGCCTGGGCCGCCGTGACCATGGCCCTGGTGGGCACCATGGTGCGCTGGTATGAAAGTTACCTGATCGGTGCCGACGTGGGCCATATTCCGGTCAGTAACTTGTACGAGGTGTTCGTGTTGTTCTGCTGGCTCACGACCACCTTCTACTTGTACTTTGAGGCCCAGTACCAGACCCGTGCCCTGGGGGCGATGGTGATGCTGGTGGTCAGCGCGGCGGTGGGCTTTCTGCTCTGGTACACCGTGGTGCGTGAAGCGCATGAAATCCAGCCCCTGGTGCCCGCCCTGAAAAGCTGGTGGATGAAGCTGCATGTGCCGGCCAATTTCATCGGTTACGGCACGTTCTCGTTGGCGGCCATGGTGGCGTTTGCTTATCTGGTCAAGCAGCAGGCGCTGGAAACCCGCTGGCACAAGCTCACGCCGCTGTGGCTGTTGGGCATTGTGCTGTGCTTCATGCCGCTGGTGTTCCGCAAGACCACGGCGGAGGCAGGCGGCAGCTACTGGGCGGTGTATTTCGCGATTTCGGCGGCCATCATGGGCGGCATCCTGGCTGGGCGTAAGCGCATCGCTTCGCGCTTGCCCGCTTTGGAAATTCTGGACGACGTGATGTACAAGTCCATCGCTGTCGGTTTTGCCTTCTTCACCATTGCCACTGTGCTGGGGGCTTTGTGGGCGGCCGAGGCCTGGGGCGGCTACTGGAGCTGGGACCCGAAGGAAACCTGGGCCTTGATCGTTTGGCTTAACTACGCCGCCTGGCTGCATATGCGGCTGATGAAGGGGCTGCGCGGTACGGTCGCTGCCTGGTGGGCGCTGGCCGGTCTGGGCGTGACCAGTTTTGCCTTTTTGGGCGTGAATATGTTCCTGAGTGGATTGCACAGCTACGGAACCTTGTAAGGTTTTTTCATCTCGGACGACTGATACTCATGTATCCAAGGAGTCCCCATGTTGATCAAGTCCCGCGCTAACGGTTTCATCCATTCCACCCCCAGCGACATCACGCCGCAGCGCATCTACGAGGGCCGGCGTGACATGGTCAAGCTGATGGCATCTGGCGTCGCCGGTGCCGCTTTGGCCGGTTGGGCCGGGCGTGAGGCGATGGCCCAGGGGGCTGGACAAGGTGGGGGCAAGCTGCCGCCGCTGGTGGGCGCCAAGTCGTCCGTGGCGGGCGCGGTGGTGATGGAGAAGGTCACCGACTACAAAGACGCCAGCAGTTACAACAACTTCTACGAGTTCGGCACCGACAAGGCCGACCCGGCCAAGAACGCCGGCACGCTGCAAACCAAGCCCTGGACGGTCGAGATCGAGGGCATGGTCAAAAAGCCGGCCAAGTACACCCTGGAAGACCTGCTCAAACTCAGCCCCATGGAAGAGCGTATCTACCGTTTGCGCTGTGTGGAGGGGTGGTCCATGGTGATTCCCTGGGTGGGCTATTCGCTCAGTTCGTTGATCAAGGCCGTGGAGCCCCTGGGCAGCGCCAAGTATGTGGAATTCGTCACCCTGGCCGACCCCAAGACCATGCCTTTCGTGGGCTCACGCGTGTTGTCCTGGCCTTATGTGGAAGGTTTGCGCATGGACGAGGCCATGCACCCGTTGGCTCTGCTGACCTTTGGCATGTACGGCGAGGTGCTGCCCAACCAAAGCGGTGCGCCAGTGCGCATGGTCGTGCCATGGAAATACGGCTTCAAGAGCGGCAAGAGCATCGTCAAGATCCGATTCACCGACAAGCAGCCCGCCACCGCATGGAACAAGGCGGCCTCCAACGAATACGGTTTTTATTCCAACGTGAATCCCGATGTGGACCACCCGCGCTGGAGCCAGGCTACCGAGCGGCGCATCGGTGAAGACGGTCTGTTCGCCAAGAAGCGCAAAACGCTGATGTTCAACGGCTACGAGGCCCAGGTCGGCCAGCTGTACGCCGGCATGGACCTGAAGAAGTTTTACTGAGCGGCATAGCCATGAAAAAGTTGCTGTTGCATCCGGCGGCCAAGCCGTTGGTGTTCGTTCTGTGTTTGCTACCGTTTGCCTGGCTGCTCTACGGCGCTTTCACCAACGGCCTGGGTGCGAACCCCGCCGAGTACCTGATCCGCTCCACCGGCGACTGGACGCTGCGTTTCATCTGCATCGTGCTGGCAGTAACTCCCTTGCGCACCATGGCCAATTGGCCCGCCTTGGCCCGGTTTCGGCGCATGCTGGGGCTGTTTGCCTATTTCTACGTCGTGCTCCACCTGCTGAGCTATAGCGGCTTTGATATGGGTTTTGACGTGGGCGACATCGCGCATGACATCGCCAAGCGGCCTTTCATCCTGGTGGGTTTCTTGGCCTTCGTGTTGCTGACGCCGCTGGCTGCCACATCTTTCAACCGCGCCATCAAGGCCATGGGAGCCAAGCGCTGGCAGTTGCTGCACAAGCTGGTTTATCTGATTGCCGGCCTGGGGCTGCTGCACTTTTTCTGGATGCGAGCCGGCAAGCACAACTTTGCCGAAGTGGCGGTCTATGCCGCCATCATCGGGGTATTGCTGGGTTGGCGGGTGCAGCAGTTTATAAAGAAAATCGGACTGCGCCGCACATCCACCCAGCGGGCGTAGCTATTAAATATGTAGCGACTAACCGACGCGCTTTTCCAGGCGCAGCTGGTCTTCAATTGTCTCCCGCGCGCGGATGACGTGGGCTTGGTTGCCGTCCACCAGGATTTCGGCCGCACGGCCTCGGCTGTTGTAGTTGCTGGCCATGCTCATGCAGTAGGCGCCAGCCGACAGCACCGCCAGCACGTCGCCGGGCTGTACTGCCAGATCGCGGTCACGGCCTATCCAGTCGCCGCTTTCACATACCGGGCCGACCACGTCGTAGGTTGTGCTGGCTGCTGTGCGTGGCGTGACCGGCGCTATGTGGTGGTAGGCCTGGTACATCGCCGGGCGGGGCAGGTCGTTCATGGCCGCGTCGATGATGCAGAAGTTTTTCTGCTCGCCGGGCTTGAGGTAGAGCACCTCGGTCAGGCAGACACCGGCATTGCCCACCAGGGAGCGGCCGGGCTCGATCATCAACTGGCGCTGGCCGTAACCACGGGCGTCCAATTTGGCCAGTAGCTTGTGCCACAGCGCGTCGGCTTCGGGTGGCGTGTCGCCCTGGTAGTTGATGCCGAGGCCACCGCCAAAGTCGATGTGGTGCAGGGGGATGCCGGCGGCTTCGATCGCATCCACCAAGTCCAGCACGCGGTCCATGGCGTCCAGGTAGGGCGTTTCTTCGGTGATCTGCGAGCCGATATGGCAGTCAATGCCCTTCACCTCCAGACCGGGCAGGCTGGCGGCGCGCCGGTAGGTGGCGAGGGTGTCTTCGTGTGCAATACCAAACTTGTTGCCTTTGAGGCCGGTGGAGATATAGGGGTGGGTCTTGGGGTCCACGTTCGGGTTCACACGGATGCTGATGGGGGCGCGCAGCCCCTGGGACAGGGCAACCTCGTTCAGCACTTCCAGTTCAGCCGTGCTTTCCACGTTGAAGCAGCCAATACCCGCTTGCAGGGCGTGGCGCATTTCGGCCCGGGTCTTGCCCACACCCGAGAAAATCACCTTGGACGGCACAGCACCTGCGGCCAACACGCGCTCCAGCTCACCTTGGGAGACGATGTCAAAACCGCAGCCCGCTTCGGCAAAGACCTGCAGCACGCCCAGGGATGAGTTGGCCTTCATGGCATAGCAGATCTGCGCGTTGCGCCCTGCAAAGCCGCGCTGGTAGGCGGCCAGTGCATCCAGCATCGCCGCTTTGGAGTACACGTACAAGGGAGTGCCGTGGGTATGCGCCAGCGCCGTCAGCGACTGGCCCTCCACGCAGAGGACGTTGTCTTGGTAGGCAATATGTGGCTGGCCGGGCAGGGGCGTGGAGGTCATAGAATGATCAGGCAAAAAGTTTGTGCCATGTTAGTTGCGCCAGCAGGGCAAAGGCTATGGCAAATACAAGGTGTTTTGGCGGTCAGGCCTGTAGATCTAAGCTTGTCTGGCAAAACACTTTAAGTTGCGGTTTTCAGGGGGCGGATGCTGGTTTTTCCGCCGGTTTAAGGATCTCCGGCGTCAGTGTTTGCGGCAGCGTGGCGCGCTTGGCCGCGGCTGGTTCGGTTGGGTGGTAGAGGTCACCTTTCTGGCCGCAGGCGCCCAGAATCACCATACAGGCGGTAGCAACAACGGGTCTGACTAGAATTTGGCTTAACTTCAACATGGCGAAATTGTATGACCGACCCCGAGTTCATGGACCGCGCAGAAATTTTGCTCCAGGCAGTGGAGGCTAGCTGCGACCGCATCAACGACAGTACCGACGCCGATATCGACAACCAGCGCACCGGCGGCATGGTGACACTGACCTTCCCCAACCGCAGCCAGATCATCATCAATCTGCAAAAACCGCTGCAAGAGGTCTGGATGGCCGCCAAGTCGGGCGGCTATCACTACAAGTTTGATAGCGATCAGTGGAGAGATACCAAAGGCCAGGGCGAATTTTTTGCCAGCCTGTCGCGTGATGCCAGCGTGCAGGCTGGCCTGCCGCTGGTGTTCTCCGCCTGATCAGTTCTTGAACAGATCGAGGATGCGGTTGCGCTCCTCGGCCGCAGGCGGTGCCGGGGGCGCCGTGCCTCCATTGGTAGCGGCTCCCTTGTCGTCCAGGCCCAGGCTGGAGACCCCGCTGGTGCGGTTGTACTCGGTGTAGAACCATTCCCCACCCACGTTGGTCACGCCTTCGGGCGGCACGAGTTCGGCCACAGGCACGCCGCTAAGGGCTTTTTCCATGAAGCTGATCCACACAGGCAAGCTCAGCCCGCCGCCGGTTTCGCGAGCGCCCAGGTTGCGCGGTGTGTCGTAGCCAATCCAGGTGATGGCGGTGAGTGTGGGCTGGTAGCCTGCGAACCAGGCATCGATGGAGTCGTTGGTGGTGCCGGTTTTCCCGTATACGTCGGGGCGCTTCAAGATGCGCTGGGCCGAGGCGGCAGTGCCGCGCAGCGTGACTTCATTGAGCAGGCTGGACATCATGAATGCATTGCGCGGGCTGATGGCGCGCATGGCCTCGTTCAGCCCAGGGGCCTTTGTTTCTACTAGCACTTTGCCGCGTTGGTCAGTGACCTTGGTAATCAGCCAGGGGTTGATACGGTAGCCGCCGTTGGCAAATACCGAATAAGCCGCGGCCATCTGCATGGGCGTGACCGAGCCCGCGCCCAGTGCCATGGTCAGGTAGGCCGGGTGCTTTTCTGCCTCGAAGCCGAAATGTGTGATCCATTCCTGGGCGGTTTGTGTTCCTACTGCCTGCAGGATGCGGATGGACACCATGTTTTTCGACTTGGCCAATGCGGTGCGCAAAGGCATCGGGCCTTCAAACTTGCCGTCGTAGTTCTTGGGTTCCCAGGGCTGGCCGCCAGTCACGCCGGCATCAAAGAACAGCGGTGCATCGTTAACCACCGTGGCAGGCGTGAAGCCTTTTTCCAACGCCGCGGAGTAAATAAAAGGCTTGAAGCTGGAGCCGGGTTGGCGCCAGGCCTGGGTGACGTGGTTGAACTTGTTCTTCTGGAAGTCGAAGCCTCCGACCAGTGCCTTGATGGCTCCGTCGCGTGGGTCCAGGGCCACGAAAGCGCCTTCGACCTCGGGCAGCTGGGTGATTTCCCAGGTGTTCTTCGGTGTCTTGGTGACGCGGATGATGGCTCCGCGACGGATTTTGATATTAGGCGGGGCTTTGTCGGACAGGCCGGATTGGGCCGGCTTGAGCCCATCGCCGGTGATTTCCACTGCGTCACCGTTTTGGCGCACGGCCGTAATTTTCTTTGGGTTTGCGTCCAACACGATGGCCGACATCACGTCGCCGTTATCCGGGTGGTCGGTTAGAGCGTCGTCAATCGCATCGTCCAGCTCGTCGGCCTTGGTAGGCAGGGTGACAAATTTTTCCGGGCCGCGGTAGATCTGCCGCCGTTCGAAGTCCATCAAGCCCTTGCGTAGGGATTTATAGGCCGCATCCTGGTCGTCGGCCTTGAGCGTGGTGTACACATTCAGTCCCCGGGTGTAGGTTTCATCGCCGTATTGGTTGAACATCAGCTGGCGCACTGTTTCGGTCACGTATTCGGCGTGGACGCGGTCATTGCTGGCGCCGGAGCGGACTTTCAGCTCTTCTTTGCGTGCCGCATTGGCCTGTTCCTCGGTGATGAAGCCGTTTTCTTCCATCCGGCTGATGATGTACTGCTGGCGCACCTTGGCGCGGGACGGGTTGGTGATCGGGTTGTAGGCAGAGGGCGCCTTGGGCAGACCTGCCAGCATGGCGGCCTCGGCAATCGAGATATTTTTCAGTGGTTTACCGAAATAGGTTTCTGCTGCTGCCGCAAAGCCATATGCACGGTTGCCCAGGAAAATCTGGTTCATATAGATTTCCAGAATCTGGTCCTTGCTGAAGGCGTGCTCCAGCTTGAAAGTCAGCAGGATTTCGTAGATCTTGCGGGTATAGCTTTTTTCAGCGGTCAGATAGACGTTACGTGCCACCTGCATGGTGATGGTCGAGGCACCCTGGCTTTTTACGTGCCCCAGATTTGCCAATGTGGCTCGCACCATACCTTTGTAATCTACGCCGCCGTGCTGGTAAAAGCGCGCATCTTCGATGGCCAGAACCGCATCTTTCATTATTTGCGGGATTTCTTTGATGGGCGTCAAGGAGCGGCGTTCTTCACCGTATTCGCCCAATAAGATGCCTTCGGACGAGAACACCCGCAAGGGAAGCTTGGGTCGATAGTCGGAAAGATCCGAAATATCGGGCAAATTGGGGTACGCCACTGCAAGCGCAATGCCGATAACCAATGCAATAGCCAGCACGCTTGCCGCAACGGTGCCTACACCCCAGAGCAGCAAGCGTAAAGACCAGACGGCCAGAGTGGAGCGGGACTTGGGAGCGGGAGATGGGGCACTGGACGTGGGTTTTGTGGGCATAACAAACAGAGTGCCAAATAGGGCCGATAGGAATGAAAGCTACGTAAATTGCCCTCATTTTGCCTTTACGCTCGGTATGGCTCACGCAGTAGACTTGGCGCATTGACCGGATACCATGCGGCAGCAGCGGTGTTTTTCAGCCACGAATGGGGTGAGCGTATTGAGAAATATGCTTTGCCGGCCCCAATCTTGCTGATAGCATCCCCAAAATTTGTTAGATTTTGTAGCGTCTTGCTCACTACCAGGAGAAGGATTTGATCTCATTGGGATCGTTATTCAGCCGTAAACCTTTGCCGCTATTGGGTATTGACGTTAGCTCATCCAGTCTGAAGCTGGTCGAGCTCGACCATGATGCTGCCGGGAATTTGGTTTTGAAGCGGTGCGCGATTGAGCCGCTTGAGCGCGGCTGGATCACCGACGGAAATATCGAAAAATTCGACGAAGTAGCGGAAGCTGTGCGTCGGCTAGTGAAGAAAAGCGGTACCCGCACAAAAAATGTAGCCATGGCTTTGCCCCCATCGGCCGTGATAACCAAGCGAATCGTGTTGCCAGGCGGCATGTCGGACATGGAGTTGGAAGTCCAGGTCGAGTCAGAGGCCAACCAATACATACCGTTTTCTCTGGAAGAGGTAAGTCTGGACTTTTGTGTGGTGGGGCCGAGTGCAAGTTCCGCTGGCGATGTGGATGTGTTGATTGCCGCGTCACGCAAAGAAAAAGTTCAGGATCGACAAGGATTGGCGGAAGCCGCAGGCCTGAATCCAGTGGTTCTGGATATTGAGTCGTACTCTTCCCGCTTGGCCACTTCGCGGTTGATTGAGCGCATGCCTAACCAGGGTGTCAATCTCAAGGTGGCGCTGTTTGAGGTCGGAGCTTTGACCACCAGTATGCAGATTATCTGCAACGATGAGGTCTTGTATGAGCGTGACCAGGCGTTTGGTGGTGCTCAGCTGACGCAGCTGATCGTGCGGCAGTATGGATTTTCCCCGGAGGAAGCGGAGTCCAAAAAGCGCAGTGGTGAACTGCCGGAGGACTACGCCAGTGTCGTACTGCAGCCCTTTGTGGATAGCCTGGCCCAGGAAGTAGGCCGGGCGCTGCAGTTCTTCTTTACCAGTACGCCGTATAACTCGGTAGACATGGTGTTTCTGGCTGGGGGCTCTGCCTCCTTGCCTGGCCTTGTCGAGGCGGTGACCCAGGTTTCTTCTTTTGCCTGCACTTTGGTCAATCCATTCGATGGTATGGAAATGGGTAGTGACGTGCGTCTGAACAAGGTGATGCGCGAAGCGCCTTCGTATCTGACCTCTTGTGGTCTGGCCATGCGGAGGTTTCTGCAGTGATTCTTATCAATTTATTGCCGCACCGTGAGGCGGCCAGAAAGCGCAGGCGCGAGACTTTTAACGCCACCTTGGCGCTGTCCGCTGTGTTTGGCGCTTTGCTGATAGGCGTGGGATTCCTCTGGTATGAAAACCAGATATCTGATCAGCAAGAACGCAATGCTTTTTTGACTAAAGAAGTTGCCGTGCTCGATGAGCAGATCAAGGAAATCGCCAATATCGAGGCGGAAATTAAGGCTTTGACAGAACGTCAAAAGGCGGTGGAAGACTTGCAATCGGATAGAAATCTGCCGGTGTACCTGCTGAATGAGTTGGTGAAACAGCTGCCGGATGGCACCTATATCACCAGCCTCAAACAGGAGAATCAAAGTGTCACGATACAAGGAGTGGCGCAATCGAACGAGCGTATCTCCGAGTTATTACGGAACCTGGCAAACAACACCCCTTGGTTGTCTCGCCCCGAGTTGACGGAAATCGTGGCCGGCAGTGTGGCTTTGACGCCACGAGATCAACGGCGCGTTGCTAAATTCAATTTGCGCGTGCGCTTGATGCGATCCAGCGAGGTGCAAAAGGCTGCGGATGGTTCCGGTGCAGCTCCCGCTTCTGCTCCCGCTCGCCCATAGCAAGACTGTCATGGCTAAAAAACTTTCATTCAATATTGACTTTCCTGCGGTACAGGAGAGTGTGCAAAAGCAGTTCCGCAATTTGCACCCTAGTGATCCATCGCAATGGCCAGTCGTTCCTCGTGCGCTATTGTTTTTGGCGGTGATTTTGGCGGTAGTCTTTGCGCTTTGGTTTGCTTGGCTTAACAGTTACGAGGATGACCTCAATGCTGAGCGTGCTAAAGAGGTGGAGCTGCGTGATACGTACCAGAAAAAATTTGCCAAGGCTGTGAACTTGGACGCACTGAAGAAGCAGCGTGAACAGGTGCAGCAATATGTGACGCAGCTAGAAAAGCAATTGCCCAGTAAGGCAGAAATGGCAGCATTGTTGTCAGATATCAATCAGGCTGGTTTGGGGCGTAGTTTGCAGTTTGAAGTTTTTCGCCCCGGGCAAGTGGTCGTCAAAGACTATTACGCCGAGCTTCCTATTGCCGTGAAAGTCACGGGGCACTATCACGATATGGGCTCTTTCGCTTCCGACGTGGCAAATCTTTCGCGCATCGTGACGTTAAATAATCTTTCCATTCAACCTTTGGCTGATGGCAATTTGGCAATGGATGTGACTGCGCGCACTTTCCGCTATCTGGATGCCGATGAAATTGCTGCGCAGAAGCCAGGAGCCAAAAAATGAGGTTCCTTTCGTATGCGTTTGTTGGGTGTTCGATTGCGATGCTGGCGGGGTGTGGCGCATCCGGCGAAGATGAGTTGCGTCAATGGATGAGTGAGCAGCGCAGTACGGTTCATCCACGTGTCACCCCTTTGGTTGAGCCTAAAAAATTCATCCCCCAAGCCTATACTCAAGAAGGCGCTGTCGATCCTTTCAACTTGCAGAAGTTGACTCAGGCACTGAAGCGCGATTCCACCCAAAGTGTGGCCAACACAGCATTGATTGCACCAGAATTGGCCCGGCGCAAGGAGGCGCTTGAGGCCTATCCTGTGGACTCCATGGTCATGGTGGGTAGCTTGCGCAAAGCTGGTCAGCCTGTGGCATTGGTACGTATCGACAACTTGCTGTACCAAGTTCGCGTAGGCAACCACTTAGGTTTGAACTACGGCTTGGTAACCAAGATTGACGAGTCTGAAATGAGTTTGCGGGAAATCGTGCAAGACGCCACGGGTGATTGGGTCGAGCGGCCGGCTAGTTTGGTGCTACAAGAGGGAGCGAAATGAAAAAGCAAAATCTGAAGGGGTGGCACATGCTAGACCGTCTGGTAATCGCGTTGGTGGTGGCTGTGGCCTCGGTTGCTGCCCATGCCCAAACTGCGATCGAATCTGTGACTGGTTCCCTGCAAGGGGGCTCAGAGGTCATTCGTATTGATCTTTCTGCGCCACTGGCAGCCTTGCCATCCGGAGTGTCCATTCAGTCTCCTGCCCGTATTGCATTGGATTTTCCTGGCGTGTCTAACGGCATTGGCCGTTCGTCTATCGATGTCAACCAGGGTAATTTGCGTTCAGTCAATGTGGTTCAAGTGGGCGAGCGTTCGCGCGTGGTGCTCAATCTGAAGCAGGCTACTTCCTACAAGGCAGAGATCAAGGGCAACTCATTGCTGGTAGTGCTTGACCCTGTGGCTTCGGCTCCGGTTATGGCTGCGGCGCCTACTTTTGCGGATAACGGCAGTCGAGATAAGGCTCCGCTAAAGGATATTGATTTCCGCCGCGCGGATGACAATGCTGGGCGTGTGATCGTGTCGTTGCAAAACAGCCAGGTTGGTGTGGATGTACGCCAGCAAGGGCAGAGTTTGGTGGTGGAGTTCTTGAGTTCCACCCTGCCAGAGGGTTTGCGTCGCCGCTTGGATGTTGCTGATTTTGGCACCCCTGTTCAAACCATTACCACAACCCAACAGGGTGATCGTGTGCGCATGGTTATTGAGCCTAAGGGGGCTTGGGATCACAGCGCTTATCAAAGCGATGGTCAGTTTGTGGTCGAGATTCGTCAACAAAAAGTGGACACCACCAAGCTGGTGCAAACGCCGGGGTTCTCGGGTGAGAAGCTGTCGCTGAATTTCCAAAGCATTGAAGTGCGAGCGCTGTTGCAGGTCATAGCCGACTTTACTAACTTCAATGTGGTGACCTCTGACTCTGTGACGGGTTCGGTTACCCTGCGCCTGAAAGATGTGCCTTGGGATCAGGCGTTGCAAATCATCATGGACTCCAAGGGCTTGGGCATGCGCAAGTCGGGCTCTGTCCTGTGGATTGCACCCAAGGACGAAATTGATGCGCGTACCAAGAAGGACTTGGAATCCATTGCGTCGATGCAAGCATTAGAGCCTTTGCAGACCCAGTCGTTCCAAATGAACTATGCCAAGGCTTCTGACATCGTGACGCAGTTGGGTGGCTCAGCGACCGGCGGCTCTGGCTCTGGCGCAGGTCCACGCTTCCTCAGCGTACGAGGTACGGCTATTTCTGAACCACGTACAAATCAGTTATTCGTAACAGATATCCCGAGTCGCTTGGTGGCCGTTCAGGAGCTCATCAAAAAGCTGGATATTGCAGTGCGTCAGGTTTTGATTGAAGCGCGGATTGTCGAGGCCTCGGATACATTCGGTAAATCGCTGGGCGTGAAGCTGGGTTCAACGGCAGGAAGTTCAACAACGTCAGGAACTGCTGCTGGCAGCTATGGACTTTCTGGCAATACCCGCTTTACGGTCGGCACGAGTTACAGCAATGTGACGGCCAGCAATGGTTCAAGCGGGTCAGCCGTGGATACCAGTAGCAATTTTGTGAATCTGGGGGCTGTAGGGCAAGGGGGGTATGACGCAGCGTCTTTTGCGTTGTCCATTTTTAGCAGTGCAGCGAATCGCTTCTTGAACTTGGAGATATCGGCTTTGGAAAACGATGGCAAAGGCAAGCTGGTATCAAGCCCGCGTATCGTGACGGCCGACCAGACCAAGGCCTTGATTGAGCAAGGCACCGAGTTCCCCTATCAGCAGGCAACATCTAGCGGTGCAACATCTGTCGCCTTCCGCAAGGCAAATCTGAAGCTGGAAGTCACTCCGCAGATTACGCCTGAAGGCAACATTATTTTGGACCTGGATATCAACAAGGATAGCCGTGGTGAGACGACTGCGGCCGGTATTGCCATTGACACTAAGCACATCAAAACCCAAGTGCTGGTGGAAAACGGCGGTACGGTGGTAATCGGCGGTATCTTTACTCTGGACGAGTCGGACAGCGTGACCAAGGTGCCGGTGTTGGGTGATATTCCTTATTTGGGCAACCTTTTCAAAACAAAAACCCAGGCAAGTACCAAGAAGGAAATGTTGGTATTTATTACACCTAAGATGATTATTGAGCGCTCGGCGGCACGTTAACAGGTACTGAATTAGAAAGTAGGAAATAGAAGTATGCGTTATCTAAAGTATTGGGTATGGTTGGTGGTAACGGCTATGCTGGCTGCATGCGGAGGGGGGGGCGACGTAGGAACCTCTTCATCAACAACTACGACAACTACAAGTACGCCCACTGTTGCAGTCTCGTTGGTTAATGCTGCAGGTACTACGTTGAGTGCGAACTCGATTAGCAAGAGCAGTACTTACTATGCCAAAGCGGTTGTTGCTAATGCAAATGGTGTAGTTTTGGCAAATCAGTTGGTGACATTCTCAACGGATTACACCGTTGCTACGCTGGCGGGAAATGCCGCTGCGGCCACGGCGTTGACTGATAGCAGTGGCGTAGCTAAGGTTGCAATTAGTCCCCTTACTTTGACAACTACTGGCGCGGCGACTTTGACTGCTTCTGCTACGGTAAGCAGTACCTCTATATCCGGTTCCTTGAACTTTAGTACCGCTTCTTCAAATGTGGTGTTGAGCAGCTTGACGACGTCTCCTTCGACTATTGGTGCGTTGGAGACTTCGGCGGTTACCGTTGTTGGCAGCGTCGACGGTACGGCTGCCTCTGGTGTTGTGGTGACCTTCTCTGCTAGTTGTGGTTCGTTTAGCCCAAGTAGCGCGACCACCAATAGCAGTGGCCTTGCGAGTTCTACCTATCAATCTGTGGCTGGCTGTGCTTCTACGTCAGTGACTTTGACTGCATCGGCTACGGGTGCTACCTCGGTTACTAAGACAATTGCCGTTTCTGCGGTCAAGGCTGCAAATATTGTGTTTACGTCCGCGACGCCTACTACGATGTATGTCTCCAGTGCGGCAAGCGGAAGTAAAACATCTGTCATTAAATTTCAGGTTTTAGACAGTAGTTCGACAGGAATGGCTTCTCAGAGCGTGATTTTTTCCTTGTCGTCTGCGTCTATTGCATCGGGCGTAAAGTTTTCGCTGAGCGGTAGCACTAGCACGGCTGATCAGACGGGAAGCAGTGATAGCAGTGGGTATGCTTCTATTACGGTGGCTGCCGGAACATTGCCGACTACTGTAACCGTGACGGCAACGCTGGCCTCGGATAGCACGGTTTACGCGTCCTCCTTAGGAGTGATTGTTACAACGGGGGCTGCTACGCAGAATGCCGCGTCCTTGAGCGCTACCAAGTTGAGTATTGAAGCCTGGAATACCGATGGAGTGACTTCTTCTTTGACCATGCGTCTTGCTGACCGCTTGGGTAACCCAGTGCCAGATGGAACCTCGGTAAATTTTGTGGCAAGTGCGGGTTTGGTCACTGGTAGCTGTACCACCACATCGTCAGCATGTACGGTTACATATACGAGCCAGGGAACGCGCCCTATCAATGGCCGCGTGTCGATTCTGGCGTATCTTGATGGAGAGGAAAGCTTTGTTGATCTGAATGGTGATAACGTTTGGCAGTCCGGTGAGACTTTTTACGACGTAGGCAAGGCTTACCTTGATATCCGAGAAGATGGGACATGGGTCAGTGGCGAGCAGATAATTGATACAAGTACCAACTCGTCAACCTGTGTAACCCCTACGAATACATATCCGGCGATTGCTGGCACATGCGATGGGACTTGGAGCAGTGCTGTTCGTGTGCGGAAAGAAACCATTATTACGTTGGCTACTTCTGACGCTACGATTCAGGGGGTGGACAGGAGTTCGACTGATGTCAGGGGCTTTACCACAGCAACATTTACAAAGACTGTCAATGGATTCACCGTATGGGTGCATGACACCAATACGTTTGCGCCCTACACGCAGGATAGTACAACTAGCAGCCTTATTACCCGAGGGACTGTCTTTGGTCAGCCAGGTCTATATAACGCGATGCCTACAGGTTCAACTGTGACTGCCGCTATTACATCCAGTGGTGCGACTTGTACGGTAACTGCAGTTAGTCCCAACGTAGTAACAAACTCACCGAATGGTGACTTGCATGATATTGTTTTGAGTGGTGATTCTGACTGCACGACGGTTTCGGTAAAGGTCACCGTTAAAACGCCCGCTCTTGTTTCTACCACTGTGAGCTTTTGATTAGTCTCGTAGGCCTCCCCGGCTCCGGTAAATCCACCGTCGGGCGTCAACTCGCCCGACGGCTGCAAGTCCCCTTCACCGACTCAGACCACGTCATCGAGCAGCGCATAGGCTGCTCTATCCGTGAGTTCTTTGAACGTGAGGGGGAAGCGCGTTTCCGCGATGTGGAAGAGGCTGTATTGGATGAGCTGACGCTGCAGCCGCATGGCGTGCTGGCGACTGGTGGTGGCGCAACCTTGCGGCCGGCCAATCGCCTGCATTTGCAGGAGCGTTGCCAGGTGGTCTACCTACGTTCCACGCCTGAAGAAGTATTTCGCCGCGTGCGCAATGACGTGAATCGCCCTTTGCTGCAGGTGAACGATCCTTTGACCCGTTTGCGTGATCTGTTTGCGGTGCGCGACCCCTTGTACCGGGAGACGGCGCATTTCGTGATTGAAACCGGTCGACCCTCGGTCGCCAGTCTCGTGAACATGATCGTGATGCAGTTGGAGCTGGGTACGCCGCGTCCTCCAACTGAGTGAGTTGTACCGCAGGCAGGCCCGGCGTTCCGCCTTAAACTGTGCGGCTATGCATGCCATTTCCGCTACTTCAGCCATCACCCCCCAAACCGTTTCCATCAGCCTGGGTGACCGCAGCTATCCCATCGTGATCGGCACCCAGTTGCTGGACAACCCTGCTACCTGGGCGGATCTGCCGCGCGCTGCTGCGGCCTTGATCGTGACGAATACCACAGTGGGTCCGTTGTACGCCCAGCGGTTGCAGGTCGCACTGCAAGGGCGTTACGCGGCTATCCATACCGTGGTGCTGCCCGATGGCGAGGCTTACAAGACCTGGGAAACCCTGAATCTGATTTTCGACGCCCTGCTGGGCCACGGCTGTGACCGCAAGACGGTGCTGTTCGCTCTGGGTGGCGGTGTGGTGGGGGATATGACCGGATTTGCAGCCGCCAGCTATATGCGCGGAGTGCCTTTTGTGCAAGTGCCCACTACGCTGTTGGCGCAGGTGGACTCTTCGGTGGGCGGTAAAACGGCCATTAACCATCCGCTGGGCAAGAACATGGTGGGCGCCTTCTACCAGCCCTGCAAAGTGGTGTGCGATCTGGATACCTTGGCCACCTTGCCTGCGCGTGAGCTAAGCGCCGGCTTGGCTGAGGTCATCAAATACGGCCCCATTGCCGACATGGCGCTGCTGGATTGGCTGGAGGCGAATATAGATGCTTTGCGCGCAGGCGATCCAACCGTTCTGGCTTACGCCGTCAAGCGCAGCTGTGAGATCAAGGCCCATGTGGTGGGCCAGGATGAGCGCGAGTCCGGTCTGCGGGCGATTCTGAATTTTGGCCACACCTTTGGTCACGCTATCGAGGCGGGCATGGGCTACGGCGCCTGGCTGCACGGCGAGGGCGTGGGTAGCGGCATGGTGATGGCTGCGCATTTGTCTCAGCGCCTGGGTGGCGTGGACATGCTGTTTGTTGAGCGGCTGACCCGCCTGGTGCAGCAGGCGGGTTTGCCCACGCGCGGCGCCGTGCTGGATGCTGCCGACAACGCGGGCCGCTACCTGCAGCTGATGCGGGTGGACAAAAAGTCCGAGGCCGGTGAAATCAAGTTTGTACTCATACAGCCGCCAGGTAAAGCTGTGATGCGCGGTGCACCCGATGCGCTGGTGCGTGAAGTGGTGGACTTCTGCTGCACCTAGGAGTCTGTTTGCTATTTAATTGGTAGCTGCTTGCGCAGGAAATATAAGCGCTGGCGGCCTGTTGGATTGGAAAGATGCAATTAGCCCCTTACGCCTGCAACCCGGCCCTTACGCGGGGCCGTCGCTTCCCGGAAGTAGCGGCACCCACGCGCACCGAATACCAGCGCGACCGCGACCGCATCGTCCACTCCACAGCCTTCCGGCGTCTGGTTTACAAAACCCAGGTGTTTTTGAACCACGAAGGTGACCTGTTCCGCACCCGTCTGACCCACTCCATCGAGGTGGCGCAACTGGGCCGTTCCATCGCCCGGGCGCTGGCGCTGAACGAAGACCTGGTGGAGGCGATTGCTCTGGCGCACGACCTGGGCCATACCCCGTTTGGCCATGCGGGCCAGGATGCGTTGAACGCCTGTATGGCCGACTACGGCGGTTTTGAGCACAACTTGCAAAGCTTGCGCGTGGTCGATGCACTGGAAGAGCGCTACCCCCAGTTCGACGGCTTGAACCTCACTTTTGAGACCCGTGAAGGTATTTTGAAGCACTGCTCCCGCACCAATGCTGAAAAGCTGGAGGCCTTGGCGTCCGCGCACCCCGACGGACGTGGGGACGTGGGCCAGCGCTTTCTGGCGCATACCCAGCCCAGTCTGGAGGCGCAGCTGTGCAATCTGGCGGACGAAATCGCCTACAACGCACACGACATTGATGACGGCGTGCGTTCTGGCCTGATCACGCTGGAGCAACTGCAAGAGGTGCCGCTGGTAGCCCATTTTCATGACCAAACCTTGGCGGAATATCCACAGCTGCCGGCCCGCCGCCTGTTGTACGAGTCCATCCGCCGCATGCTCAGCGCCCAGGTGTATGACGTGATTGCTGCTACCCAAGTCGCTGTGCAGGCGGCGGCTCCCGTCGATGCGGATGCCGCGCGGCTGTGCCCACCTCTGTTGTCGTTCAGCCCGCAGATGCGTGTCCAATCGTTGGAACTGAAGCGCTTTTTGATGAAAAACCTGTACCGCCACCCCCAGGTGGTGGACACCATGGCATTGGCCAAGACCATGGTGCGCCAGCTGTTTGAAGCCTATCTGGCGGCTCCACAGGAGATGCCGGCGCGCTTTACCACGCGCCAGGCCGAAGCTGTGCCGCGCAATGTGGCCGACTACATCGCCGGCATGACGGACCGCTACGCCGCCCGCGAGCACGAACGCCTGACGGGCCAGAAATTGTGGGGATGATGACCCCATGCCTATGTGATTTGGAGCCGCGATGAGTTTTCTGAACCAACTCAAAAACCAGGCCCATGCGTTGCGCGATCAGCACAGTGCGCAGCAGCACACGGCCGAGACCCGTGTGGCCCAGACCGAGGCAGCCTGCAAGACGATTGCCAGCTACTTGGTGGACTTGGCCCAGCAGCTGAATGTGATCACGCCCCCCGCGCCGGCGTTCTCGCTTGACGGCAAGACCCCCTGGCCCGCCATGCGCCTGGTGGATTTCCGATGCGATGTACGCCAGAAGCGGCTGCGTGGTGTCGATGTGGTGGATTACATCGGCATGGGCTGGCGTGTGGTGCCGCTGGAGGGGCCGCCGGTAAAGGGGGCTGTCAGCGTCAACTTTCCACCCGATCTGGAGCGTGTCGAGTCCCGCTTGACCTTGGGCCGGCTGAAGCACGACCGGCAAGAGATACGCCACCCCGAGTCGCGCAAACTTTTGTCCATTCGTTTTGAATATATGACCGAGCTGATGGGTAGTGTGCGCATCACGCCTGACCATGACCAGGCCCTGCTGGCATTCCGCATCAGCAACGCTAATGGCTTTGATGTATTGAACGCCGAGCGGCCCGCCGCAAACATCAATCAGGGCCTGATGGACGAGCTGGCGCGCCTGCTGCTGGCCCAGCCGAACCGGTTTCTATGACTACAGCCATGGTCCCCAGCGACGCCACCGTGGTGGATGACATGCGCCGCTGGCTGGAGCGCGCCGTGATTGGCCTGAACCTGTGCCCCTTTGCCAAGGCAGTGCATACCAAGGGGCAGATCCACTATGCCGTCAGTTCGGCGCAGGATGCCGAGGCTTTGCGCGAGCAACTGATTGAAGAGCTTAATGGGCTGCTGGCGCAGGAGCCGTCTGCACGAGATACTACTCTTTTGATAGCGCCGAGGGTGCTGCACGACTTTCTGGACTTCAATGCTTTCCTGGGCGAGGCCGACCGCGTGCTACGCCGCATGGGACTCGAAGGGATAGTACAGATCGCCAGCTTCCACCCTGACTTCCAGTTTGGCGGAACCGAGCCTGGCGACATCACCAACTGCACCAACCGCGCTCCTTACCCCTGCCTGCATTTGCTGCGCGAGGCTAGCATCGACCGTGCCGTAGCTGCCTTCCCCGAGGCCGAAGCCATCTTCGAGCGCAATATGGAAACTCTTGAAGCATTGGGGCAAGCCGGCTGGGATGCGCTTGGCGTGGGAAAATCCCCGCATGAAGACCCCCAAAAATAGGCCGGCGGCTGAACCCAAAGTCCCGGCGCTGCCGCCTGAAATCGATCCTGCCCAGTCCGTGGAGCTGCTCAAAGAGCTGCACATCCTTACCCGCGACGGCAAACTCAACCAGGACTCGCGCCGCAAACTCAAGCAGGTCTACCACCTGTTCCAGTTCATCGAAAAGCTGCTGAAAGAGATGCCAGCGGGCGAGGGCGGCTTGACCCTGGCCGACCACGGGGCGGGCAAGTCTTACCTGGGTTTTATCGTCTACGACCTGTTCTTTAAGGCGCAGGGGGCAGGCCATATCTACGGCATAGAAACACGTGCCGAGCTGGTCGCGAAGTCGCAGGAGTTGGCGGCGCGCCTGGGCTTCGGCCGCATGTCGTTTTTGAACCTGAGTGTTGCCGAATCCACCGACTCAGACCTGCTGCCATCGCGCATCGATGTGGTCACCGCGCTGCATGCTTGCGACACGGCGACGGATGATGCCATCGCCTTCGGCCTGCAAAAAAAGGCGAAGGCCATGGTGCTGGTGCCCTGCTGTCAGGCCGAGGTGGCCGCCTGCCTGCGCCAGAACAAGGCCTTGAACGGCACCAAAACTCCGCTGGCGGAGTTGTGGCGCCACCCGTTGCACACCAGAGAACTGGGCAGCCAGATCACCAATGTGTTGCGCTGCCTGTACCTGGAGGCCTGGGGCTACCAGGTTACCGTGACCGAGCTGGTGGGCTGGGAGCACAGCATGAAGAACGAGCTCATCATCGCCAAATATACCGGCCAGAAAAAGCGTGCCGCTGCCGAGCGCTTGGCGAGTCTGCTGGCCGAGTTTGGCTTGGCTGGCCTGGCGGACACACGTTTCAAGCTGCCCGAAGCCAGTGCCAGCGTTTAGCTTCTAGCCACGCGCCCAGAAACCACCGTGCAGTTGCCAGCCGTGGCCGGTCTGCACCCAGCGGTGAGGCGTCCAGGTATAGCCTGGGCGGTGAGCCTCCCAATGACCGGGGTGCCACACATGGCGGCCGCCCTCCCAAATCCACACGCCTGACAGCCAGAAGTAGCCAGGAGCAGGTGCTACGCCAATCACCTCGGTCTGGGGTGGTGGAGGCGCTACTTCGGTGTACACCACCGGGCCGGCGGGCTGTGCCGGCGTGGTGTAGACGATCTGTTGCCTGGGTGGCGCCACTACGCAGCCAGACAGCGCCACTGCGCCCAATAAACCCACCAGAACCGGAGCCGCTAGTCGAATACGCATTGTGTGTTTCTCCACGGCAAGCCACATGTTGCCGACCCTTCTATAACAATTGATGGCCGTCAGGCATCTACAACCTTTGCCGTAATCTTTTGTAAAGAAAAATGGGGGTCAGATTCCAATTACCATCGGCGTAACTTGGTTCCAACTTTCCTTCCCCGTATGGCCCGCCTTCCCCGACTGACCTTGCCCGGTGTTCCTCACCACGTGATCCAGCGCGGCAACAACCGCCAGGCCATCTTTGCGGACGCTGCGGACTACGACTTCTTTATGGACCTGTTGGCCGAGAACGCCAAGCGTTTTGAAGTGCAGGTGCATGCCTACGTCCTGATGGGCAACCATTTCCATTTGCTGGCCACGCCGGAAACAGAGCAGGGCTTGCCCCAGATGATGCAGGCGGTAGGGCGGCGCTATGTGCGTTACTTCAATGATAGGCAGGGCCGCAGCGGCACGCTGTGGGAAGGGCGCTACCGGTCCACGCTGGTCCAGACCGAGCGCTATCTGTTGGCCTGCATGGTCTATATCGACCTGAATCCCGTGCGTGCTGGCCTGGTACAGGACCCGCGCGACTATCCGTGGTCCAGCTACGGCCATGCGATCGGCCTGCGTGCTGACAAGCTGGTGACGCCCCACCCCTTGTGGTGGAACTTGGGCAACACGCCTTTTGCCCGCGAAGCGGCCTACGCCAATTTGGTGCAGGTTGGCATTACAGCGGCCCAGCAGCGCGAATTGACTGAATCAGCGCTTCGGGGATGGGCGTTGGGGGATGTTGATTTTGTTGCAAATTTACAAAAGAGAACCGATCGCAGGCTGACCCAGTCAGCCGCTGGCCGTCCAGTGTCGCGAAAAAATGGAGCATGAAAAATGCTTCCTGCGCTTATTCAATGTACATTATTTGCTATGTATTTTGATGTGTCCCTAAATATTTGTTGATGAATTTACTTAGAATTTAATTGGAATCTGACCCCAATTGTTGCGCTTGGCATTGTTGTTGCAGTCCTTTATGCTTGCCATCCCCGCGAAAACATTTAGGAGAGCGCCCATGACAACGGCTGCCGAGATCCAGTATCTCAACGACCACGGTTTGTATTCTTCCGGCAACGAGCATGACGCTTGCGGCTTGGGTTTTGTGGCGCATATCAAGGGCGAGAAACGCCACGATATCGTCACCCAGGCACTGAAGATCCTGGAGAACATCGACCACCGTGGTGCTGTCGGTGCCGACAAGCTCATGGGCGACGGCGCGGGTATCTTGATCCAGATCCCCGACGCGCTATACCGCGAAGAAATGGCCAAGCAGGGCGTGACCCTGCCAGCCGCTGGTGAATATGGCGTGGGCATGATCTTTCTGCCCAAGGAGCATGCTTCGCGCCAGGCTTGCGAACAGGAAATGGAACGCGCCATCAAGGCCGAAGGCCAGGTGTTCCTGGGCTGGCGCGATGTGCCGGTGGACAAGGATATGCCCATGTCTCCCACGGTGCGCAAGACCGAGCCGCTGCTCAAGCAGGTGTTCATCGGCCGCGGCGACGACGTGATCGTGCAGGACGCGTTGGAGCGCAAGCTGTATGTGATCCGCAAGACCGCCAGTGCCAACATCCAGAATCTGAAGCTCAAACACAGCAAAGAGTATTACGTGCCCAGCATGTCCAGCCGCACGGTGATCTACAAGGGTCTGCTGCTGGCCGACCAGGTTGGCGTGTACTACAAGGATTTGTCCGACGAGCGCTGTATCTCGGCTATCGGCTTGGTGCACCAGCGCTTCTCCACCAACACCTTCCCCGAGTGGCCACTGGCCCACCCATACCGCTATGTGGCGCACAACGGTGAGATCAACACCGTTAAAGGCAACTACAACTGGATGAAGGCCCGCGAAGGCGTGATGGCCTCGCCGGTGCTGGCCGCCGACCTGGCCAAGCTGTACCCCATCAGCTTCGCCAACCAGTCGGACACCGCCACCTTCGACAACTGCCTGGAACTGCTGACCATGGCTGGCTACCCCATCAGCCAGGCCGTGATGATGATGATCCCCGAGCCCTGGGAGCAGCACACCAATATGGACGAGCGCCGCCGCGCCTTCTATGAATACCACGCCGCGATGATGGAGCCCTGGGATGGCCCGGCCTCCATCGTCTTCACCGATGGCCGCCAGATCGGCGCCACGCTGGACCGCAACGGCCTGCGCCCCTCTCGCTACTGCGTGACCGACGACGACCTGGTCATCATGGCCTCGGAATCCGGCGTGCTGCCCGTGCCCGAGAACAAGATTGTTCGTAAATGGCGTCTGCAGCCCGGCAAGATGTTCCTGATCGACCTGGAACAAGGCCGCATGATCGACGACGAAGAGCTCAAGGCCAACATCGTCAACACCAAGCCCTACAAGCAGTGGATCGACAACCTGCGTATCAAGCTGGACAGCGTGCCTGCTGATGCGGCTCCCGCGCCAGGCAGCGACACGGCTCTGCTGGACCGCCAGCAGGCGTTTGGCTACACCCAGGAAGATGTCAAGTTCCTGCTGTCCCCCATGGCCCAGGCCGGGGAAGAAGGCATTGGCTCCATGGGCAACGACAGCCCGCTGGCCGTGCTCAGCGACAAGAACAAGCCGCTGTACAACTACTTCCGCCAGATGTTCGCCCAGGTGACGAACCCGCCGATCGACCCGATCCGCGAAGCCATCGTCATGTCGCTGGTGTCCTTCATCGGTCCCAAGCCCAACCTGCTGGACATCAACCAGGTGAACCCGCCGATGCGCCTGGAAGTAGCCCAGCCCATCCTTGACTTCGAGGACATGGCCAAGCTGCGCGACATCGAGCGCCACACCCATGGCAAGTTCAAGAGTGCCACGCTGGACATCACTTACCCCGCAAGCTGGGGCCGTGAGGGCGTGGAAGCCAAGCTGGCCTCGCTGTGCGCCGAAGCCGTGGACGCGATCAAGGGTGGCAAGAACATCCTGATCGTCAGCGACCGCGCCGTCAGCGCCACCCAGATCGCCATTCCCGCCCTGCTGGCCAGCAGCGCCATCCACCAGCACCTGGTGACCAATGGCCTGCGCACCACCACCGGCCTGGTGGTCGAAACCGGTACCGCCCGCGAAGTGCACCACTTCGGCGTGCTGGCCGGCTATGGCGCCGAAGCCATCCACCCCTACCTGGCGATGGAAACCCTGGCCGACCTGCACAAGGACCTGCCCGGCGACCTGTCGCCCGAGAAAGCCATCTACAACTACGTCAAGGCCATCGGCAAAGGCTTGTCGAAGATCATGTCGAAGATGGGCGTGTCCACCTACATGAGCTACTGCGGTGCGCAGCTGTTCGAGGTGATCGGCCTGAACCAGGACACCGTGTCCAAGTACTTCACCGGCACCTCCAGCCGCGTCGAAGGCATTGGCGTGTTCGAGATCGCTGAAGAAGCCCTGCGCATGCACAAGGCCGCGTTTGGCGACGACCCGGTGCTGGCCAGCATGCTGGACGCTGGCGGTGAATACGCCTGGCGCGCCCGCGGCGAAGAGCATATGTGGACGCCCGACGCTATCGCCAAGCTGCAGCACAGCGCGCGTTCGAACAACTGGAACACCTACAAGGAATATGCCCAGCTGATCAACGACCAGAGCCGCCGCCACATGACCTTGCGCGGCCTGTTCGAATTCAAGATCGACCCGGCCAAGGCGATTCCGGTGGAAGAAGTCGAACCGGCGAAGGAAATCGTCAAGCGTTTCGCTACCGGCGCCATGTCCATGGGCTCGATCTCCACCGAAGCCCACACCACCCTGGCCGTGGCCATGAACCGCATCGGCGGCAAGAGCAACACCGGCGAAGGCGGCGAAGACCCGGCCCGTTATCGGCAAGAGCTGAAAGGCATCCCGATTAAGCAAGGCCAGACCCTGCGCGAGATCATCGGCCCTGAGGTGGTGGAAGCCACCAACTATCCGCTGCAAGACGGCGACTCGCTGCGTTCGCGCATCAAGCAGGTGGCTTCGGGCCGCTTCGGTGTGACCGCCGAGTATTTGGTCTCCAGCGACCAGATCCAGATCAAGATGGCCCAGGGCGCGAAGCCGGGCGAGGGCGGCCAACTGCCCGGCGGCAAGGTGTCCGAGTACATCGGCAAGCTGCGCCACTCGGTGCCGGGCGTGGGCCTGATTTCGCCCCCGCCGCACCACGACATCTATTCGATCGAAGATCTGGCCCAGCTGATCCACGATCTGAAGAACGTGGCGCCGCACGCCAGCATCAGCACCAAGCTGGTGTCGGAAGTCGGCGTCGGCACCATCGCCGCAGGCGTGACCAAGTGCAAGAGCGACCACATCGTGATCGCCGGCCATGACGGCGGCACCGGCGCATCGCCTTGGTCGTCGATCAAGCATGCAGGCGGTCCGTGGGAAATCGGCCTGGCCGAAACCCAGCAGACCCTGGTGCTGAACCGCCTGCGCGGCCGCGTCCGTGTGCAGGCCGACGGCCAGATGAAAACCGGCCGTGACGTCGCCATCGGCGCGCTGCTGGGCGCCGATGAATTCGGCTTCGCCACCGCGCCGCTGGTGGTCGAGGGCTGCATCATGATGCGCAAATGCCATCTGAACACCTGCCCGGTGGGCGTGGCCACGCAAGACCCGGTGTTGCGCAAGAAATTCCAGGGCCGGCCCGAGCATGTGGTGAACTTCTTCTTCTTCATCGCCGAAGAAGTGCGCCAGATCATGGCTCAGCTGGGTATCCGCAAGTTCGACGACCTGATTGGCCGTGCCGACCTGCTCGACACCCGCAAGGGCATCGCCCACTGGAAGGCCAGCGGCCTGGACTTCAACCGCCTGTTCGCCCAGCCGAATGTGCCGGCCGATGTGCCGCGCTACCACGTGCAAGACCAGGAACACGGCCTGGAGAAGTCGCTGGACAACGTGCTGATCGAGAAATCGCAGCCCGCCATCCTGCGCGGCGAGAAGGTCAAGTTCATGGAAGTGGCGCGCAACGTGAACCGTTCGCTGGGCGCCATGCTGTCCGGCGCGCTGACCAAGGTGCGGCCTGAAGGCCTGCCCGACGACACCATCCGCATCCAGCTGGAAGGCACGGGCGGCCAGTCCTTCGGCGCCTTCCTGGCCAACGGCATCACGCTGTACCTGATCGGCGATGCGAATGACTACACCGGCAAGGGCCTGAGCGGCGGCCGTATCGTGGTGCGACCCAGCATCGACTTCCGCGGCGCGGCCACGCTGAACACCATCGTCGGCAACACCGTGATGTACGGCGCGACCAGCGGCGAATCCTTCTTCAGCGGTGTCGCTGGCGAGCGCTTCGCGGTGCGTCTGTCGGGCGCCACCACGGTGGTCGAAGGCACGGGCGACCACGGTTGCGAATACATGACCGGCGGCACCGCGCTGATCCTGGGCAAGACCGGCCGCAACTTCGCTGCCGGCATGAGCGGCGGCGTCGCCTATGTGTACGACGAAGACGGCCAGTTCGCAAAGCGCTGCAATATGTCCATGGTGTCGCTGGAAAAAGTGCTGCCTTCGGGTGAACAGCAGGGCCTGGGCGTGGCCGACCAATGGCACAACGGCCAGACCGACGAAGCCCAGCTGAAGAAGCTGCTGGAAGACCACAACCGCTGGACCGGCAGCAAGCGCGCCCGCGATCTGCTGGACAACTGGACCGAAGCCCGTGGCAAGTTCATCAAGGTGTTCCCGCTGGAGTACCAGCGCGCCCTGGGTGAATTGCATGCAAAAAAAGTGGCTCTAGCGCAGGCGGCATCTGCGCAAGCAGCTATTAAAAATGAAGCAGTGCCGGCTAAGTAAAGAACAAGGATTCAATCATGGGAAAAGTCACAGGCTTCATGGAATACGGCCGGCTGGAAGAGGGCTACAAGCCACCAGCCGAGCGTTTGAAACACTACAAGGAATTCGTCGTCGGGCTCGACGAATCGCAGGCCAAGATCCAGGGCGCGCGCTGCATGGACTGCGGCATTCCGTTCTGCAACAACGGCTGCCCGGTCAATAACATCATTCCCGACTTCAATGATCTGGTGTACCGCGGCGACTGGCAAAACGCCATCGAGGTGCTGCACAGCACCAACAACTTCCCCGAGTTCACCGGCCGCATCTGCCCCGCGCCCTGCGAGGCGGCTTGCACGCTGAACGTCAGCGACCTGCCGGTGGGCATCAAGTCCATCGAGCACGCCATCATCGACCGCGCCTGGGATGAGGGCTGGGTGAAACCGCGTGTCGCCAAGCACAAGACCGGCAAGAAGGTGGCGGTGGTCGGCTCCGGCCCCGCCGGCTTGGCCGCGGCCCAGCAGTTGGCGCGCGCCGGCCACGACGTCACCCTGTTCGAGAAGAACGACCGCGTCGGCGGCCTGCTGCGCTACGGCATCCCCGACTTCAAGATGGAAAAGAGCCACATCGACCGCCGTGTCGAGCAGATGACCGCCGAGGGCGTGACCTTCCGCACCGGCGTGATGGTCGGCGCGGCCAAGGACCCGCTGGGCAAGGGCTCCAAGGTCACCAACTGGGCCAAGGACACCGTCACCCCCGAGCAGCTGCAAAAAGACTTCGACGCCGTGGTGCTGACCGGTGGCGCCGAGCAATCGCGCGACCTGCCCGTGCCCGGCCGCGATCTGGACGGCATCCATTTCGCGATGGAATTCCTGCCCCAGCAGAACAAGGTCAACGCCGGCGACAAGGTCAAAGGCCAGCTACGTGCCGATGGCAAGAAGGTTATCGTCATCGGCGGCGGCGACACCGGCTCCGACTGCGTGGGCACCAGCAACCGCCATGGCGCGGTCAGCGTGACCCAGTTCGAGGTCATGCCCCAGCCGCCCGAAGAAGAAAACCGCCCCATGACCTGGCCCTACTGGCCGATCAAGCTGCGCACCAGTTCCAGCCATGAAGAAGGCTGCGAGCGCGAATTCGCCATCTCCACCAAGGAATTCATCGGCGAAAAAGGCAAGGTCACCGGCCTGAAAACCGTGCGCGTCGAGTTCAAGGACGGCAAGCTGGTCGAAATCCCCGGTACCGAAGTCACCATGAAGGCCGACCTGGTGCTGCTGGCCATGGGCTTTGTAAGCCCCGTCGCCAGCGTGCTGGACGCTTTTGGCATTGAGAAAGATGCCCGTGGCAATGCCAAGGCGCATACCGACTTTACCGGCGGCTATGCCACTAATGTGCCCAAGGTGTTTGCTGCCGGCGACATCCGCCGCGGCCAGAGCCTGGTGGTGTGGGCGATTCGCGAGGGGCGTCAGGCGGCTCGTGCCGTTGACGAGTTCCTGATGGGTTTCAGCGATCTGCCTCGCTAAAAAATCAGATGGAGTGCAGCCATTGGCTGCACTCCATTATGGATGTCGGGGTGTTGGGCTTTACATACATACATACAAGTATGTATGGATTTGCTAGGCGCTACAGGCCAAGCCCTAGGACTATCCCTTATCATGCAAAAGCCGGAAGCGTTCCGGCTTTTGCCTTTCTATGACCACAGCCACACCAGACAACCTCGTTGAAATACGCCAGCTCACCTTCGGGTATGGGGAGCGCCCGGTACTGGACGGCATCACGCTGAGCATTCCGCGCGGCAAGGTGACGGCACTCATGGGGGCCTCCGGCGGCGGTAAAACCACCGTGTTGCGCCTGATCGGCGGCCAGATCCAGGCCCAGTCGGGCGAGCTGTTGCTGGACGGCCAGAACGTTGCCGCATTTGACCAGGCGGGTTGGTACGCGGCGCGGCGCCGCATGGGTGTGCTGTTCCAGTTCGGCGCGCTGTTTACCGACATGACGGTGTTCGACAACGTGGCCTTCCCATTGCGCGAGCACACTGATTTGTCCGACGCGCTGGTGCGCGACATCGTGCTGATGAAGCTTAACGCGGTGGGCCTGCGCGGTGCGCGCGACCTGATGCCCAGCGAGGTGTCGGGCGGCATGGCCCGCCGCGTCGCCCTGGCCCGCGCGATTGCACTGGACCCGGATCTGGTGATGTATGACGAACCCTTTGCCGGTCTGGACCCGATTTCTCTGGGCACCTCGGCCCGTTTGATCCGTGAACTCAATGACACCATGGGCCTGACCAGCGTCATCGTTTCGCACGATCTGGACGAAACCTTCCATATTGCCGACAAGGTGGTGGTACTGGCCAACGGGAAAATCGTGGCCCAGGGCACGCCGGATGAGGTGCGTACCAGCACCGACCCTCTGGTACACCAATTCATCAATGCCTTGCCCGATGGCCCGGTGCGCTTCCATTACCCAGGCCCGACGGTGGACCAGGATTTCGGTGCCGGCTTGCGTACGGTGCCGCGCGCAGGAGGCCGGCCATGACTTGGTACAAGCCATCGGATGTCGGTTTCGCGGTGCGTTCCAAACTGGCCGACATCGGCCACGGCACGCGTTTGTTTCTGCGCCTGCTGGCGTCGCTGGGTGGCTCGCTCAAGCGCTTTGGCCTAGTGCGTGACCAGATCCACTTTCTGGGTAATTATTCGCTGGCGCTGATCGGTGTGTCCGGTCTGTTCGTCGGCTTTGTGCTGGGCTTGCAGGGCTATTACACGCTGCAGCGCTACGGTTCTTCGGAGGCCCTGGGCCTGTTGGTGGCCCTGAGTCTGGTGCGTGAGTTGGGGCCTGTCATCACGGCTTTGCTATTTGCCGGGCGTGCTGGCACCTCGCTGACAGCCGGCATCGGCCTGATGAAGGCGGGTGAGCAGCTGAGCGCCATGGAGCTGATGGCCGTGGACCCCGTGCAGCGTATTCTTGCGCCGCGCTTTTGGGCCGGTGTGATCACCCTGCCTTTGCTGGCGGCTTTGTTCAGTGCGGTGGGCATTATTGGCGGCTGGATTGTGGGCGTGCTGATGATTGGGGTAGACGCCGGGGCTTTCTGGAGCCAGATGCAGGGGGGCGTAGACGTCTTCAAGGATGTCGGCAATGGCGTGATCAAAAGTGTGGTTTTTGGCTTCACCGTAAGCTTTGTCGCGCTGCTGCAAGGTTATGAGGCCCAGCCCACGCCCGAAGGGGTGTCGCGTGCGACCACGCGCACGGTGGTGGTGGCTTCGTTGGCGGTGCTTGCGTTGGACTTCCTGCTCACCGCCACCATGTTTTCTATTTAAGGCAGTTTTATGCAACGCTCGAAAAACGATGTGTGGGTAGGTTTTTTTGTGCTGCTGGGTGCGGTGGCCTTGTTATTTCTGGCCCTGCAGTCGGCCAATCTGCTGTCGCTGAATTTCCAGACCGGCTATACCGTGAGTGCCAAGTTCGACAATATCGGCGGCCTCAAGCCCAAGGCAGCGGTGAAGAGTGCTGGCGTGGTGGTGGGGCGGGTCGAGAGCATTACTTTTGATGACAAATCTTTCCAGGCCAAGGTCACTTTGTCCATGGATACGCGTTACGCTTTTCCCAAAGACAGCTCGCTGAAAATTCTGACCAGTGGCTTGCTGGGTGAGCAGTACATTGGCATAGAAGCCGGTGCCGAAGAAAAGACGCTGGCGGCTGGTGACACGATTTCCACGACGCAATCCGCCGTGGTGCTGGAAAACCTGATCAGCCAGTTCCTGTACAGCAAAGCAGCCGATGGCCCGTCCACGCCGGCAGCCGCTCCGGCGTCCGCACCTAAAAAATAAAAATACACAAGCTTGGTTGTTTACTATGAAAAATATAGCTAGATACGCACGATATAGCTGCGCTGGAGGCCTGTTGGCTTTGGTGTCTGCATGCGCCACAGGCCCGCAGGCCAATCCACGCGATCCACTGGAGCCGATGAACCGCAAGATCTATGGCTTCAATGAAGTCGTGGACAACGCGGTGTTCAAACCGGTGGCCACGGCCTATACCAAGGTGACGCCTCCACTGGTGCGCACCGGGGTGAGCAATTTCTTCTCCAACCTGGGCGAAGTCTGGAATACGGCCAACAACGCCTTGCAGGGCAAGGGCCAGAACGCGGTGGAGAGCTGGATGCGCTTCAGCATCAACACCGTGTTCGGCATAGGTGGTGTTTTTGACCTGGCGACCGATATGGGCCTGGAGCGCCATAAGGAAGATTTCGGCCAGACCCTGGGCAGCTGGGGCGTGCCGTCCGGCCCGTATCTGGTGGTCCCGCTGCTGGGCCCATCCACGATACGTGATGCCGCTGCCTTGCCGGTGGATGCCCAGGGCAATATGCTGAACGCCGTGCCGCACTCGGGTGACCGTGATCGCTTGTATGGTCTGAGCCTGATCGACACACGGGCCAATTTGTTGCGTGCCACCGCTGCACTGGAAGATGCCGCGCTGGACAAATACACGTTCACCCGCGATTTCTACCTGCAGCTGCGCACCAATGAGGTGTATGACGGCAATCCGCCAGATGCGTCGGCGGATGCGCCCAAATAGGTATTAGGTATTTTTTAAGGCTTGCTATGTAAGCCTTGTGCAAATTGCACGCCGCTGCCGCCGTCTGGGTCAACCCATCGGTAGGCCGTTCCATTATTGAGGTGCGGGCTTTTCCCGCTGAGAGAAAGAGTGTATGAAACGTCGTTCTTTGGGCCATTGGGCCGCTGGTGTAGTGTTGGCTGTGGCGTCTGCCACGTCTATGCAGGTGTTTGCCGCCGATGAGGCGCCAGACGTCCTGGTGAAGCGCATCTCCACCGATGTGCTGGACACCATCAAGGCGGACAAAAGCCTGCAGCAGGGCAATGTGAACAAGATCATGGGCCTGGTCGATACCAAGATCATGCCCAACGTGAACTTCCAGCGCATGACGGCCGCCGCCGTCGGCCCCGGCTGGCGCCAAGCCACGCCCGAGCAACAAAAGCGCTTGCAGGATGAGTTCAAGACTTTGCTGGTGCGTACCTATTCCGGCGCCCTGGCCCAGGTCACCAACGACCAGGAAATCAGCCTGAAACCCTTCCGCGCGGCTGCGGACGACAAGGAAGTCGTCGTGCGCACCGAGGTCAAAGGCCATGGTGATCCTATTCAACTGGACTACCGCCTGGAAAAGACCCCTGGCGACGGCGCAGGCTGGAAGATCTTCAACTTGAACGTGCTGGGCGTCTGGTTGGTGGAAACCTACCGCAGCCAGTTCGCGTCCGAGATCAATGCCAAGGGCATTGACGGTCTGATCACCACGCTGACCACGCGCAACCAGACCAACGCCAAAAAGGGCTGAGCGTGTTGGTCTTGCCCGTTGAGTTGACCCACGCACAGGCGACCGCATCCCTGCACATGCTGCTGCAGGGCCTGCGTTCGCAGCCCGGTGCGGTGGTCGTGGACGCCACGGCACTGACCAGCTTCGATTCGTCCGCCCTGGCCGTGCTGCTGGAATGCCGCCGCGAGAGCTTCAGTCTGGGCCGTTCTTTCGCGGTACGCGGGTTGCCCCAACGCTTGGCGGACTTGGCGGGACTGTACGGCGTAGCGGGCTTGTTGCCGGCGGCCTAAGAACACGTCCTAAATTGCCCCGCCGGGCGGAAAGCCCTGCTCCGACGGCGGCCGGGCCTAGCCGTTAAAATCACCGGCCCATGCCAGCCATCTCCTTCCAGCAGGTCTCCAAGACCTACGCCAGCCCCCGCGGCGCTAAAAATCCCCCCCTCACCGCCCTCGACAGCGTCAGCTTCGATATCGCCCAGGGGGAATTTTTTGGCCTGCTCGGGCCGAATGGAGCGGGTAAGACCACGCTGATCAGCATCCTGGCCGGACTAAATCGTGCCACCGGAGGCAAGGTGCTGGTGCACGGCCACGACGTGGTGAGCGACTACGCCAACGCGCGTCGCCAGCTGGGCGTGGTGCCGCAGGAGCTGGTATTCGATCCATTTTTCAATGTGCGCGAGGCGCTGCGCATCCAGTCGGGCTACTTTGGCGTGAAGAACAACGACGCCTGGATCGATGAATTGCTGGAAAGCCTGGGCCTGGCCGACAAGGCAAATTCGAATATGCGCCAGCTCTCTGGCGGCATGAAGCGCCGCGTGCTGGTGGCCCAGGCCCTGGTGCACAAGCCGCCGGTGATCGTGCTCGATGAACCCACGGCCGGCGTTGACGTGGAGCTGCGCCAGACCCTGTGGCAGTTCATCGCCAAACTCAACAAGCAGGGCCATACGGTGCTGCTGACCACCCATTACCTGGAAGAAGCCGAGGCCCTGTGCTCGCGCATCGCCATGCTAAAGCAGGGCCGGGTGGTGGCGCTGGACCGCACCAGCGAGCTGCTGAAAAATGCCTCCAGCAATGTGTTGCGCTTCAAAGTGGATAGCGAGCTGCCCAGCACTCTTGCGCAGCAGGCCCGGATTACCGGCCGAATCGTACAGTTCCCCGCGCACAACGCGGCCGAGATCGAGCGCTACTTGGCGGCTGTCCGTGAGGCAGGTTTGACAGCAGAAGATGTCGAAATTCGCAAGGCCGATCTGGAAGACGTGTTCCTGGATGTGATGACCAACGGCTATGTGGCCAACGGAGTGGCGGTATGACCGGCTGGCAAACCCTTTTGTATAAGGAATCGCTGCGTTTCTGGAAGGTCGGCTTCCAGACCGTGGGCGCGCCGGTGCTGACCGCCGTGCTGTACCTGCTGATCTTCGGCCATGTGCTGGAAGGCAAGGCCCTGGTCTACGGCACGATCAACTACACAGCCTTCCTGGTGCCCGGCCTGGTGATGATGAGCGTGCTGCAAAACGCCTTTGCCAACAGTTCGTCCTCTCTGATCCAGAGCAAGATCATGGGCAGCCTGGTGTTTGTGCTGCTGACCCCGCTGTCCCACTGGGGCTGGTTCTGGGCCTATACCGGCTCGGCCGTGGCGCGCGGCCTGTTGGTCGGCGCCGGGGTGTTTGTGGTCACGGCCATCTTCACCGGCGCCAGCTTTGTGGCCCCGCTGTGGATCATCGTGTTCGCGGTGCTGGGCGCGGCCCTGCTGGGCACGTTAGGCATCATCGCCGGCCTGTGGGCTGAGAAGTTCGACCAGATGGCAGCGTTCCAGAACTTCGTCATCATGCCCATGACCTTCTTGAGCGGCGTGTTCTATTCCATCCACTCGCTGCCGCCGTTCTGGCAGACCGTCAGCCACCTGAACCCGTTCTTCTACATGATCGACGGCTTCCGCTACGGCTTCTTTGGCGTCAGCGACGTATCGCCCTGGATCAGCCTGGGCATCGTCGGCACTGCGCTGGTTGTGGTCAGCGCCATCACCGTGAACCTGCTGCGCATAGGCTACAAGATCCGCGGCTAATTAAAAAAATACTCCCATGACTGCTGAAGAACTGCAAAACCTCATCGCCGCGCACCTGCCCTGCGAGCACATCGAACTCGAAGGCGATGGCCGCCATTGGTACGCCACCATCGTCTCGGCCGAGTTTGAAGGCCGCCGCGCCATCCAGCGCCACCAGCGGGTCTATGCCACGCTGGGCGCCAAAATGCATACCGACGAAGTGCATGCGCTGTCGATGAAGACCTATACGCCTGCCGAGTGGGCCGCCTTGCCCCGCTAAACCCTACTGATCGCATTCCATGGACAAATTACTCATCCGCGGTGGCCGCAGCCTGCAAGGCCAGGTCCGCATCTCCGGCGCCAAGAACGCGGCGTTGCCCGAGCTGTGCGCCGCCTTGCTGACGGCTGACCCTGTCACCCTGACCAATGTGCCGCGCCTGCAGGACGTGGCCACCATGCTCACGCTGATCCGCAACATGGGCGTGACGGCCGAGCGATCTGAAGATGGCACAGTCAACATCAACGCTGGCGCCTTGTCTTCGCCTGAAGCACCGTACGAGCTGGTGAAGACCATGCGCGCCTCGGTGCTGGCGCTGGGCCCGCTGCTGGCACGCTTTGGCGAGGCCACGGTGTCGCTGCCCGGCGGCTGCGCCATCGGCTCGCGCCCGGTGGACCAGCACATCAAGGGCTTGCAGGCCATGGGCGCCGAGATCGTGGTCGAGCACGGCTACATGATCGCCAAGCTGCCCCAGGGGTGGACCCGCCTGAAAGGCTGCCACATCACCACCGACATGGTGACGGTTACCGGTACCGAGAACTTCCTGATGGCCGCGGCCCTGGCCGAGGGCGAGACTATTCTGGAAAACGCAGCCCAGGAGCCTGAAATCACCGACCTGGCCGAGATGTTGATCAAGATGGGTGCGAAGATCGAAGGCCATGGCACGCACCGCATCCGCATCCAGGGCGTGGACAAGCTGCATGGCTGCAGCCACCAGGTGGTGGCGGATCGCATCGAAACCGGCACCTTCTTGTGCGCCGTGGCCGCCACCGGCGGCGACGTGCTGCTGCAGCACGGCCGTGCCGACCACCTGGACGCGGTGATCGACAAGCTGCGCACCGCTGGCGTGACCGTGACCCCCGAGACTGACGGCATCCGCGTGCAGTCCGCCGGCCCGGCGCACACCCACCTGAAGGCGCAGAGTTTCCGCACCACCGAATACCCGGGTTTCCCCACCGACATGCAGGCCCAGTTCATGGTGCTGAACTGCGTGGCCCAGGGCCCGAGCAAGGTCACCGAGACGATTTTTGAAAACCGCTTCATGCACGTCAACGAGCTGGTGCGCCTGGGCGCGCATATCCAGATCGACGGCAAGGTGGCCGTGACCGAGGGCGTCGCAAAACTGTCAGGTGCTACCGTGATGGCGACCGACCTGCGCGCCTCCGCCAGCCTGGTGATCGCCGGTCTGGTGGCCGAGGGCGAAACCATGGTGGACCGCATCTACCACCTGGATCGCGGCTACGACCAGATGGAAGCCAAGCTGCGTGGTATCGGCGCAGACATCGAGCGAGTAAAAGCATGATTACCTTAGCCCTCTCCAAAGGCCGCATTTTTGACGACACGCTGCCGCTGCTGCGCGCAGCGAATATCGAGGTGCTGGACAACCCCGAAACCTCGCGCAAGCTGATTTTGGACACCAACCAGCCCGGCATGCGCGTGGTGCTGGTGCGCGCCTCCGACGTACCCACCTATGTGGAAAACGGCGGTGCCGACCTGGGCATCACCGGCAAGGACACCTTGATCGAGCACGGCGGCTCGGGGCTCTACCAGCCGCTGGACCTGCAGATCGCCAAATGCCGCATCAGCGTGGCGGTGCGCAACGACTTTGACTACGAACGGGCTGTGAAGCAGGGTTCGCGGCTGCGCGTAGCTACCAAATATGTAGCAATTGCACGCGAATTCTTCGCCGCCAAGGGCGTGCACGTGGACCTGATCAAGCTCTACGGCAGCATGGAACTGGCGCCGCTGACCGGCCTGGCCGATGCCATCGTCGACCTGGTATCCACGGGCAACACCTTGAAGGCCAATCACCTGAAAGAGGTGGAGCGCATCATGGATATCAGCTCGCGTCTGGTGGTGAACCAGGCCGCGCTCAAACTCAAGCAGGCGCCCATCCGCGCCCTGATAGACGCCTTCGCGAAGGCGGTTGCTGAACGTTCTACCTCCTGATTGCTATGACATTTGTAGCTGCTCCCGCACATCTTTCCACCGCCAGCGGCACTTTTGAGGCCGAATTCAAGGCGCGCCTGCATTGGTCTGCCGATGCGGACACGGTGATTGAAAAAACCGTCGCCGACATCCTGGCCGATGTGCAGCAACGTGGCGATGTGGCGGTGCTGGAGTACACGAACCGTTTTGACGGCCTGAGCGCCAGTTCGCTGGCGGAGCTGGAGCTGACCCAGGCCGAACTGAAAGCCGCGTTCGACGCCATTCCCACGGCCCAGCGTGACGCGCTGCAGGCGGCAGCCGCCCGGGTGCGTACCTACCACGAGGCGCAGAAAAGGGCCTCGGGCGAGAGCTGGAGCTACCGTGACGCCGACGGCACCCTGCTAGGCCAGAAGGTCACGCCGCTGGACCGCGTGGGCATCTACGTGCCCGGCGGCAAGGCCGCCTACCCCAGCAGCGTGCTGATGAACGCCATTCCCGCCCACGTGGCCGGTGTGGCCGAGATCATCATGGTCGTGCCCACGCCTAGAGGCGAAAAGAACGCCCTGGTGCTGGCCGCCGCCTACGTGGCGGGCGTGACCCGCGCTTACACCATAGGCGGCGCGCAGGCTGTGGCCGCGCTGGCCTATGGCACGGCGACCATCCCCAACGTGCACAAGATCACCGGCCCGGGCAACGCCTATGTGGCCGCCGCCAAGCGCCGCGTCTTCGGCACGGTGGGCATCGACATGATTGCCGGCCCCAGCGAAATCCTGGTGCTGGCCGACGGTACGACGCCACCCGACTGGGTGGCCATGGACCTGTTCAGCCAGGCCGAGCATGATGAGCTGGCGCAGAGCATTCTGCTGTGCCCGGACGCCGGCTACATCGCCCAGGTGCAGGCTGCTATCGACCGTCTGTTGAACGGCATGCCGCGCGCCGAGATCATTGCCAAGAGCCTCACCGGCCGCGGCGCGCTGATCCACACCCGCAGCATGGAAGAGGCCTGCGAGATCAGCAACCGGATTGCGCCCGAGCATTTGGAAGTCAGCAGCAACGACCCGCACCGCTGGGAGCCGCTGCTGAAACACGCCGGCGCCATCTTCCTGGGCGCCTACACCAGCGAAAGCCTGGGCGACTACTGCGCCGGCCCGAACCACGTGCTGCCCACCTCAGGCACCGCACGCTTCTCCAGTCCGCTGGGGGTCTACGACTTCCAGAAGCGCAGCAGCATCATCGAGGTCAGCCAGGCCGGTGCCCAGCTGCTGGGCCCGATAGCTGCCGAGCTGGCGTATGGTGAAGGCCTGCAGGCCCACGCCCAGGCTGCCGAGATGCGCTTGGACAAGGCCTAAGCCGGGTTTGGAAAAATAGGCCCATTTTTTTGGGCATAAAAATAGCTGCTAGCGCAATCAGTATGTGCGCTAGCAGCTATTCTTTTTGATGCTAAAAAAGTGAGCGGATACCGGTTGCGACCTCAGCTGGGCATCTTGAACTGCGGCGCGTGCTTTTGCAGCCACTGCTCTAGCATCATCAGAATCCAGACCATCTCACCGTAGTAACCGGGGTGCTCCTGCAGCCGCTCGGCCAGCAGGCTGCGGATGAAGTCCGGGCGCACGATGTTGCGCGTGGCCAGGCTGTTCAGCGAGTCGCTGGCGAGCTTTTTCAGGCCGTCGTGGCGCGTCGCCCAGACGCCGAAGGGCAGGCCGAAGCCTTGCTTCTTCTTGGTCAGAATCTCGTCCGGCAGGAAGCCGCGCAGCGCTTCCTTGAAGAACCAGCGCAGCTTCAGGCCCTTGAGCTTGTACTCGGTGGGCAGCTTGAGCGAGAACTCCAGCAGGGCCTGGTTCAGCATGGGGAAGCCCACCTGCAGGCCGGCCAGTTGGGTGGTGCCGCAGACCTTGGGCAGGTCGGTTTCGGCCAGGGTGTAGCGCCAGTCAAAGGCCAGCATGCGGTTCACCAGGCTGTCGGTGCGGGCTTGCTCCCATACGCCGCGCTGCTGCACGGCCGGGCCCTGCACGTCGATGCGCGCCAGGAAGTCGGGAGTGAACACATCGCTGATGCCCAGGCGCAGCAGCAGGTTGTACATCTGCAGCCGGTCTGGCATGGGTACTTTGGCCTGTTCCACATAGCTGGAGGCCTTGCTCAGCAGGCTGATGGAGCTGTTGGCGGTCTTGCCCAGCAGGGGCTCCATCAGTCCGCTGCGGATGGGCGCGGGCACCACGTCGTACCAGCCGAAGACGCGCTGCTTGGCGTAGCGGCTGTTGCCGCCAAACAGCTCGTCGCCGCCGTCGCCGGCCAGGATCTTGGTGACGCCGTCGTCCTTGGCCATGCGCGCGCAGTAGTACGAGGGTAGGGCGGACGAGTTGCCGAAGGGCTGGTCGTAGGAGGCGGCCACGTCAGCAATGCTGTGTACCAGGTCCTCGGGGGTGACGTAGTACTCGTGGTGTTCGGTCTTGAAATGGCGCGCAGCCAGCCGTGCGTACTCCATCTCGTCGTAGCCCTCGGCGTCGAAGCCGATGGAATAGGTGGCGGCGGGTTTGCCGGCGGCCTGGCCGATCATGCCGGCCACGGTAGAGCTGTCGGTGCCGCCGCTCAGGAAGCAGCCGGCCTTGCCACCGTCCAGCTCGCCTGCCACGGCGCTGCGCACCAGGCTGCGGAACTCGTCGCGCAGGGTGTCAAAAGAGGCGCCGGTCTGCTCGTTGAATGTGGGCACCCAGTAAGGCGCCACCAGCAGCTGGCCTTTGTCGAACACCGCGTAGTGGCCGGCCGGCAGGCGGAACACATCCTTGAAGATGGTGCGTGGCGAGGGGATGGCGTGGAAGAACAGGTAGTCAAAAATAGCCTGCGGGTCCACCTCGGCGCTGGCATCGGCCAGCGCGTCCGCGCGGGCCGCAAAGCGCAGCTGGCCGTCCTGGATGCGGTAGCACAGGCTGCGCACGGCGAAGCGGTCCACCGCCAGAAATGTGCGCCCGGATGCCTCTTGCAGCGCCACGGCAAAGTCTCCGCTGGCCTGCAGCGCGGCCGTGGCCGGGTTGTCAGCAAAGGCGGCCTGCCAGGCGGCTACCGCGCCGTCGGAGCGGGCCAGTGTGGCCAGGCGGGCATCTGCAAACAGGGGGGAACCAAGCACCAGTGAGGAGGGGGTCAAGGACATGGGCGGATAGGGTATGAAAAGCCGATACAAGTGCAGTAGCGCGGGGGCTGGAAAGCTCAAGGCCGGGCCGGGTTCAGCTGCTGCAGCGCTCCGGGATTATGCGGGGCATTGCCCGCAGTGCTCAGGGCCGCACTGTGCGCGGGGTGAATATATTCGCGCAGGGGCCGCAGATCCTGGCCGTTGGCGCTGCCAGGGGTCATGGCTTTGCCGACCAGGGGGCTGTCGGCGCGCAGCCGGTAGTCGTAGCCGGAGGCGAAGGCGCTGCGGTCCAGCCGGTAGTTGTTGCGCCAGGTACCTGGTGTGTTGGGCGCGCTGGGCAGCGGCGTGGGGCCTATGAACAGGTTGTTGACGGCCAGCACCGCATCGGCGCCGGGCCTGACGCGCAGCCAGGTGCCGCCGCCGGGCAGATCGTCCACCAGGGTGTTGTGCGACAGATAAAGCTGGTTGCTAGGCCAGGCATAGCCTTCGGCGCCGAAGGAAATCACATGCGGGTTTTCGGTCAGCGGGCCTTGCTCCACGATGTTGCCTATCACATAGGCCACGCCGCCATCGGGGAACTCCAGCTCGTAGCTGGCGCTCCCGCCGGCCTCGTCGGTCAGGCGGTTGTACAGAATGTAGTTGGCGGCGGCCCGGCTTTTCAGCAGATGGCCCGTGTGGGCGTGGTGGAAATAGCTGCCGCTGACCTTGGCCCGCGCGATGCGGCCTATGTAGAGGTTGTGGTTGTGGCCGTCCGGGCGGCTGTTGTAGGCGAATTCGCTGTCCTCCACCTCCAGCACCGCGTTCGCGTCGTTGCTAGTCAGCAGGCCCATCTCGTTGTAGGTGAAGCTGCAGTTGCGCACCACCAGCCTACCGGCTTCAAAGCGTATGCCGGCTCCGTTGCGGCTCTCCACCTGTGCGCCGGAAAAGTCAAAACCCTCTACCGTGAACTGGGGGCTGCGCACCACCCAAATGCCTTTGCCCTCGGCCGCCATGCCATTGGCCTGCAGACGCACGCGGCCGCCCACGGCACGCAGCGTGATGTGGGATTGGGTCCATACCGCCACGTCGCCCAGGTAGTCGCCGGCATCTACTTCAATCAGCGTGTTGTCGCCCGCCATCTGTGCGGCAGCAGCTATGGTTTTGATAGTACGCAGGGGGCCGACCCGCAGCAGCGTGGCCGCGTCGGCCGCGCCGGCCAGCAGCAGCCAGGCCAGCAGCCACAGGCGGCACAGCATGGCGAGGGTGGGGCGGTTGGAGAGGGTGGCGGGCATGGATGGCAGGCATTCTGCCGGATGCGGGCGGATCGGCGTCTGCCCGTATGATCTCTGGCTGCATAGAACACAACCCCAGGGCCAGCCGTTTGAAAACAGTTTTAATGATCGCCTACCACTTCCCGCCCTTGGCAGGCAGCAGTGGCATACAGCGCACATTGCGGTTTGTGCAGCATCTGCCCGCGCTGGGCTGGCGTCCCTTGGTGCTGACGGCCGAAGAGCGCGCCTACGAGCGCACCAGCCCCGACCTGTTGGCCGATGTGCCGCCCGAGACCGTGGTGCAGCGCGCCTTCGCCCTGGACACCGCGCGCCATCTGAACATCAAGGGCCGCTACATGGGCTGGATGGCCCGGCCCGACCGCTGGGTCAGCTGGCGCTTCGACGCCGTGCGCCAGGGCCTGCAGATGGTCAAGAAGTACAAGCCGGACGCCATCTGGTCCACCTATCCGATTGCCACGGCCCATGTGATTGGCCAGCAACTGCACCAGAAGACCGGCATACCATGGGTGGCCGACTTCCGCGACCCCATGGCGCAGGAGGGCTACCCTGCCGACCCTGAAACCTGGCGCAGCTACCAGCGCATCGAACAGCAGGCGCTGGAGCAGGCGCGCTATTCGCTGTTCACCACACCCGGCGCCGCGCAGATGTACCGCGAGCGCTACCCCCAGGCCGCCAGCCGCATTGCGGTGCTGGAAAACGGCTATGACGAGGAAAGCTTTGCCAACGCCCCGGCCGCAACCGCCCAGCCGCTGGCGGCCGACCAGCCCGTGGTGTTGCTGCACAGCGGCATCGTCTACCCCTCGGAGCGCGACCCGACCCAGCTATTCCAGGCTTTGCAGCGCCTGCGTGTCCAGGGCGGCCTGCAACCGCAGCAGCTGAAAATCCGCTTCCGTGCCTCGGCGCACGACGATCTGCTGTCCAGCCTGTCCAGCCAGTACGGTGTGCAGGACTTCATCGAACTCTGCCCCGCCGTGCCCTACCGCCAGGCCCTGGCCGAGATGCTGTCGGTGGACGCGCTGCTGGTCATGCAGGCCAGCAACTGCAATGCGCAGATTCCGGCCAAGATCTATGAATACCTGCGCGCCGGCAGGCCCCTGCTGGGCCTGACCGACCCGGTGGGCGACACGGCGGGCGTGCTGCGCGGTGCGGGCCTGGATGCCATCGCCCCGTTGGATTCCGTCGACGCCATGGTGGAATTGCTGCCGCGCTTCGTGGCCGCGGTGCGCAGCCAGTCGGTGGCCCTGCCCAACCCGGCGGCGGTGCGCGATGCCTCGCGCCAAGGCCGTTCCCAGGCGTTCGCGCGGCTGCTGGATACGATTTAACCGGGACGCGGGAAGGTCAACGTCACGCGCAGCCCGCCCAGCGTGGGTGATGCGTCCAGAGTCAACGTGGCCTTGTGGGCTTGCGCGATGGCCTGGGCAATGGCCAGGCCCAGGCCGCTGCCGCTGGCACCCGCTTCGGCACTGCGGTAGAAGCGGTCAAACACATGGGGTAGGTCGGCCGGAGCAATGCCGGGGCCAGAATCTTCCACGGTCAAGGTGGCGCCGTCCGGCGTAGCAACCAGGCCCACATCCACCCGGCCCTGCGCTGGCGTGTACTTCAGCGCGTTGTCCAGCAGGTTGCGCAACAGGATGCGCAAGGCCTCGGCATGGCCCTGCACCCAGGCTGGGGCGTTGGCATTCACACCCAGGTCCATTTGCCGCTCATGCGCCTGTGGCAGAGCTTCTTCCACGGCCAGGCGCACCAGGTCTTGCAGATTCAGCTTTTGTGCCGGGGTATCGGCTGCGGACTCCTGTCGGGCCAGCACCAGCAGCTGGTTCATTAGCCGGATGGCGCGGTCTATGCCCTGGTGCAGGCGGGCCACGGCGACATCGCGGCCCGGGCCATCGGCCGCACGGCCCAGGGCCTGGGCTTGCAGCTTGAGCGCGCTCAGGGGCGAGCGCAGCTCGTGCGCGGCATTCGCCACAAACGACTTTTGCGCATCAAACGCCGCATGCACGCGGGCGAACAGCAGGTTCAGCTCGTGCACCAGGGGGCGCACCTCGTCTGGCAGGCCGCTGTCGGGTAGGGGCGACAGGTCATCGGCGGCGCGGGTAGCAATTTGGCGGCGCGTGCGCTCCAGCGGCTTGAGCGCATGGCGTATGGCCCACCACAGGGCCAGCATCAGCAGCGGCGCCATCCAGGCCATGGGCAGCATGGCGCGGACCGCCAGAGCCCGGGCGCGGGCCTGGCGGGCGCTCATGTCCTGGGCGATCTGGATGGTCTGCGCCGGGGTCTGGATGGAGTACACACGGTAGCGCGTGCCGTTCTGCTCTACGTCCGAAAAGCCTAGCACGGCCTGCGGCGGCAGCCGGTTGTGGTGCGACTGGAACAGCTGCACGCCGTTGGCGCTCCATATCTGCACCTCGTAGTCAGTGTCGTCGTCTGACTCCAACGGATCGAGCTGCCTGGGGGTGCCATTGCGCAGCGCGTAGGCCATTTGCTGCAGGTGGTAGTCGAACATCTCGTCGGCCTGCTGCAGCGCCCCGTGGTAGGCGGATGCGGCCTGGAACAACGCGGCCGCCAGAATGGCTGTCATCACCGAACCCAGCAGGCGTCGGCGCAGGGAATACGGGCTGGTCATGGCTTCGGAATCACGTAGCCCAGGCCACGCACGTTCTGGATCAGCTCGCTGCCCAGCTTTTTGCGCAGGCCGTGGATGTACACCTCGACTGCATTGCTGCTGACGTCGTCCTTCCAGCTGTAGAGTTTTTCCTCCAGCTGGGCGCGCGAGAACACCACGCCGGGGCGTGCCATCAGTGCCTCCAGCACGGCCCATTCGCGGGCCGACAGGGCGATGGTCTGGCCGTTGCGCGCGGCCTCGTGGGTGATGGGGTTCAGGCGCAGGCCGTGGATCTCCAGCGCCGGGTCGGCGCGGCCGGCGCTGCGCCGCGTCAGGGCCCGGATGCGGGCCAGCAGCTCGTCGATGTCATAGGGTTTGAGCACATAGTCGTCGGCTCCGGCGTCCAGGCCCTTGATGCGCTCGGCCACGGCATCGCGCGCGGTGACGATCAGTACCGGTGTGCTGTCCTTGCGCAAGCGCAGGGACTTGAGCACGTCCAGCCCGTCTTTTTTGGGCAGGCCCAGGTCCAGCAGCACCAAGTCGTACTGTTGGGTGCTCAGCGCGGTGTCTGCCATGGCGCCGTCTTTGACCCAGTCCACGGCGAAGTGCTCGGCGCGCAGTACGTCGAGCACAGTTTCGCCAATCATGGGATCATCTTCGACGAGCAGTAGTCGCATTGTGTTTCCTCCGTGCAATTATCGCGGCCTCCGGCTTAGGTGGGGCTTAAGCAGCTTCGGCGCCACGGCGTTGCCGAAGGCATGCACTTTCGCTACCGCAAGCCGCTGTTCCGCAAGCCATGTTTTATGCAAATTCGTCGTGTTTTCTACATTGATGTTGTGTGCCTTAAGGTGAGCCTTCCATGACGCGGCGTTGGGAGCTGGATGCTATGCGCGGCCTGATGCTGGTGCTCATGACGGTGACGCACTTACCCACGCGGCTGAGTTCGCCCCTCGGGCAGCCCTTTGGATTTGTATCGGCCGCCGAGGGGTTTGTACTTTTGTCCGCGTACATGGCGGGCTTGGTATACGCCAAGTTGGCGCAACGGGATGGCATTGACGCCATGCGTATGGCGTTCTGGAAGCGGGCCATCAAGGTCTATGCATGCCATGTCGCCATGCTGTTGTTTCTATTCACGGCCGTTGCCGCAGTCGGTTTGCGGGTGGAGCAACCCGCCGTGACCAACTTGATGTCTTTTTACCTGGCGCAGCCGTTGACCGCATTGGGGGCTGGGTTGTTGCTTGTATATATGCCGCCGCTGCTGGACATCCTGCCCATGTATATCCTCTATATGCTGGCCAGTCCCTGGGTTTTGGCATATGCCTTGCGGCACGGATGGAACGGGGTGATGACCTGGAGCCTATGCGCATGGCTGTTGTCGCAATTTGGGCTAGGGGCATGGGTGTATGGCGCCACCGTTGCGTTAACGGGGTTGGTTGTGCCTATCCGTGAAGTTGGTGCGTTCTCGGTGTTTTCATGGCAGTTTCTTTGGGTGTTGGGCCTGTGGATGGGGGCTAGCCGCCATGCGAAGGATGCGCGGCCTTTTGTGTTTCCGCACTGGGCCGTTGTGTTGGCGGTGCTGATGGCGTTTGCCGGGTTCGTATGGCGGCACGGCGTGGGGCAAGCGCCCTTTGGTGCCGATCAAAACCTGAATATGCTGTTTGACAAATGGTTGCTCGGGCCGCTGCGGCTGCTGGATTTATTTGCATTGATGGTGGTGGTTCTTCATTTTGGTCCTGCGCTTGCGTCGCGGATATCGAGCCTGCCATGGCTGGAGGTGCTGGGTGCAGCCTCATTGCCCGTGTTTTCCGCGCATTTGGTGATCGTTTTGCTGGCGCTGACTTTTTTGGGAAGCGACCCGTTCGCCCACGCCTGGTGGGTGGATGTGGTGTTGCTGGCGGGCTGCTTTGGTGTGCTTTATGGGGTTGCCCGGGTATCGCTCAGGCTGGACCGCTTGCACCGGATGGAGGTGGGGATTCGCGGCTCGGGTGTGCGCTTTTAATTTTGAAAGCGTGGCGTTGACAGTGGCCTTTAATGGCTGCCGGCAATTTGCGCAGTCGGCACTTGGGCTGGCGCGGACGCCGGAAGCTGCGCGGCAATGATCGACTTCCATAGCCGGTAGCCGGCTTCATTCAGATGCAGCTGATCGGGTTGAAACAGCTCGGGCCGGGGTTGGCCCTCAGCGTTCAACATAGGCTGGAAGATGTCGATGTAGCGCACGTCTTGCAAGCTGTGCACATAGTCGGAGATCAGTGCATTGGTCTGCTTGATTTTTGGCAGCAGTTCAACGCGCGACGGGCTGGGCTTGATCGAGATGTAGGAAATGCGGGCTTCTGGCAACTCCGCCCTCACGCTGCGTACAAACTTTGCAAAGCTGTCTCTCACATCGGCTGGACTGCGACCTTCGGCCAAATCGTTATCGCCTGCATACACCAGCACCTGCTTGGGCTTGTAGCGGATCACCAGTTCGCGCACGAAGTGGTTGCAATCGGCCATGGTGGAACCACCAAAACCGCGGTTGATGATCACCGGCACCTGTCTGAAATCGTCCGACAGGCTGGTCCACATCCTGATCGTGGAGCTACCCACAAAAAGAACGCCATCACTGGCAGGCAGCCGTTCGTTGTCGGCTTTGGCAAATGCATCCAAGCTGCTTTGCCAGCGGGTCTGTGGGCTCAATAGCGGAGCCGAAGCCTGTCCGCCCCCCACCGGAACAGGCGTGGATACCGCCAGGGCTACGGGGAATAACGGTGCTTCGGCACCCGCCTTGTGGATCGCACCCGAAAGCACCAGCAAAGCTGTGAGCGCTTTGACGCGACGGCTGTAGTGGGCAACGGTGGAGCGGGCGGGTTTCATGGGACAGGGCATTGTGGAAAATGGCAATGCGGCATCAAGTACCAGGTAGATAAGGATGCAGATATTGCTAAGCAATCCAGATGCCTAAATACTACGCCTGCTTGTCGTGCCACGCCTGTTTTAGCCCGGCTCGCCCACAGCTTTTAAAGCTTTTTGTGGCTTTTTGGGTGCTCAGCCGGGCCGGTGGCTGAGCGTAATCAGTCAGCGTGCCACCAGCACCGGTAGCGTGGATTCGGCCAGCACCTTGGTGGCGATGCTGCCCAGCAGCAACCGGGCAATGCCCGAGCGCCCGTGCGAGCCCACGACGATCAGGTCTACGTCCTGGCCATTGGCGTACTCCACGATGGCGCTGGCCACGGCACGCTCTTCCACAGTCACCGGGATCAACGTCACTGCGCTGCCCTGCTTGCACAGGGCAGCCACCTTGCTGTGGGCGGCGGCGGCATCCTGTTGTGCGGCTGACATGTAGTGCTGCAGGCCTTCGGTGCTCATTTCGCCCACGGCCAGATAAGGGTAAGGGTCTACGGCATACAGAACTGTCAGTTTGGCGCCCATATTGCGCGCCAGATCCACGGCCATTTCGGCCGCATGGTCAGAGGCGGCAGATCCGTCGGTGGCCAGCAAAATGTGTTTCAACATAGTCGCTCCTTCCATCCACTATGTGTGGTGTGTGATGGCATTGTGCGACCGATGGCCCGACACTGCAGTTGATCTGCGTCAAGCCAGTGTGTATCAGGTGTAAGCCTTTGTTTTGTTGCATAAAAAATAGCCCTCCGGCGCAGGTAATACCTGCGCTGGCAGCTATTTATTTGCTAGCGCTGTGGTTCAGGCCAGACGGGCGCGGTGCCGTGCGATTTGCGCGCTGACCTGGGCCGGCGCGGTGCCGCCCAGGGTATTGCGGGCGTTCATGGAGCCGCGCAGGCTGAGCACGTCGTACACGTCTTTTTCGATCTTCGGGTTGAACTGCTGCAGCACGCTCAACGGCAGCTCGGACAGGTCCACGCTGTGTGCGATCGCGGCCCTCACCGCATGGGCCACGGCCTCGTGCGCGTCGCGGAAGGGCAGGCCTTTTTTGACCATGTAGTCGGCCAGGTCGGTGGCGGTGGCGTAGCCGCGCAGCGCGGCGCGCTCCATGGCCTCGGCCTTGACGGTGATGCCGCCGACCATCTCGGCGAAGATGCGCAGCGTGTCCTTGAGGGTGTCCACGGTGTCGAACAGCGGCTCTTTGTCTTCCTGGTTGTCCTTGTTATAGGCCAGGGGCTGGCCCTTCATCAGGGTGATCAGGCCCATCAGGTGGCCGACCACGCGGCCGGTCTTGCCGCGCGCCAGTTCGGGCACGTCGGGGTTCTTCTTCTGCGGCATGATGCTGGAGCCGGTACAGAAGCGGTCGGCAATGTCGATGAAGCCAAAGCTCTGGCTGATCCACAGCACCAGCTCTTCGCTGAGCCGGCTGATGTGCACCATGGCGATGCTGGCGGCGGCGGTGAATTCAATCGCAAAGTCGCGGTCGCTGACGGCGTCCAGGCTGTTCTGGCAGACCACGGGGAACCCGTTCACATCCACCATGCCCAAAGTCTTGGCGACGCGCTCGCGGTCCAGCGGGTAGCTGGTGCCGGCCAGGGCGGCGCTGCCCAGCGGCAGGCGGTTGACGCGCTTGCGCACGTCCAGCATGCGTTCGGCGTCGCGGGCGAACATTTCCACATAGGCCAGCATGTGGTGGCCGAAGCTCACCGGCTGGGCCACCTGCAGGTGGGTGAAGCCGGGCATCACCACATCCACATTCTTCTCGGCGATGCTGACCAGGGCCAGCTGCAGGTCGGTCAGCAGGCCGTTGATCAGGTCCATCTCGCCGCGCAGCCACAGGCGCACGTCGGTGGCGACCTGGTCGTTGCGGCTGCGGCCGGTGTGCAGGCGCTTGCCGGCGTCGCCGACCAGCTGGGTCAGCCGGGCTTCGATGTTCAGGTGCACGTCTTCCAGGTCCAGCTTCCATTCGAAGTTGCCGGACTCGATGTCGGCGCTGATCTGCGCCAGGCCGCGCTGGATGTCTGCATGGTCTTGGGCTGCGATGATGTTCTGCGCGGCCAGCATCTCGGCATGGGCCAGGCTGCCGGCAATGTCGGCCTGCCACAGGCGCTTGTCAAAAAACACGCTGGAGGTGTAGCGCTTGACCAGATCGCTCATGGGCTCGGAGAACAGGGCCGACCAGGCTTCGGATTTTTTGTCGAGTTGGTTTATGGAGGAGGACATGCGGCAGGCACCAATGTGGCAGAGGGGGAGATGGAGTGGCGTACCAACGGCCGGTTCATACCCAATAATCGGGTCTTGTCATGGACGTTGGTATGCAAGAGACGCAAATTTTATCGAGCTTCGGTACGCTAGCCGACCCGGACGCCCCCACGCGCGTGTCCAGGGCCCTGGTATTTGATGCCTGCCAGGTGGGTGTGATCCTGCGCGCCGTGTTGTTTGTCGAGCTGGCGGTGGCCGTGGCCGCGCTGTTTGGGGCCCTGGGCGCGGGCGATTGGCTGACTCGGCTGGCCCTGTGGACTGGTGGCGCCTTGCCTGCCGTGCTGGTCTGGCTGCTGGCCGCTTGTAGCCTAAAGCGCACGCTGGCGCGCCTGCCACCCTGGGCGCAGTATGTGGCCGGGGTGCTGCTGGGCGCGCTGGCCGGCCTGTACGGCTGCGGCATGCTGGCCCTGATCGGCCTGATGGACCCCGTGCCCTGGCTGGCCTGCGCGGCGGCCGGCGCCTGGTTGTCCGCCATGGTGGTGGCTGGCTTGGTGCTGCGCGCCCGCGCCCGTACGCCAGCTGCCACTACGGCGCGGCTGGGTGAGCTGCAGGCGCGCATCCGGCCACATTTCTTGTTCAATACGCTGAACAGCGCGATTGCCCTGGTGCGCGCCGAGCCGGCCCGGGCCGAAGCCCTGCTGGAAGACCTGAGCGACCTGTTTCGCCACGCGCTGGTGGACCAGGGCGAGTCCGTCACGCTGGAGCAGGAGACCACCTTGGCCGAGCGCTACCTGTCCATTGAGCAGGTGCGCTTTGGCGAGCGCCTGCGCATCCACTGGGCGCTGGACCTGCGCGCCGCCCAGGCCCAGCTGCCGCCCCTGCTGCTGCAGCCGCTGGTGGAGAACGCCGTCAAGCACGGTGTGGAGCCCAGCGCCAGCGGGGCCGACCTGCGCATCAGCACCGAGCGGCGCGGCGACACGGTGGTCATCAAGATCAGCAACACTGTGCCCGCCGGGCCGGGCGCCGCCGGCTTTGGCGTGGCGCTGGACAATGTGCGCGACCGCCTGAAGCTGCTGCACGACGTGCAGGGCCAGTTCCAGGCGGTGCTGAAGGATGGCATCTACCTGGTGCGCATCGAGATACCGGCATGAAAGGACGCGGCCCATGACACTGCGCATATTGATCGTGGACGACGAGGCGCTGGCCCGCGCCCGGCTGCGCACCCTGCTGGGCGACTGCAAGGCGCCGGCAGCCCAAGTGGTGGCCGAGGCGGCGAACGCGCAGCAGGCCTGCGCCGCGCTGGCCAGCCAGACGGTGGACCTGCTGCTGCTGGACATCCACATGCCCGGCATGGACGGTCTGCAACTGGCCCAGCAGCTGCAGGCCCTGCCCCGGCCGCCGGCCGTGGTCTTCGTTACCGCCCACGCCGGCCATGCGCTGCAGGCCTTTGACCTGGCCGCGGCAGATTACTTGACCAAGCCGGTGCGCCTGGAGCGCCTGCAGCAAGCGCTACAGAAAGTGGAGCGGCTGCTGCAGGCAGCACCTGCGCCAGAGCCCGATTTGATGCAGGATGTGCTGGTGATACACGACCGCGGCCGCACCGAGCGCGTGCCCCTGGCCAGCGTGCTGTATCTGAAGGCCGAGCTGAAATACATCACCGTGCGTACCGCCAGCCGCAGCTATGTGCTGGACGGCTCCTTGAGCGAGCTGGAGGCGCGTCACGCCAGTGTGTTTATCCGTGTCCACCGCAACGCCTTGGTGTCGCGCCGTGCGCTGCGGGCGCTGGAAAAGCATTTCGACCCCGAGGAGGGCGAGGGCTGGGCCGTGCGCCTGCAGGGGCTGGATGAAGTGCTGATGGTGTCGCGCCGCCAACTGGCAGCGGTGCGCGAAGCCATGGCGGGTTAAGCTCTGAGCCTATGGAACTAAGCCGCCTGCACCACGCCGCTATCATCTGCTCCGACTACGCGCGGTCCCGGGACTTCTACACCCGCATCCTGGGCCTGCGCATCGTGGCCGAGAACCTGCGCGCCGAGCGCCAGTCCTACAAGCTGGACCTGGCGCTGGCCGATGGTTCACAGATTGAGCTGTTTTCCTTCCCCGCGCCGCCACCGCGTCCCTCGCGGCCCGAGGCTTGTGGCCTGCGCCACCTGGCGTTTGCCGTGGTGGATCTGGATGCGAACATCGCCAGCCTGCAAGCTGACGGCGTGGCCGTGGAGCCGGTGCGTGTCGATGAATTCACCGGCCGGCGCTTCACCTTTTTTGCCGACCCCGATGGCTTACCTCTTGAACTCTACGAAGTGAACCCGTGACCCCCATGAAAACAGTCTGGATCGTAGACGCCGCGTACATGTACAACTTCGGCCGTTCACGTGCCAACGGCTTTGACTACCTGAAGCTCAAGCACGAGCTGGTCAAGGCCAACGGCGGCCCGATCTACGAGAGCTACTACTTGAATTCCACCGGCGACCCGAACGCCGAAGCGCAGAACGCCTTCCACACCTGGATCAAGTCCGCGCCGCCCAAGGGCCCGCAGATGCGGGTGCAGCTGTACAAGCTCAAGGAGCAGCACAACCAGTGCCCGTCGTGCAAAACCCACTTCGACCGCACGGTGCAAAAAGGCGTGGACGTGGCAATTGCCACGCTGATGATCAAGCTTGCCGCTCAGGGCATTTATGACCGGGTGATCTTGTCGGCCGGCGACGGCGACTTTGAAGACGCCATCTCCTACCTCAAGTCCGATCTGCGCAAAGAGGTTTGGCTCAACGGCGCGCAGGCCACGCTGTCGGCCGATCTGCAGTGCTACGCCGACCGCGTGCTGTGGCTGGATGACATGGGCTCATCCATTGATAAATAGCGGTTGCTATTGAATTGGTAGCTTATGACGCAGTAGCTTCCTGCGCTGGAGGCTTATTTTGTTCAGAAGCTTCCTTGATGGAGGCGAAGCGCGCGGCCAGCTCGCGGCGTACTTTCTTGCGCATGATGGACTGCTCGAAGCGGCGTTTTTCGTCGTCCGTGCTGGGCACCAGCGCCGGCACGGGGGCCGGCTTGCGGTCGTCGTCCACGGCCACCATGGTGAAGAAGCAGCTGTTCACATGGCGCACGCTGCGGCTGCGGATGTTCTCGGCCACCACCTTGATGCCGACCTCCATGGACGAGGTGCCGGTGTGGTTAATGCTGGCCAGAAAGGTCACCAGCTCGCCCACGTGGATGGGCTGCAGGAACATCACCTGGTCCACGCTCACGGTGACCACATAGCGGCCGGCGTAGCGGCTGGCGCAGGCGTAGGCCACCTGGTCCAGCAGCTTGAGCACGGCGCCGCCGTGCACATTGCCCGAAAAATTGGCCATATCCGGGGTCATCAAGACCGTCATGCTCAGTTGGTGTGCTGGGAGTTCCATCGCGGGCTTTCGTTTGATTCTTGATGCCGATTATTACTTCTTGCGCAAGCCTAGCCGTGCCGCCAGCCGGACCAGATTGGCCCGGTGCAAGCCCAGTTCGCGGGCTAGCGATGCCCAGTTGCCCTGGTGGCGCTGCAGGCCTTCGGCGATGCGCTGGCGCTGGTGGTCGTCCAGCGAGGTGCGCAGATCGACGGGCGGCGTCGTATCGGCCGGCACGTCCACCGTTGCGGTTTGGGCGCCCAGGTCCAGATGCGCAGCCGTCAGGCTAACGATGCGCGCCCGGGGTGCCGCGCCCTGCATGGCCTTGAGGGCGCTGCGGGCAATCAGGTGTTCCAGCTCGCGCACATTGCCGGGCCAGCTGTGCGCGAGCAGCGCGGCCTGGGCGTCGGCATCGAGGCGCAGGCTGCCCAGGCCGAGGCGGGATCGGTTCAGCTCCAAGAAATGCCCGGCCAGCAGCAGCACGTCGTGGCCGCGCTCGCGCAGCGGCGGCACGGGCAAGGGGTAGACGCTGAGCCGGTGGTAGAAGTCGGCGCGGTAGCGGCCGGCGCGCACCTCCTGCGCCAGATCGCGGTTGGTGGCGGCAATCACCCGCACATCGACGCGGTGCTCGCGGTCCGAGCCCAGGCGCTGCAGCTGGCCGCCCTGCAGCACGCGCAACAGCTTGGCCTGCACGCTCAGCGACAGCTCACCCACCTCGTCCAGGAATAGCGTGCCGCCGTCGGCCAGTTCGAACTTGCCGCGCCGGTCGGCCACCGAGCCCGAGAACGCGCCGCGCACATGGCCGAACAGCTCGCTTTCCACCAGCGATTCGGGCAGGGCCGCGCAGTTCAGGCTGATCAGCGGCCGGCTGGCACGCGGCGAAGCCGCATGCAGAGCCTGGGCCACCAGCTCCTTGCCGACGCCGGTTTCGCCGGTGATCAGCACCGTCAGGTCGCTGTTGCCCACGGTGGCGATGTCGGCCAGCAGGCGCTGGTGGGCCGGGCTCTGGCCGATCAGCGTAGGGGGTGGGTGCTCTTCGGCCAGCGCGCGGTAGCTTTCGGCGCGCGCATGCTCGGCCTCGAACTGCTGCGCCAGCCCGGCCATGCGCTGCACCACGCTGACGGTTGCCGCCGCCAGGCTGGCGAAGGCCTGCAGATCGCCCAGATCGACGCTGGAGAAGCGTTCCTTGTCCAGCGCGTCCAGGGTCAGCACGCCCCATGGGGTGTCGCCCAGCAGCACCGGGCAGCCCATGCAGTCGTGCACCTCCAGCTGTACGCCTTCGATCAGGCCGTCGTAGGGGTCGGGCAGCGGGCTGTCGGGCGGGAAGCGGGTCGGGCCGGGGGCTTCCAGCAGCTGCTGCAGGCGAGGGTGCTCGCTGACCTTGAAGCGGCGCCCCAGCGTGTCATGGCTCAAGCCGTCCACCGCTAGCGGCAGCCGCCAGCCGCCGTCTAGCCGTAAGAGCGCGGCCGCATCGCAGGGCAGCAGGGCGCGCACGGCCTCCAGCAGGCGGCGGTAGCGCTCGCCGTCGGGCAGTTCGCGTGCCAGGTCGTCGACCAGGGGCACCAGGGTCTGGAGCAGGCTTTTTGTTATCAAAATGATTCCTTGGTGGATCATTATGACTGCATCAAAAAGATAGTGTGTACACCTAAGTGCTTGATTCCTATGGGCTACAGGGCGGGCATGGAACTTGAGTTAGTAGCTGCAGCCGGGCGCCGCCCTGCATCCGATTGAAAGCCACACATGCTGACCCCAGAACAACGCGCCATCGTCAAATCCACCGTGCCCCTGCTGGAAAGCGGCGGCGAGGCATTGACCACGCATTTCTACAAAACCATGCTGGCCGAGCACCCCGAGGTGCGGCCCTTCTTCAACCAGGCCCACCAGGCCAATGGCGACCAGCCGCGCGCCCTGGCCAATGGCGTGCTGATGTATGCCCGGCATATCGACCACCTGGAGCAGTTGGGTGGATTGGTGTCGCAAATCATCAACAAGCATGTGTCGCTGCAGATCGAGGCCGCGCACTACCCCATCGTCGGTGCCTGCCTGCTGCGCGCTATCCGCGAGGTGCTGGGCGCCGAGATCGCCACCGATGCCGTCATCGCAGCCTGGGGCGCGGCCTATGGCCAGCTGGCCGACATCCTGATCGGCGCGGAAGAAAAAATCTACGCCGATGTGGCGGCCGCCCCGGGTGGTTGGCGCGGTGCGCGGGCTTTCCGCGTGGCGCGCAAGGAAGTGGAGAGCGCCGAGATCACCTCCTTCTACCTGCAGCCGCAGGACGGCGGCACGGTGATCGGCTTCCAGCCCGGCCAGTACATCGGCCTGCGTCTGGTGGTGAACGGCAACGAGATACGCCGCAACTACTCGCTGTCGGCTGCGCCGAACGGCGTGGACTACCGCATCAGCGTCAAGCGCGAGGCCGGCGGCGTGGCCTCGAACTACCTGCACGACCAGGTGCAGGTAGGCACGGTGCTGGACCTGTTTCCACCCGCGGGCGACTTCGTGCTGGCCGCCAGCGACAAGCCGCTGGTGCTGATCAGCGGCGGTGTCGGCATCACGCCGACCCTGGCCATGCTGGACGCAGCGCTGCAGGGCACACGGCCGGTGCACTTCATACATTGCGCACGCAATCGGCAGGTCCATGCCTTCCGCCACGCCATCGAGGCACGTCTGGCCAAGCACCCGCAGCTGCAGCGCTTCTACGCCTATGACGAGCACAGCGGCGCGGACGATGTGCCGCATGCCGTAGGCCATCTGCAGCAGGCGCAGCTGGCCGAGTGGCTGCCCGCATCGCGCGATGTGGATGCGTATTTCCTCGGCCCCAAGCCCTTTATGCGCCAGATGAAAAAACAGCTGCGTGAACTGGGCGTGCCCGAGACACAAACCCGTTATGAATTTTTTGGCCCGGCTGCGGCTTTGGAATAGCTAGATTTTCGCGCCCACTTCGAGCGCGCAGTTGCGCAGCCAGGCCAGTGCCAGGTCGTTGTTGCGGTACTTGTGCCATTGCAGCATCTGGACCAGCTTGGGGATTTCCAGCGGGGGTTCCCAGATGCGGATGGGCAGCAGGTGGCGCACCCGCTCGGCCAGCCGCCGGTGCACGGTGGCGATGCGGTCGGTGCCCACCACCAGGCTGGGGAGGGCCGCCAGGGTTGGGGCTGTGACCTCGACCCGGCGGGTGATGCCAAAGCGCTCCAGAAACCAGCCATCGAATGCCGGTGTCTGCGCGGCACCGGAAAAGTTGGCCAGCACATGGCCGGCCGCCAGGTAGTCGTCAAAACTCAGCTTGTCCTGGATATGCCGGTTACCGGTCCAGGTCACGCACAGGTAGTTCTCTTCGAACAGGGGCTGGGACGGGTGGTCGGGCGAGGCGTATTGGGCAGGAATGATCAGCAGGTCTGCGTCGCCTTGTTCCAGCATTTCTGCGGGGTTGGTGTATTGCATGCGCAGGTCTATGCGCACGCCCGGCGCCTCGTGGTACAGCCGCTCCAGCAGAGCGGGTACGAAGACCGTGGTGGTGAAGTCGGACACCAGCAGGGTGAAGGCCCGCGAGGCGGTGGCCGGGTCAAAGCGGGGCTGCGCGGCAATCGTGCTGTCGATGCGCATCAGCACCTCGCGCACCGGTTCCACCAGCGCTTCAGCGCGTGGCGTCCAGATCAGCTGGCGCCCTGAGGGCACCAGCAATTCATCTTCGAAATAAGCCCGCAGGCGTGCCAGCGCATTGCTCATGGCGGGTTGGCTGAGATGCACGCGCACGGCCGCACGGCTGATGCTGCGCTCGGTCAGCAAGGCGTTCAGCGCCACCAATAGGTTGAGGTCGAGTTTGTTGAATCGCATGCTCGGGGTAACCCTTGGTATTGGTAGCGTGGATTTGTGGAATCGAAAGAATCCATTTTACGAATGCTTTACCCCTCCGTACATTCCGTTTCCAGGTCGGGGCAAACCGCAGTTTGCAGCCCACCGCAAGACAACAAAACGGAGACAAAAATGCACCCACGTCTATGGAGGCGGACCCCGTCCGCCCGGGCCACTCGCCTTTATTCCCATGCCCAGCTAATTACACATACGGCCATGGCCTGCGTCGCGCTGGGGGCCGTGCAGGGCGCCCAGTCCACGGAGCTGGACAGTGGCAACCCGGATCTCAGCTTGCGCTTCGACAACACGGTCAAGGCCAGCACCATGTACCGCTTGCGTAATGCAGACCCGGTACTGACGCAGTCTTTCAATGCACAGGGCGCACCACAGGCTTTGAACTTCAATGCCGGCGACCAGAACTTCAGCAAGCGCGGCTTTGTGTCGGAGCGGGTGGACTTGCTGTCTGAGTTCGACGCGGTGTACCAGGGCCGCTTTGGCCTGCGGGTGAGTGCCGCGGGCTGGTACGACCGGGCCTACCAGCGTGGTACGGACGCGCCCAACGACCCGACCAACGGCCAGTCACCTTACAACCAGTTCGCCGACCACACCCAGCAGGAGTCGGGTCGCAAGGCGGAGCTGATGGATGCGTTTGTGTTTGGCAGCACCACCTTGGCCAACGGCAGCAAGATCAGTGGCCGGCTGGGCCAGCACACCTTGCTGTACGGCGAAAGCCTGTTCTTTGGCGACAACGGTATTGCGGCGGCCCAGGGGCCGACAGACGTGTCCAAATTGCTGTCCTCGCCGAATGCACAGTTCAAGGAAATTGCCATTCCCGTGCCGCAGCTGTCGGGCCAGTGGCAGGTGGCGCCCAACTTCAGCTTGGGCGGCTATGTGCAGTTTCAGTGGAAAGAGAGCCGCGTGCCGGCAGGCGGTAGCTACTTCTCCACCGCCAACATACCCTGGGGGGCCACCGGGCCGGAGTTTGTCGGCATACCGCTATCGGTGCCCGGCGTGGGTGGCAACTATGTGGCCTCGCCGGGTAGCGACGACAAGCCGCGCAACAGCGGGCAATTTGGCCTGCAGGCCAAGTGGCGGCTGGACGAGACCGACCTGGGCTTCTACTACGCGCACTACCACGACAAGACCGGCCAGCTCTACTCCCGGCTGAACCCCGGTGCGCCCACCACGGACAGCAGCTGGTTCTATGTGTTCGGCCGCGACATCGACGTGGCGGGCGCCAGCGTGACGCGCTCGATGGGCGACTTCAATGTGTCCGCCGAGGCATCGCTGCGCGACAACATGCCGCTGAATGTAAACAACGCTGTGTATTTCGGCCCCAGCAGCGCATCCCGGCCTGCCTACCCGACCGGGCGTACCGCGCACGTCAATCTGTCCACCATTGCCAGCTTCGGCCCGAACTTCCTAGCCAAGGAAAGTGGCCTGGCGGCCGAGCTGGCCTGGAACCGCGTGCTGCATAAGAACGATCCGGACAACGAGATCGACCAGGGCCGCACCCGCGACGCCAGCATCTTGCAATTCGTCTACACCCCGACCTACCGGCAGCTGTTTGATGGGGTGGACATCAACGTGCCTGTGGGCCTGCGCTACACCTTGTCCGGCCGTTCCAGCGTCACGGCCTGGGGCCCCAAGGGCACGGGCAGCGCCAACATCGGCATCGAGGGCAATTACCGCAACACCTGGCAGTTCGGGCTGAACTACACCCGCTACATCGGTACCACCAAGCCCTTCCACGACTACAGCACAGGCCAGTTCAGCGACGGCAACCCGCTGGGCGACCGCGACTTCATCTCATTGAACCTGCGCCGCACGTTCTGAACCCCGCGCATTGGAATTACCGGAGATACCATGAAAAAAAACCACCATACCCTGCTGGCGGCCTGTGGGCTGCTGATGGGCGCCGCCACCAGCCTGCCCAGCTTGGCTGCCGTGAGCGCGGAAGAAGCCGCGAAACTGAAAACTGAATTGACCCCGCTGGGCGCTGAAAAGGCTGCCAACAAGGACGGCAGCATTCCCGCCTGGACCGGCGGCATGACAACCGCCATCCCTGGCGACAAAGCCGGTGGCCGCCGCGGCGATCCGTTCAAGGACGAAAAACCGGTGACCAGCATCACCGGCAAGAACGCCGACCAGTACGCCGACAAGCTCAGCGACGGCGTCATGGCTTTGCTGAAAAAGTACCCTGATTACCGCGTGGATGTGTACAAGACGCACCGCACTGCTGCCGCGCCACAGTGGGTGTATGACAACACGCTGAAGAACGCCACCCGTGGCAAGCTGCAGGGCGATGTCCCGGCCGACGTGGTGGGTGGCGTTCCCTTCCCCCTGCCCAAGGCGGGGGTCGAGGTGATGTGGAACCACATGCTGCGCTGGCGCGGCACCTCCTTCCAGTCCAAGATCACCCAGTACCAGATCACGGCCGAGGGCAAACCGGTGATGACCACCGACGGTGTCATTGACTTCCAGATCCCGTACTACTACCCCGACGTCACATTGGAGTCCTTCGCCAAGGCGCCCGAGACCCAGCTGATCCGCTTGGTCAACGTGGGGCCACCGATACGTGCGGGTGAAGCCCTCGTCGGCCGCGAACAGATCGACCCGTCGAAAACCCAGTCCTGGGTCTACCTGACCGGTCAGCGCCGTGTGCGCAAGCTGCCCAACCCTTGCTGCGACACGCCGTCTCCGGTTACCGCCGGACTGATGAGCTTCGACGAAATACAGACATGGTCAGGTAAGCTGGACCGATTCGACTTCAAGCTGGCAGGCAAGAAGGAGATATTCATCCCCTACAACGGCAACCGCCTGCTGCAGCCCAAGACCGATGCCGAGGTGCTGGGCAAAAACGGCGTCAACCCCGACTTCATGCGCTGGGAACTGCACCGTGTGTGGGTGGTGGATGCCAGCCTGCGGGCCGGCCAGCGCCACCCGGCCGCCAAGAGCCGCTACTACTGCGATGAAGACACCTGGACCTGTGTGCTGGCCGACCGCTGGGATTCCAACGGCCAGCTGTGGAAGACCATCTGGACCGCCACCTTTGTGGCGCCCGACCTGCCAGGTACGGTGACGGGGGCTTTCGGCTTCAACGACCTGTTGTCGGGCACCGCCTACGTGGGCGATCTGTACAACGGCAAGTCGGCGCAATACACGCTGCAGCCGCGCTACGCAGATTCCACTTTCTCGCCCGATGCCATGGCTGGCGACAGCGTTCGCTGAGGTGCAGCACAACATGGTTTTGACTTGCTTGAAGGCCGCGTGCCAGGTACCTGCCGTGCTGGCGTGTGCCGCCACACTGGCTGTGCCATCCGTATGGGCGGCACCGGTGGGTAGTGCGCTGGACCGTCCTGCCCTGGCCAGCCCGCAGGCCGCACACGCGGTGCTGCTGGGCGCGGCCTTGGCCGGCCCGCGGGTGGTGGCGGTGGGCGAGCGCGGCATTGTGCTGCTGTCGGACGACGCCGCAGCCCACTGGCGCCAGGCCCAGGTACCGACCAGCGTGACCCTGACCGCCGTGCGCTTTGTGGACGCGCAGCATGGCTGGGCCACGGGCCACAGCGGCGTGGTGCTGGCTACGGTGGACGGTGGCGAAACCTGGGTGCGCCAGCTGGACGGCAAGCAGGCGGCCCAGTTGGTGCTGGACGAGGCCCAGGCCCGTGGCGATGCGGCGGCGGTAATGAACGCCCAGCGCCTGGTGGCCGACGGCGCAGACAAGCCCTTGCTGGACCTGCATTTCTTTGACGCGCGGCGCGGCATCGTGGTCGGCGCCTACAACCTGGCGTTCATCACCGAAGACGGCGGCCGCAGCTGGAAGCCCTGGGGTCAGCAACTGGACAACCCCAAGGCCTTGCATCTGTACACCGTGCGCGCCCAGGGTGGCACGGTGGTGATTGCCGGCGAGCAAGGGCTGTTACTGCAATCACAAGATGCGGGCCAGCACTTCACGCGCTTGACCACGCCCTACGCCGGCAGCTTCTTTACCGCCGAACTGCCTGCCCCTGGCGAGATCGTGCTGGCCGGACTGCGCGGCAATGCCTGGCGTTCCATGGATGCGGGCGCCACCTGGTCCGCCTTGGCGGCGGCCGCGCCAATTTCCTTCACGGCCTCGGCATTGCGTGCGGGGCAGGGGGTTGTACTGGCCAACCAGGGCGGGCAGCTGTTTGCTTTGCGTGGTGGGGTCTTGAGCCTGTTGCCTGGCGCGGCGCTGCCGTCGCCGGCAGGCCTATTGCCACTGGCCGATGGCCGCCTGCTGGCGCTCACAGTACGTGGCGCAATGGCCGTCGCTGCGGGGGCTGCACCATGATGGCGCCCCAACCCCTTCCGTCTACACAGACGGCCTTTGATGTGCAGTCTGGCTCAGTGGTTGAGCGGCTGCTGTTCAACAACCGGCTGTGGGTAGTTTGTATCTGTGCGCTGGTCACGCTGCTGCTGGGTTGGCAGGCCAGCCGGCTGGACCTGAACGCCAGCTTCGAGAAGACCATTCCCGGCCACCACCCCTACATCCAGAACTACCTGCAGCACCAGAACGAACTGCGCGGCCTGGGCAATGCCGTACGCATCGCGGTGGCCAACCCCAAGGGCAGTATTTACGACGCAGCCTATCTGGAGACCCTGCGCAAGATTAGCGACGAGGTGTTCCTGATGCCTGGCGTGGACCGCGTGGGCATGAAGTCGTTGTGGACGCCATCCACCCGCTGGGTCGGCGTGACCGAGGACGGCCTGGAGGGCGGCCCGGTGATTCCTGACGGCTATGACGGTGGCGCGGCCAGCCTGCAGAGGCTGGAGGCGAACATCGAGCGCTCGGGCGAGATCGGCCAGACCGTGGCGCTGGACCGGCGTTCCAGCGTGCTGTTTGTGCCGCTGCTGGCGCGCGATGCACAAGGCCATGCGATGGACTACCGTGCCTTGTCGCAACGCCTGGAGGTGCTGCGTACCAAGTACAGCGCACAAGGCGTGGAGGTTCACATCACCGGCTTTGCCAAGATCGTGGGCGACCTGATAGCCGGCGTGCAGGCGGTGCTGGTGTTCTTTGCGCTGGCGGTGGCAATTGCCAGCGTGATGGTGTTTGCCTACACCCGCTGCGTGCGCTCTACCGCACTGGTGGTGGCGGCGTCCATGGTGGCCGTGGTGTGGCAGCTGGGTCTGCTGCCCTTGCTGGGCCAGCAGCTGGACCCGTATTCCATCCTGGTGCCTTTCCTGGTGTTTGCCATCGGCATGAGCCATGGCGCGCAGAAGATGAACGGCATCATGCAGGACATAGGCCGTGGCATGCCCGGCCTGGTGGCCGCGCGCTTTACCTTTCGCCGCCTGTTCCTGGCCGGTCTGACGGCGCTGCTGGCCGACGCCGTGGGCTTTGCGGTGCTGCTGGTGATTGACATCCAGGCCATTCGCGAGCTGGCCCTGGCGGCCAGCCTCGGCGTGGCGGCGCTGATCTTCACCAACCTGATCCTGTTGCCGATTTTGCTCAGCTACACCGGTGTCAGCCCTGCTGCCGCGCAACGCAGCCTGCGGGCTGAGGCCGGCGATGCCAGCGGCGCGGCCCGCAGCCCGCTGTGGGTATGGCTGGACCGCTTTACCCAGCGCCGCTGGGCGACAGCGGCCGTGGTCGGTGGCGTGCTGCTGGGCGTGGCAGGTGCGCTCGTAGCTTCGCAGCTGAAAATTGGCGACCTGGACCCGGGCGCTCCCGAGCTGCGCGCCGACAGCCGCTACAACCGCGACGTGGCCTTCATCAACAGCGCTTATGGTGCAGGCAGCGACGTGCTGGCGGTGATGGTCAAAACGCCCGAAGGCCAGTGCTCCCAATACGAGACGTTGAACAAGGTGGACGCGCTGGAGTGGCAGCTGCGCCAGTTGGACGGCGTGGAGTCCACCAATACCCTGGCGCTGCTGAACCGCCGCGTGCTGACCGGGTTGAGCGAGGGCAACCCCAAGTGGTACGAGTTCCTGAACAACCAGGACATGCTCAACACAGTGACCGCTGGCGCACCGCGTGGGCTGTACAACGACAGCTGCGGCCTGCTGACCATGTACGTCTACCTGCGCGACCACAAGGCCGACACGTTGACCCGTGTGGTCGAGCATGTGGAAGCCTTTGCCAAGGACAACGACACGGCAGACGTGCAGTTCCTGCTGGCAGCGGGCAATGCCGGCATCGAGGCGGCCACCAATATCGTTGTCAAGCAGGCCTGGCACCAGATGCTGCTGATGGTCTATGGCGCCGTGGTGCTGCTGTGCTTCATCACCTTCCGTTCCTGGCGTGCGGTGGTGGTGGCGGTGTTGCCGCTGGTGCTGACTTCGTTTCTGGCCGAGGCTTTGATGGTGGCCTTTGGCATGGGCGTCAAGGTGGCCACGCTGCCGGTGATTGCCTTGGGCGTGGGCATAGGCGTGGACTACGCGCTGTACATCCTCAGCGTGACCCTGGCCCAGCTGCGTGCTGGCGCCAGCCTGTCGCAGGCCTATTACCAGGCGCTGCTGTTCACCGGCAAGGTGGTGATGCTGACCGGCGTGACGCTGGCGATTGGCGTGATCACCTGGGTGGCCAGCCCCATCAAGTTCCAGGCCGACATGGGTTTGCTGCTGGCCTTCATGTTCCTCTGGAACATGCTGGGCGCGCTGATCCTGTTGCCGGCCTTGGCCCACTTTCTACTCAAACCCGCCGCGCAGACGGCAGCCACGGAGACAACCACATGAAGACAGATACCGAGCATTGGCAGGGCCGGGCCATTCTGCTGCTGGCCCATGTGGCCGGCATGGTGGACCTGGTGGCGCTGCCCGTCTGGGTGGGTTCCGCATTGATAGGCCAGTACCAGCTGAGCCCGCCGCAGGCCGGTGCCATGGTCACGGCATACCTGGCTGCGGCCGTGCTGGCCAGCCTGGTGTTCGCGCCACGCTTTCACCGGCATGCGCCCTGGCGGGCCGCGCCACTGGGCTATGCCATCGCGTTTGCCGCTTTTGCAGCCATCACCCAGACCACCCATGTGGGCGCCATGACGGCTCTGCATGCCGTCGCCGGGTTTGGCGCGGGCATGGGTTTGTCCTTCGTGCACGGCACCATAGGCCGCAGCGCCCGGCCGCACCGCTTGTTTGCCATCGTCAGCATCGGCCTGGGGGTGTCCGGCATCGTGTTCATCGGGCTGGCCCAGAGCATGGTGACGCAGCATGGCGGCGTGGCAATGTTTGCCATGTTTGCGGCCTTGATGGCCTGCGCCACGCTGGGCACGGCCTTGGCTTTCCCTCGGCCCACGGCGGTGGACGGCAGCGCCAAGCCGGTGCCGCGCGAGGTCCAGCCCATTGCCGTACCGGTCTGGTGGGCGATTGCCGGTCTGACGCTGATGGCCGTCACGCAGTCCATGGTGTTCAGCTTTGCCGAGCGCATCGGTACCGAGCGGGGCTTTGGCGACCGCGTGCTGGTGGTGCTGGTCGTGCTGGGCTTCATCAACCTCTTGCCACCGGTGCTGGCCGCGCTGACCGAGCGGCGCTGGCCGGCTTTCAGCGCCGCCGCAGGCGGCGTACTGGTGCAGGCCAGCCTGGCCATGGCGCTGGCCTGGGGCAGTGGTTTTGCGCTGTATGCGGTGGCTACCGCCTTGTTTGTGACGCCCATGATCTTCACCCACACCTTTGTCTTCGGCTGGCTGTCGCGCAACGACGCCAGTGGCCGCGCAGTGGCCCTGACGCCCGCCATGCTGATGACCGGCGCGGCGATTGGCCCGGTGGTGGGAGGCGTGCTGGTGGCAGGTTTTGGCACCTCGTCCATCGGCTTGGCCGCACTGCTGGTGTGCAGCGTGTCCTGGCTGTGCTACCGGCGCGCGGCCCATCTTTCGTCCGGCGCGGCGCAGGCTGTACCTGCGCCTGCAGCGGTCCATTGATTTTTACTCTGAGAAAGCAGTTATGTTCCGTTACTTCCCCACCAATTACGTTTGGGACCTGTCGGTCAACCTGGCCATTGAGATGGGCGCACGCATGGGTGAAATCGAGGTCATGTGCAAGCCTTTGCAAGAGGCTGCCAAGCAACCCGATGCCGCAGGCACCGCAGCCTTCCGCGAGACCTGGCAAAACATGGCCGAGAAGCTGTGCGGCCTGGCCGAGGAAGACGAGGCCGCGGGCCGCATGTTCTCCGCCGGTGAGAAATACAAACGCGCGGCCAATTACCTGCTGACCTGCGAACGGCTGCAAGCCCACGGCGCGCCAGGGCGGGTAGCGCTGTACCAGCGCTTCGAGGAAATTTTCACCAAAGGTATTGCGCTGGCTGGCGACAACTGCGAGCGGGTGCAGATTCCCTACGGCGACAGCTTTCTGTCCGGCTTGCTGGTGCGCGCCGAAAAAACATCCGGCCCGGCACCCCTGCTGCTGCAGGTCAACGGCCTGGACTCGACCAAGGAGATGAAGTACCTGGTGGGCCTGCCAGCCTGGCTGGCCAAGCGGGGCGTTTCGTCGCTGATCATCGACCAGCCGGGCACCGGCGACGCGCTGCGTCTGCGCGGGCTGACCGCGCGTTTTGACAGCGAACACTGGGCCAGCCGCGTGGTGGACTGGCTGGAAACCCGGCCCGACGTGGACGCCAAGCGCATAGGCATGGAAGGCGTGTCGCTGGGCGGCTACTACTGCCCGCGTGCCGTGGCCTTCGAGCCGCGCTTCGCCATGGGCGTGGTCTGGGGTGCCAACCACGACTGGCGTGACGTGCAGGCCCAGCGCCTGGCCAAGGAGGGCAATCTGCCAGTCCCGCACTACTGGAAGCATGTCTGCTGGGTCTGGGGTGCCAAGGACATCGACGACTTCATGCGCATTGCGCAGGACGTGCACCTGGACGGCATCCTGGACCGCATCAAGGTGCCGTTCCTGGTGACCCATGGCGAAAAGGATTCGCAGATCCCGCTGAAGTGGGCGCACCGTACCTACGAGCAGTTGGTGAACAGCCCCAAACGCGAACTCAAGATCTTCACCGACCGCGAGGGCGGCGTGCAGCACAGCAGCTTCGACAACAGTGCCAATGCCGGCGCCTACATCGCCGACTGGGTGGCCGAAACATTGGGTGGTCGAACCGCTTGATTGCGCATGTAGATAAAGCGCGAGTAGCTATAAAAATAGGAGTATTCAATGAACGCAATGATCCACCGGCGGCACCTGCTGCTGGCTTCTCTGGCGCTGGGCGCGGCCGCTTCGGGCCATGGCCAGTCGCCGGCGCCAGCCCCGGGGCCGTTTGACTTGAAGCTGATGATCCTGGGCCGCCGCCGGCCCGGCACCAGCCTGGCGGAACACCGCCAGCACATCCGCCGTGTGCATGGCGAGATGGTGCTGCGCTACATCGCCACCGACCCGCAGAATGCGCCGCGCCGCTATGTGCAGAACGCGGTGTTCGACGGCCAGTACCGCGCGAGCGCACCGGGCAACGACCCGTTCGCGCTGAACCGCGATTTCGTGACCCAAATCTGGTTCCCGGACTTTGCCGCGCTGGGGCGTTCGCTGCAGACGCCGTTCTATCTTCAGAACCTGAAGGGTGACGAAGACAACTTTGTGGACCAGAGCACGGTGGTGCCCTTGACGGTGCGCGAGCGCGAGTTGCTGGCCCCGCGCGCGCCGCTGGACGGCGCCTGCAAGCTGTTCTTCTGCATCCAGCGCGCGCCGGATACCGACGCCGGGGCATTCCGCGCAGTCTGGCTGCAAGGCGCTGCGGAGCTGAAAACCTGGCCCGTGGCCGCCAAGCTGCGCCGCTACGTGCAAAACGATGTGATGGCCAAACCCGGCACGACGGCCCCGCTGGATGGCATCGACGAATTTTGGCTGGACGACGAGGCCGCCGCCCGCACGCTGTGGACGCAGTGGCAGGCCTGGGTGCGCGACAAGCTGGTGGCCCAGGGCCTGGCTACCGCATCCGGCCACTTTGGCCTGCTGGCAAGCGAAGCCGTGCTGTACGCCGGGGCGCGCTGATTTTTCTCTTACTTTTGAACTGGGTAACAACGTATGAACATTATTGGACCCGATGCACTGGTTTTTGGCGTGGACGACTTAGACGCTTGCATCCAGTACCTGACCGACTACGGCCTGACGCCGGTGGGCGTCACCGCCGAAGGAGGCCGTTTCGAGGCCCTGGACGGCACGGCCGTGGAAGTCCGCCATCAGGCCGACCCGCGCCTGCCGCCCGCCATGGGCACGGCCAGCATGCTGCGCGAGACCGTGTACGGCGTGGCTAACGCGGCGACGCTGGACGCGATCGCCGCCGAGTTGGGCCGCGACCGCGAGGTGCGCCGCGACGCCCAGGGCCGCGTGCTGGCCGTGGACGATATGGGTTTCGCGCTGGCATTCCAGGTCAGCGTGCGCCGGCCTATCCAGCTGCCAGCCGAAACCGTCAACGCACCCGGGGCCGCGCCACAGCGCCCGGCCAACCAGGTCGCTGTCACGCCAGACATGCTGGCCCTGCCGCGCTCCTTGTCGCACGTGGTGTATTTCGTGCCCGACGCGGCCAAGGCCGAGGCTTTCTACCAGCGCCTGGGCTTTGTTTGCACCGACCGCTTTACCGGCGTGGGCCCATTCCTGCGCCCGGCCGGCACGGCCGACCACCACACCCTGTTCATGATCCAGACGCCGCCGTTCATGAAGGGCTGCGAGCACTTCACCTTCCACATGGGCGGGCCCACCGAGGTGATGCTGGCCGGCACCCGTTTCGCCAACAAGGGCTACCAGTCCTTCTGGGGACCGGGGCGCCATCTGTTTGGCTCCAACTGGTTCTGGTACTTCAATAGCCCGCTGGGCTGCCATGTGGAGTACGACGCCGACATGGACTTGCACGACGCAGACTGGCTGGCCCGCGAGGCACCCATGGGGGCGGACGCGTCCCAGCTATTCCTGTTCCAGCACCGCGACAAGTGGGCACCATCCGGCGGCCCGCCACCCGGCGCGGCGCACTGAAGGTCAGGCCCATGACGCTGTTGTGCCATCTGGACGATGTGCCTCCGGGCACATCGCGCGGCTTCGACCCTGGGCACACGGGCCGGGACACGCTGTTTGCGGTGCGCTGCGGCGATGGGTTGCGGGTGTACCGCGACAACTGCCCGCATGCCAACAGCCCCATGGCTTGGCGCAAGGACGCGTACCTGAACCATGCGGGCGATGCCATCGTGTGCTTTGCCCACGGCGCGCTGTTTGACGTGGATACCGGGGTCTGCACTCTGGGGCCCTGTTTGGGCCAGTCGCTGCAGGCCGTGGCCCACGCCGTAGACGCCCAGGGTTATGTGAGATTGATAGATAAAAAGGAGATACAAGAATGACAGCAGCACACAAAATTTTGGTCATAGGCGGGGGCTTCTCCGGCATGGCGGCGGCCATCCAGTTGCGTAAGCAGGGCTGCGCGGTGGACCTGGTCGAGATCGACCCCGGCTGGCGCTCCTACGGCGCCGGCATCAGCCTGGGCGGCGCCACCTTGCGCGCCTTTCGCACGCTGGGCGTGCTGGATGCGTTTTTGGCCCAGGGCTTTGCGGCCGATGGCGTGGACTTGTTTACCCCTGCGGGGCAGCAGATTGGCTCCCTGCCCACGCCGCGCCTGGCGGGTTCGGACGTGCCGGGCGGCGGCGGCATCATGCGGCCGGTACTGGCCAAGATACTGGCTGAGGCCACCCGCGCATCCGGTGCCCATGTGCGGCTGGGCTGCAGCTTTACTGCCATCCAGCAGGACGCCGACGGCGTGGACGTGCAGTTCACCGATGGCAGCCAGCAACGCTATGACCTGGTGATTGGTGCGGACGGCCTGTACTCCCAGGTGCGCACAACCTTGTTCCCGGCGGCGCCGCAGCCGCTGTACAGCGGCCAGTGTGTGTGGCGCGCCGTGCTGCCCCGGCCTGCGGAGGTGCAGCGCACCATGATGTGGTTGGGCCCCAAGGTCAAGACCGGGCTGAACGCCGTGTCGCAGGATGAGATGTACCTGTTCGTGACCGAAGACCGGGCAACCAACGAGCGCCTGGATGCACAACACTTTCCGCAGATGCTGGCGGACTTGCTGGCACCTTTCCCAGCGCCGCTCATGCAAAGCGTGCGCGCCCAGATCAATGCCGATGCGCAAATCGTCTACCGCCCGCTGGAAAGCCTGCTCATGCCCCAGCCCTGGTACCAGAACCGGGTGGTGTTGATTGGCGACACGGTGCATGCCACCACGCCGCACATGGCCTCGGGTGCCTGCATTGGCATTGAAGATGCCATCGTGCTGGCCGACGAGCTGGCCACCCACACTGGCGTGGCCGCAGCGCTGGAGCGCTTCCAGGCACGGCGCTGGGAACGCTGCCGCATGGTGGTGGAGAACTCGGTGCGCCTGGGCGAGATCGAGATTACCGGCGGCGACAAGGCCGAGCATGGCCGCATCATGCGCGAGACGCTGATGGCCCTGGCCGCGCCCATTTGATGGTGGCGCACAGCATGGCATTCCATCCCATCCGCCGCATCGTGACCGGGCACGACGCCCAGGGCAAGGCCATCGTCAGCGAGGCCGGGCCGCTGCCCACCGTGGTGGCTATCGAGAAGATCCCGGGCACCGTGTTTCACGAAATATGGTCCACCCAGAGCACGCCCGTGCCGATAGACAACGGAGCCGACCCGACGCTGGGTGCGCTGGTGCTGCCGCCTCCGCAGACCGGCACCCGCATACGTATCGTGGACATTCCGCCCGATACCGAGGACTTTCTGGCCCACGGCGCTGCGGCGATGCACGACGCCTTTACCCAGATTGGCGATGCCAGTGCCTCGACTGTGCGGGCCGATTCACCGCATCCGCTGATGCACCGCACCGAGTCGGTGGACTACGGCGTGGTGTTGGATGGCGAGATGACCCTGGTGCTGGACGACAGCGCCACCCTGCTGCGCCAGGGCGATGTGGTGGTGCAGCGCGGCACCAACCACGCCTGGGCCAACCGCTCGGGCCGTATGTGCCGCATGCTGTTTGTGCTGGTGGATGGTGCCTACACGCCGGCGCTGCGTGCGGCATTGCAGGCCCGTAAGGGTGACTGAAAGGTCGCTTTTTTCAGGTTGGGACTTTTTTTCACTCTTCCCGTTTCGCCAGACGATTCCACCAGTTTCGCTTCACTTTGACCATAGACGGCCATTGAGGATTTCACATATGCCACGCCAATTCATTGACCTATCGATCTACCTGGAAAACGAGGTGCTGTCCGACCCACCCCCGCTGGCGCCCAAGATCAGCTACCAGAAGCACCAGGACACACTGCCCGAGTTCATGGCCATGATTCCCGGCACCACGGCCGAGGACTACCCGGACGGAGAGGCCGCTGCGGCGGAATGGGTGACCATGACCACGCACAGCGGCACCCACCTGGACGCGCCCTACCATTTCCACTCGACCATGGATGCAAAGAACGGCGAGAAGAAGCCCTCCATCACCATCGATGAGGTGCCGTTGGAATGGTGCTTCCAGCCCGGTGTGAAGCTGGACTTTCGCCACTTCCCTGACGGCTACGTGGCCACCGCAGCCGATGTGGAGGCCGAGCTCGCACGCATAGGACACACGCTGGCGCCGCTGGACATCGTGGTGGTCAACACCCGCGCCGGCTCGCGCTACGGTCATAACGACTTTGTGTCCGCCGGCTGCGGCATGGGGTACGAGGCCACCATGTATTTGCTGGAGCGTGGTGTGCGTCTGACCGGCACCGACGCCTGGAGCTGGGACGCGCCGTTTTCCTATACCGCCCAAAAGATTGCCGAAACCGGCAACAAGGCATTGATATGGGAAGGCCACAAGGCCGGCCGCGACATCGGCTACTGCCACCTGGAAAAGCTGCACAACCTGGAAGCCTTGCCGGGCCACGGCTTCTACGTCAGCTGCTTCCCGCACAAGGTGCGGCGCGGCTCGGCCGGCTGGACGCGAGCCGTGGCGATTTTTGACGATGGCCTGATGGCCTTGCCCCGCTGAACAGGACATCCATGCGATTTGCCACACTTCCCAACGGCCGCCTGGACGGCCGGCTCGTCATCGTTTCGCGCGACTTGCGCTGGGCCTGCGAGGCGCAGGACATCGCCCCCAGCCTGCTGGATGCCTTGCAGCGCTGGGACGCCGTCGTGCCGGCCCTGCAGGCGCGCAGCGATGCGCTCAACGCCGGGCAGGCTGCCGACGCCTTCGCTTTCGACCCACAGCAGTGCCTGGCACCCTTGCCGCGCAGCCCGCAATGGTTGGATGCTTCGGCGTTTCTGAACCACGGCAGGCTGATGGAAAAGGCGTTCAATACGCCGCCGATTCCCCAGTTCGACACCGTGCCGGTGATGTACCAGGGCGCCAGCGACGACTTCCTGGGACCACATGCGGACGTGCCGCTGCCCAGCGAGGCCGATGGCATCGACTTCGAAGGCGAGTTCGGCGTGGTGGTGGGGGCTGTGCCCATGGCCGCAACGCCCGCCGAGGCCTTGGCCGCTGTGCGCCTGGTCGTGCAGATCAACGACTGGAGTCTGCGCGCGCTGGGGCCGCACGAGATGAAGACCGGCTTCGGCTTTCTGCAGGCCAAGCCGTCTACCGCCTTCGCACCCGTGGCCGTGACACCGGACGAGCTGGGCACCGCCTGGCGGAATGGCCGTGTGCAGATGCGCCTCAAGGTCGAGCGCAACGGTGAGCGTTTTGGTGAGCCGCATGGCGGTGAAATGGGCTTTGGCTTCGGCGAGCTGGTGGCCCATGCAGCGCGTACCCGGCGCCTGACGGCGGGCTGCATCGTCGGTTCGGGCACGGTGTCGAACGTGGCGCGTGATGCCGGTTCGGCATGCCTGGCGGAGCGTCGCGTGATCGAGATGATTGACCAGGGCGCGGCCAGAACGTCCTTCATGCGCTTCGGTGAGCGGGTGCGCATGCAGGCGCTGTTTGAAGACGGCAGCGCCGGGCCCTTCGGTAGCATAGACCAGCAGGTCGTGCCGATGGCCCATGGCAGGGGCGGCTGATGCGTATCCTCGTCACCGGCGCTGCCGGTTTTGTAGGCTATACGCTGGTCCAGCGGCTGTTGATGGACGGGCTGGCAGGCCAGCCGGTGGACCAGCTGGTCTTGATGGACCTGGCGTTTGCCGAGCCACCCAGCGATACCCGCGTGACCCACTTCGCGGGCAGCATTGCCGACCCGGCACTGCGCCAGCGCGCGCTGGTCGAGCCGGTGGATGTGGTTTTCCACCTCGCTAGTTGCCCCGGTGGCTTGGCCGAAAAAAACTATGCCTTGGGCCGCAGCATCAACCTGGACGCCAGCCTGGGTCTGCTGGAAGACCTGCGCGTGCAACCCAAGCCAGCGCGGTTTGTGTTTGCCAGCAGCGTGGCGGTGTACGGTGCGAATCTGCCCGCCGTGGTGGACGAGGCCACACAGCCCGCACCGGCGCTGAGCTACGGCACCCACAAGCTGATGGTCGAGGCCCTGGTGGCTGACGCCACCCGACTGGGCTGGGTGCAGGGCTGCTCGCTGCGCGTGCCCGGCGTGGTGGCCCGGCCGGGGGAAGGCGCCGGCCTGATGTCGGCCTTCATGAGCCAGCTGTTCTGGCGTTTGCAGGCCGGCCAGCCCATCACCGTGCCCGTGTCTGCCCGGGGCCAGGCCTGGTGGATTTCCGTGGGGGCTTGTGTGGACAACCTGCTGCAGGCCGCCTGCATAGCCCCGGACCGACTGGATGCGCGCCGCGTCTACCAAATGCCCGCGCTGCACCTGGCCGTGGCCGAGGTGGTGGATGCGCTGGCTGCACGCTACGGTGTCGACCGCCTGGCCTTGGTGCGTTATGCGCCAGATGCGCAGATCGAGCGTTTGTTTGCGGCATATCCACCCCTTCACACCCCCCAGGCGCAGGCTCTGGGTTTCCGGCACGACGGCAGCGTAGACGCCTTGGTGGTACGTGCGTTGGCGCCCTAGCCAGATGGGAGTTTGCAGTTGTTGCGGTGCAACGTAGAATTTCCCGATGCGCACACCCACTCCCTCCAGCACACCGGTCCATCGCATTCTCATCGTTGGCGGAGGGGCAGCCGGGCTGGAGCTGGCGACCGCACTGGGCAATGCACTGGGGCGTCGCGGCCTGGCCGACATCACGCTGATAGACCGAGCCCGCACCCATGTGTGGAAGCCCAAGCTGCACGAGATCGCCGCCGGCAGCATGGATGTGGGGCGGCATGAGCTGAACTACCTGGCCCAGGCGCACTGGCACCATTTCCACTACCGCCTGGGCGAGATGAACGGCCTGGACCGCGCCAACAAGCTGGTGCACGTGGCACCCTTCATCGATGAAGACGGCGTGGCCGTGACCAGCCAGCAAAGCTTTGGTTACGACACCCTGGTGATGGCCGTGGGCAGCCGCAGCAACGACTTTGGCACGCCCGGTGTGGACCAGCATGCGCTGAAGCTGGAAACCCTGGCCGACGCCGAGCGCTTCCACCGCCGCATGCTCGACGCCTGCATCCGCGCCCATGCGCAGACCACGCCCCTGAGTCCGTCGCAGCTGCATGTGGCGGTGATTGGCGCCGGCGCCACGGGCGTGGAGCTGGTGGCCCAGCTGCACCGCACCACGCGCGAGGTGGTGGCCTTTGGCCTGGACCGCATCGACCCCGAGCGCGACATCCAGCTGCATTTGATCGAAGCCGCCGACCGCATCCTGCCCGCGCTGTCGCCGCGCATTTCCGCCGGCGCGCTGGACCTGCTGAACGGCCTGGGCATCAAGGTGCACACCTCGGCCCGGGTCTCGGGCGTGGCCGCCGACAGCGTGCAGCTAGCCAGCGGCGAGGTGATTCCGGCCGAGCTGCTGGTTTGGGCGGCCGGTATCAAGGCGCCGGGCTTTCTGCAGGACATCGACGGCCTGGAAACCAACCGCATCAACCAGCTGGCGGTGCACCAGACCCTGGTGACCACCCGCGACGAAAACATCTTCGCCATGGGCGACTGCGCCGCCTGCCCCTGGCCCGAAAAGAACGGCTTCGTGCCGCCACGCGCCCAGGCCGCGCACCAGCAGGCATCGCACCTGTTCAAGCAGATCCAGCGCCGTATGGCGCGCAAGCCGCTGCAGCCCTACCACTACCGCGACTTTGGCTCGCTGGTGTCGCTGGGGGACTACAGCGCCGTGGGTAGCTTGATGGGAGGGCTCATGGAAGGCAGCCTGTTCATCGACGGACTGGTGGCGCGCGTGATGTACACCTCGCTGTACAAGATGCATGAACTGGCGCTGCACGGCGTGACCAAGGTGGCCCTGGAAACCCTCACCCGCGCCATTACACGCCGCACCGAATCGCACGTCAAGCTGCATTGAAGTGGCGTGGGGTAAGCCTGCGTTTTGACCATGGAGCCGGTCGCGACGCACTTCCTTAAAAAATATTTTTGCTATCGCAACCGTGCGCAATTTCATGGCACGAATTCGACAACCCCCTCTACACTTCGCGGGCCAAAAGGCGCTGACGCCGGTTCTGCCATCTCGATGCTGCAGGCCGGCACGGAAGTAAAAAAACGGGTTGGCCCCTCGCGAGGCATGGCCCACATTGGAGACAAATTGAAATGGTTCGTTCTTACCTACGAGGGCTTGCGTTCGCCCTGCCTGCCGCGTTGTGCATGCTCGTTCCGGTCACACCGGCTGTTGCGGCATCTAGTACCTTTATCAATCCCGTAGGTCCAACTAATGCATCGTCTGCCGATCCGTTTGTGATGCGGCACAGCGATGGCTTCTATTACTACGTGCACACCACCCAGGGCTGGAGTTCACACCAGACGAATCTGCAAGTCACCAAATCGCGCACGCTCAGCGGCATAGGCGCTGGAGCCACGGTAACTGTCTGGACGCCGCCTACCGGCACATGCTCGGGCAACAACTGCTACACCCAGGACGTCTGGGCGCCAGAGATTTACAACTTCAACGGCATTTGGTACTTGTACTTTTCGGCATCCGGCGATGACACTGGCAGCAACCGGATCTGGGTCATCACCAACACCAGCGCCGACCCGACAACCGGCAGCTGGAGCGCACCGAAAAAGATCCACGATACTTTTGACGGATGGCAGATTGACCAGACGGTGACCACGGTAAACGGCCAAATGTATATGGCCTGGTCTGAGTTCGCGGGCAAGGACCAGCATGTGGTGATCGCAAAAATGAGCGATCCGACAACAATTGTCCCTGGCGTGCGCGGCACCACGGTCTTCATGCCCACGCTGGCATGGGAGACCTCGGGCTCGCCAGTGAACGAAGGACCGCAGTTCATCGTGCATGGCAGCAAAGTGCACCTGACCTTTTCGGCCAGCGGCTGCTGGACCGATGACTACAAGCTGGGTGAATGGACTGCCAATGTGGGGGCAGACCTGAGCGTCGCATCCAACTGGACCAAGAACGCGACACCGTTTCTGCAAAAAGGCCCAGGTGCCTTCGGCCCGGGCCACCATGCTTTCGTCAAGTCGCCTGATGGAGCAGAGGACTGGGTCGTCTACCACGCCAACCCCGCTTCTGGACAAGGCTGCCTGGACCAGCGCACCACCCGCATCCAAAAGCTCACCTGGAGTGGCGACACCATGGTGGTGGGGGCGCCCACGGTGCCAGGTACTCCGGTCACTCGCCCTTCCGGCGAAGGTACGGCCACCATTCTGTACCGCATCCGCAACCAGGCAAGCGGCAAGGTAATGAGCATCGACCGCGGTGCCGCAACCGCTAACGGGGCCGCTATATGGGACTGGACCAACTTCAACAACACGGACCAGCTCTGGGCACTCGACCCCACTGGCTCTGGCTTCGTGCAGTTCACCACCAGCTTCAACGGCAATGTTGCGGACGTTTTCGCCGGCAGCACGGCGGCGGGAGCATTGGTGAAGTCGTATGTGGCCAATGGCGGCGCTAACCAGCACTGGAAGCTGAGCCCCACCGACACCCAGTACTTCAAAGTGCAAAACCAGAAGAGCGGCCTGACTCTGGATCTCAAGAATGGGGACCTCAGCGATGGAGCTGTCATACAGCAATGGACCAATAACGACCTGGCGCCCCAACGCTGGTTGTTCGAGCGGGTGAACTAAGCCGTCAAGTCCATAGCGTTGATGGGGCACTGGGTGAAGCCTGCTTGGATCCTGGGCGCGGCGGTTTTGGGCGCGGGCTTGCTGTGGTACGGGTTTGACTCAGCACAGAGCCCGGAGCCGGTGGTGCTCGCGCCGTCCTCGGGGGCGGGTGCTCCCTTGATGGCTAGCACGGCCTCGGCCCCAGTGTCTTGTCCGGGCGGGGGCACTGCGTGTGACGCCATGCCCGGCGAATCCGCCATTGCGTCACAGCCAGCGCTTGCCCCACCACCGGACCCTACGGAGCAGGCTGCCAGCAATGGCAATGTGCAGGCCATGGGAATGCTGCTGCATGTGCTGAACAGCTGCCCCCGGGCAGGGCAGCCGGCGGACTCCCGTTCCGCCGAGCGCTGCGACGCTGCCCAGGTGCAGGCGCCCCGCTGGCTTCGTCAACTGGAAGCGCTGGCGGAGCAGGGCGATGCCCAGGCGCAGCGGGAGTTGCGGCGCTTTCTGGAGAGCCGTTCCGCCGACGCACCGGCGGTTGCAGGCTCGCCGGCCGATGGTGAGCGCGAGGCCGCGCGCTGGGCCACCCAGGACGAAGTAGACCGTGCCAGCGCCTTGCTGCAAAGGTTGGCGCGTGGTGAGCTCTCGCCAGCGACCTCGGTCGAGTCGCCGGCGCGGGGCCGTCCAAGGTCAGATCCGCAGGGGCGCGTGCAGTAGTTGCACTGCTCCGCACACCCGGCGCACGCCGCTATAGGCACATAAGGGCGGTATCCATCTGATGCTATTGAAATAATAGCTGCTAGCGCAGGGAAAGATTGCCGCGGTGGGCTAAAAGGCTTGCAGATTTGCTGCCATGGCGCGTATCCACGCCAGGCTCGCGCGCCAGTTCCCGGGGCTAATCTTCCACGCCTTCCACCAGGAACTGCACGCGCCGCTGACCCTGCCACTCGTTCACATCCAGGCGGAAGGCCAGGGTCACCCGGGCTGGCAGGCTCTCGGTGTGGCCGAACCAGATGCCGTCCACCGGCTGGCCCTGGTGCTTGAGCTGCAGTCACAAATGCTTCTCGCCGACCAGGCGTTGTGAAACCACCTCGACTTCTTCGCTGAAGGTGGGTGGCGCAAAGCCCTGGCCCCAGACCTTTTTGTGCAGCCCCTCAATCAGTTTGGCGCGGTAGTCAAAAAACGGCTTGTAGTCAGTTTTGAGAGGCCGATAATCTTCGGCCATTTTCTGAAATCTTTCTGCAACCCAGACACCTGATTGCTAGTACCTTTGGTTCGTCTCACTGATAGCAAGGTGGAGATAAACATGTGCCAAATTCATTATTTCTTGCTTAGTCTGTGTTGTGGGGTGATATTTTATTTAATTCAAATTTAATTTCATTTGAGCTGTTAAATAATATTTTTTTCAAAAAAAATAAACTAACTGCCATGATGATTAATCCCCAGGCGAAAAATATTGAAGTTGGCAACATTTTTTGGAGAATGGTTGGTATTATGTAAATAATTATGGAGAAAAAACTTATAATATTGGAATTTGCTATTTGAACTTGTCCTATTTTATCGTTTGGAGTATATAGTGCAATATTGCTGGTGGATAGGACTCGTAAATAGGCAAATGTCCCTCCCATTAGTGTAAATGTAATTGTTTGAATTGATTTCGAGGTAAGCAGTGAAAATAAAATACAAAAAAATCCTAGCAGAAGTAGTACAAAAAACTCTTTAGAAATAGATTTTTTTGAGAATGATTTAATGTTTATTAGTGCTGCCGTGAATACGGCTCCTGCATACCATGATCCGGATATAAATCCAAAATAAGCGGCTGATTTGTTTTGTGAAATTATTATAGGGGACAGCAAGGAGTTTGACATTTGCGATACGGAAAAACATAATGTCAAAATTATGCTTGAATAGGCTAAATTGTGATTTCTTTTTATAATTAAAAAACCTTCTAAGAGTTTTTTTATAAAATCATCTTTTTTAAAAGGTATTGAGGGGTGTATGTTGTTTGCTTCGTTCGAAGTTAAACAAATAATCCCACTTATTAATCCGAGAGCTGCTGAAATTATTGCTGTGATTTCAGCCCCATTCTTGCTGAGTGAAATAACTAGTCCCCCGAGACTGGCGCCTGCAGCTAGTGCGACCATTCGAATAAGTCCGGTTCTTTTTGTAATTAATGCTCTATTGGTATTTTCTATATTTCTAAGCATTAATGCATCAATTGCTGAGCTAAATAAGCTGTTTGCCGGGCCAAAAAGAATTGCTACTGTAAATAATAAATTGCCCCTTTGTGCGGAATTTATTTTTAGCTCTAAAAAAATTAGAGGCATTGCGAGGGCTATACTGCGCACAAGCGCTGAAATTAAAATAATATTTTTTATGTGAGATGTTTTTGTAAGAAGTGGACTAAAAAATGGAGTTAAAAGTAAACTCGATGCGCTTGCAATCATATAAAACAAGCCGACTGAAGAAGCTTTATTTGTTGTGGTTAAAACTATCCAACTTAGAGAGATTGTATAAATGGCCAGCGCAATAGAACTCAATACAGTTATTGTGTAGTAAAAAGTTTTGTGTGTAGATGATTTTTCTAAAAAATACATAATTATTGTTGTCCTATCATGGGCAATTTTTTCTGTATTTTTAGTAACTATTGAAATAGTTGACATGAATATCCTGCATCATTAGGAGTGTGTTAGTTGTTTCATGTTAATTGAAAATAATGAGAAGTTGGTTTGAATTAATCAAAAATTTCAATTTCATAAAATGACAGGTTGTGTGATGCAGGTGGTCGTAGTTGTCGAGCTTTAAGCGCAAATAATTTCTGAACTCATTGCTCTAAAGAACGATCTGGAGTATTTAACCCCGGTTAATGGCTCTTCAAATATATCTCTGGCATGCGCCCCTAGCCAATTATTTACAATGAATAGGCGGCGGGCCTTAATGGGCGTGGATATGCGAGTGGAATTTTTTGACAGAGATTCATGCATGTGTTTAATATGATTTATATCAAACAAAGGGTCACTGATGCAACTACTTACTTCTCCGTTAAAGAATGGAATTGTGGCCCCTTCTGTTTGTATCATTAAAGCAACGTCAAACTCTCCATTGCTTGTAATTACAAGATCATTGGCTGCAGTTTTATAGGTGATTGGAGTAATTCCGAGTTTAAAACGTTTTTTACTAAGTCGATCATTCCACTCGCTAAATTCGTTCCATAGTGCAAATGGAATCCAGTGAAAATTTCCTGGTTTTTTATATGCTAGGTGCATGTTGTATATCGAAACAAACTTTGGTGACCATAGAGCATCTTCAAGAACAATTCCATCAGTATGAAATCCTAGTATTTGTTCTGGGCTATAATATTTTATGCCATTCTTGTCAAGCAATTTTTGCCCCTCAGCAGAGGCGTTGTATAGTGTGAATGGAAGCCCGGTATTTTTATCGAGACGAGTGGGGTAAAGTTGTTTTGTTATAATTAACGCAATTAATGCCCCGATCCATATGTTGAAAACTGGATTGTCGTTTTCGGGTGATGGAATATCTATAATGGAGATCCCTTGTTTTGGGGTGTTTAGTTGTTCTCTGCTATTCTTAATTATATTTTTTATATCATTTTCGATTTCTTGGCTGATAATTTCTATGGCGATGTCGTTGGATAGTGCTGGTAAATTAAATTTCGAAAAATTTAATTTTTTTACAGAATTTTCTACAGTGCTAACAACTGATTTTGCAACTTCAAAAATTTCTTGAGAAAGATAATTCATATTAATCGCCTTTTTATTTAATGCACGCATTTAAATTAATAAATGCATGCATACATTTTTCGTTAAATTTCTATTTTAGCCATTGGTGCTGCCGTCCGAGCACTCTGGGGCATTGACACAAACAGAAATTTCGCCTATTAGTTCATCTAATGCATCAAAGGTAATAGCATCTACCTCGGATGGTGTAGCTTCAATAATTTCATCTGACATATTTATCTCCAATTAACACGACTCGGAATTGATGTCGTGTAAGTCAATCGTAGGAGCTTAATAGGTAGGTATTCAATCACCCATTTGGGTGAGTTGGTTAAGTTTTCATGTCGCGACTGTGTTATTTGCGGGCAACGGCTAGCATTCCCACCACTGCAGCGCGACTTTTTACCCTTAGCTTGCGCATCAATACTCCTAGCTGGGTTTTAACGGTTTGGTCACTTTTCCCAAGTGCTTTGGCAATTTCTTTGGTTGTTTGACCTTGAACCAGCAATGCTGCTATAGATTCTTCAGTTTTAGTAAGCTTAGGTAAAGCATCAGGTTGAGCAGCTTGATACCAACTACATAAGGCTATATGTAACGAAGGCATAACCTTGCATTGCAAGTAGTGCGCGAATCGCTCAACCCAAGGAGCCACGTTGTAGAAGGTGGCGACGGTGAATAAATCGTCATCAGCTGTTCCTTCCAAATGTCCTAAGACCAACGAATTACCCCATCCTGCTTGCTTGTAGTGGTGATACCAATTGGAGCGAGCGTGACCCCACTCTGCGTCTCGTACAGGATCAAAGAACTGTGGTTGTCCTTGTGACTGCAGAAATCGTTCAAACAATGGGCTGCGAATATTGTTGCAGGGCCGCTTTATAGTTTGCAAATAGGATTCAGGTACGTTCATGCTCCAACTTTGAAGAGCCGCGTAGCCTCCCGAGTGGGAAATCAATTGTCCGCAAAGCAAGCCGCGGTGGGGCAGCACTGCTTTCAGCGGTCCGTTGGCCCAAGCTTGAAATGTGTTGAAGTCCAGTACTCCATAGGCGTCGTTGTCTAGGGTCTGTTCATGCTTTGAATTGACAAGATCAAAAAGCTCTGGCTGCATTCAAGTGCCTCCCTGGCGACTGTTAAGGTCAGAGCATGCTGAGCGTTCAAGCAGGGAGGGGTGTTTCTGAATGAATAATATTTGTACTAAAAAGTAAGCATACTTATCTCTGATTCATGCATTTTTGTTCTATTTTTTGCAGCTAATATTGTTGGGTTCGTTCTTGCGAAACCAACATACCTTCTAAGTTTCAGCGGCTTCAACCAGAAACTGCACGCGCCGCTGGCCCTGCCATTCGTTCACGTCGAGGCGGAAGGCCAGGGTCACCCGTGCCGGCAGGCTCTCGGTGTGGCCGAACCAGATGCCGTCCACTGGCTGTCCCTGGTGCTTGAGCTTCAGCGACAAATGCTTTTCGCCGACCAGGCGCTGCGACACCACCTCGACTTCTTCGCTGAAGGTGGGTGGCGCAAAGCCCTGGCCCCAGACCTCCTTGTGCAGCACATCGACCAGCTCGGCACGCCGGTATTCGGGCGCCAGCGGGCCGTCGGTTTCCAGGCGGCGGGTCAAGGTGGCGGCGTCCAGCCACTCCAGCGCCACTTGCTGCAGGCCTTGCTCGAATTGTTCGAGATTGTCTTCGTGCACAGTGCAGCCCGCAGCCATCGCATGGCCGCCAAAGCGCAGCAGCACGCCCGGGTGCCGCTTGGCCACCAGGTCGAGTGCGTCGCGCAGGTGGAAGCCAGGGATGGAGCGGCCCGAGCCTTTGAGCTCATGCTCCTTGCCCGGCGCCTTGCTGGCGGCGAAGACGAAGATGGGGCGGTGCAGTTTGTCCTTCAGCCGGGATGCGACGATGCCGACCACGCCTTCGTGGAAGTCGGGGTCGAACACGCATACCGCTGGCGGCGGCTCTTCGGATTCGTCGAACAACGACTCGGCCACCAGCATGGCCTGGTCGCGCATGCCGCCCTCGATTTCGCGGCGCTCGCGGTTGATCTTGTCCAGCGTCGTGGCGAGTTCGGTGGCGCGTGCCGGGTCGTCGGTCAGCAGGCATTCGATGCCCAGCGTCATGTCGGCCAGGCGCCCGGCGGCGTTGATGCGCGGGCCCAGCGCAAAGCCGAAGTCGAAGGTGGTGGCCACCTTGGCCTGGCGGCCGGCTGCTACAAATAACGCAGCTAGTCCCGCAGGCTGCGCCTGCGCGCGCAGTCGTTTCAGCCCTTGGGCCACGAGGCGGCGGTTGTTCGCGTCCAGCTTCACCACGTCGGCCACGGTACCGAGGGCTACCAGGGTCAGCAACGGGTCGAGCTTGGGTTGGTTCTCGGCGGTGAAGACGCTGCGGCGGCGCAGCTCGGCGCGCAAGGCCAGCAGCACATAGAACATCACGCCGACGCCGGCAATCGACTTGCTCTCGAACGTGCAGCCGGGTTGGTTCGGGTTCACCAGCACGTCGGCGTTGGGCAGCACGATCTGGCCGTCTTTCAGCGCCGGCAAATGGTGGTCGGTCACCAGCACCTGCAGGCCTAGCGCCTTGGCCTCGGCCACGCCTTCCAGGCTGGCAATGCCGTTGTCCACCGTGACCAGCATGTCGGCGCCGCTGTCCTTGACGCGGCGGGCGATGCTGGGCGTCAGGCCGTAGCCGTCGGTGACGCGGTCGGGCACGATGTAGGTGGCGTGCTTGGCGCCCAGCAGGCGCAGGCCACGCAGGCCGACGGCGCAGGCGGTGGCGCCGTCGCAGTCGTAGTCGGCGACGATGCAAAGCTTTTTATCTGCAGCAATCGCGTCGGCCAGCAGCACAGCCGCGGCCTGCGTGCCCAGCATGCTGGAAGGCGGCAGCAGCTTGCCCAGGCCGTCGTCCAGCGCGTCCTTGTCGGCCACGCCACGGGCTGCGAACAGGCGCGCCAGCAGCGGGTGTACACCGGCTTGTTCCAGCGCCCAGACGGCGCGCGGCGGAATGTCGCGTGCTGTAATTTTCATAGCACCTCTAGCACGGTATATAAGCGCTGGGGGCTTAAAAGGCTTGTTATTTTTTGCATGAAACTGCGCGGCGCGGCCTCGAAGCTCTGCGCATTGCGCTCGCCACACAGGGTGAGTTGCACCTTGTGGCCTTGGTCCAGCGCGGCCAGCAGCTCGGTGCAGGCGTTGGCGTCGATCTGCTGCCAGGCGGCGGCCCAGCCGGCCCAATCTTCGTACTGCGCGGCTTGCAGCAGGGTCAGTGGCATGCACGGGGCGGCCGCTGGCGGCGGCGGGGTGGGCAGGGCGCCAGCGCCGCTGACCCAGAAGGAGTTGATCGGCGCCAGCCCGCGCTCGGTGCGTGCGTCGTTCACCGCATGGGTGTAGAGCAGCATCTGCATTTCGCTCTGCAGGCGGCGCAGTGGGCCGGCTTGCGCGGTGGGCGGCATCCATTCGTCCACGTTGCGCGCGCCTACGCCGCTGACCACGCGGTCCAGCGAGGCTGTGGCCAGGCCGCGGAAGACCTCGCTGTGCGCCAGCCAGCGCGTCGGGCTGACGTATTCCAGCTGGATGCCGTCTTCTTCAAAGAAGGGCCGCACGGCGGCCAGGATGGCGCGGGATTCGGCCTCCTGCAGGTCCAGGCTGTCTGGGTGGGGCATGGTGATGTGGTCCGTCATCACCTGCCAGTGGCAAGGGGTGATGAAGGCCCAGGCATGGCCGTCGGCCGCGGTGCCCGCTTGCCAAGCGGCCCAGGGGATTTGACCGTCGGCGGCGCCCAGGCCGTAGTGGCGGGCCAGCGCGCGTTCGTGGGGGGGCGACAGGCTGTCGTCCGGCCCGCTGTCCAGCACGGCCGGCGTCAGGCGCGCCAGCAGGCGCTCCAGGTTTGGCAGGCGCAGGGTAGCCAGGGCTTGGCGGCAACCCTCGGCCTCGCTGCCAGCGAGGGGGATCAACACATGGAGAGAGGTAGACATGGGGCTATTGTCCCGGATGGGGCGTTGTGCAGCTTTACGCCATTTCAGCGTGAAGTCAACACGCTACAGTGCGGCTTCGGCCTGTAACGCGGTTGTTAGCCATAACCAGGCTTGCATAACCATGCTATGGCCCCGGCTTTGCAATTGCACTACTCCAGGCATTTCGCGCAGCGGCGCACGGATCTGGCCGGTATCGTCCTGGCAGCCCAGGATGCGTACGCGGAACAGGGCTTGCAGTGGTACCAACTGCTGCTCCGAGCGCTGGGTGGCGATGGGCCCGCCATAGGTGGCGGCCAGGGCCGGCTGGTCCAGTGAAGTCAGCGGCAGGCGGTCGATCTCGCCGATGCGGCAGTTCCAGCGAGGTTGTTCCAGGCGCTGCGCGATAAAGACCGCGCTACCGGCGGCCTGGAGTCGGGCCAACGCAGCCTCGTCTACAAAGGCTTCACCCTTCACGCCTTGGTCGCCAACGACCTGCAGCAGGCGCTCGCCCGCTCCAATCACGGCGGCGACCTGCAGCGCCGGGTTGGCGTCGACGACGCGGCCATCGAAGGGGGCGCGTACGGCCAACTGTGCGCGCTGGCGCTGCAGGCCCGCGACTTTCTCCTGTGCGCTCTGCCATTGCTTGGACAGGGCCGGGCCGAGCTGCATCAGTGCGCTGTTGAAGGCCTGCTGCTCCAGCTGCCAGCGCAGCAACTGGGCCTGGCTGCTAGCCTGGGCCAACTGGGACTCCAGCTCTGGCGACTGCAGCTGCAGCAGTAACTGGCCCTGGCGGACCCAGTCGCCGTCTTGCGCTTGGAGGGATGCAACTTCGGCCAGAGCCGGGGCATACAGGCTCTGGGCTTGGCTTGCGCCCACGATGGCCGGTGCGCTGGTACGCGACTGCCAAGGCAGCGCTAGTAGCAGAAGCAGCGCCAACAACAGCAGGCTGCTGCGGCAGGACTGGTAGCACCAGCGAAGTTCGGCGCGGCGCCGCCACCAGACGGTCAGCTCGGACACGATCGGCCGCAGGATGAAGTAGCTCAGTTCCACGGCCAGCAGCAACAGGCCCAGCAGCTTGAAAAACAGGTGGTAGACCAGCAGCGCGATCGACAGGAACAGCACCAGCCTATAGAGCCAGGTGGCCAGGCCGAACAGGATCAGCAAGCGTTGGCGTCCGGGTGTGAAGTGCTCGGGCGGCGGCTCGTCCCAGCCCAGCAGTGCGCGGCGCAGTGCCCAGCGGGTGAGGGCAAAGGCGCGGGTGTGCAGATTGGGCAGGTTCAGCCAGTCGGACAGCAGAAAGTAGCCGTCAAAGCGCATGAAGGGACTGGCATTGATGGCCAGGGTGGCGACCCAGGCGGTGGTGGCCAGCATGAAAACCCCGGCGCGCAGCGGGCCGTCGGGCAGGAAGCTCCACAGCAGGGTGGCCAGCACCGCCAGCACCAGTTCGGCCAGCATGCCGGCCGCGCCGATCAGCAGGCGCTGGCGCCGCCGGGGCAGCTTCCAGGCCTCGTTGGTGTCGGTATAGAGCACCGGCACCATCACCAGAAAAGCCACGCCCATGCTGGGCACGCGGCAGCCGAAGCGTTGCGCTGTCAGCGCATGGCCGAACTCGTGCAGCAGCTTGGCAAAGCTCAGCGATAGGCTGATGCCGACCAGGCCGGCAATACCGCCGTAGGCCGAAAAGGTGTGGGTAAATTCATCCCAGCGTCGCGACACCAAAAACAGGCCGCACAGCGCCATGGCGGCTACCGCCCACCAGAAGCCCGGTGTAAATACCAGCGCGAAGGCCGGTGCCAGGCGTTTGAGGATGGGCATGGGCCGCAGCAATGGCACGCGAAAGAACAGGTAATTCTTGAGCAGCCACTGCAGCTGGTTGGGTCGGCTGGCTTGTGCCGCACGGGTGAGCTGGGCGGTATGTCCGGGCATACCCGTCTGCAGCAAATGGTGGCGTGCCAGGAAGTCGCACAGCGCGGCTACGTCTTCGGCCTGCAGGCGCAGCGTGGTCTGGCTGTTGACGGCAGCCAGTAGTGCGGTGGTCTGGCCCAGTGGCCAGCGTGTCAGTAGTTCGAAAGCCTGCCAACTGAGCTGGTAGAAGCGGTTGGCCGCAGGGTCGTGGAGGGTCCAGCTGGGGGTGCCGTTCTCCTGGGTTGGGCCGGGGTGCAGGCTTAGTTCCTGGCGCAGCGGAGGCAGCTGGTCTAGCGCGGCCATTACCAGCCCAGCCATTGGCGCAGCCCGGTGAGCGGTCGGCGCAGCGCGTAGTAGCCCAGTGGTACCCAGTCGCCGTAGACCCGCACGGTGCCGGTCTGGCCCAGGCGTGGCGGAGGCTCGTCAGGATTGAAGCGTGCCTGGATGCGGTAGGCCAGGATGCCGTCTTCGGTCAGCTCGGCCCGGTAGGCGATGCGGGTGATCGTTGCACCGTAGGACTCGGTGGGCGAGGCGTTGGGGTACAGCTTCAATTCGCCGCCCAGGGCGATGCGTATCGCCTCGGCGGCGGGCAGGTAGGCGCTGAGTTCCAGTTGGCTGGGGTCGGCCAGGGTCATGACTTTTTCGCCCGCGGCCACTGCCTTGCCCATCCAGTTGTTGGGGTCCGAAAACACCACGACCCCGGCGCGCGGCGCGCGCACATGGATGCGGCTGAGCTGGCGGGCGCTGAAGTCGGCCTCGATGGATTTTTCTTCCAGGCGCGCTTTGTTCAACGCCATGTCCAGTTTGCCCTTGTCATCGGTCACCGCCAGTTGAGCGCTTTGGCGGTAGGACTCGCTGGCCGCATCGCGCTCCTTACTGACCAGGGCTTGCTGGCCAGCCAGCACGGTGGCGTCCAGATTGAACAGCGCGGCCCCGGCTTCGACGCGATCGTTGGGCTGCACCTCCACACGGTCGATCACTCCGGCCAGCGGCGCGCGTACCAGCAAGGGGTTCATGGGCTGGACTTCGCCTTTGGCCAGCACGCTCAGCCGCAGCGGCAGGCACAGCACGAGCAGTAGGCCCAGCAGCACCCGGCGGCGGGTTTTGCCAGGGCGGGCCCATTCGCCCAAGCGGTCGCGCCAGTGCTGTTGGGGTGCATAGCGGGCCTGCGCATGGGCGTAGGCATGGGCCAGTTCGGCGGCCAGTGCCAACTCGCGCGCCGTCCAGGGAGCATCGCGTGCCAGCAGCAAAGCGCCGCTGAGCCGGGTACCGGGTGGATCCAGGCGCAGATAGAGGGCATGGGGCGGCAGCCATTGGGGCCAGTCTTCCGCCAGGTCTGTATCCAGATCGGCGGCACATAGGGGGGTGATGGGGGGGCTCTCAATGCGCCGCCGCTGCCAGCGGAACAGGCTGCCCAGCCATTGCACATAGGGTGCATTGCTGTCTGTTTCGGGTACACCGGACAGCGCGCTGACGCGGCCCAGGGCTCCGTCGCGCCACAGCGCTGCCTGGCGGTAGGGCAGCAGGCGCAGCGTTTCGTTGACCAGCACAAAGCCCAGCGCTTCTTCGCTGTCGGCTTCGCGCGCGCGGCGCATCAGTTGCAGCAGGGTGGCGAGTTCGCGGCCAGGGTCGGGTGCATTCATGCCCACGCTTCACGGAAGGACAAAATTAGCCCAGCCGCTCATGCCGGGCAGTAGGTCTGCGCTGGCACCCTCGACCACACCGATGGCCAACACCGATTGGCTGACCGGATCGATCTGCGCGCCCAGGCGCTCGACGCGTGCATTCACCGTGCGGCCCAGCTCATCGACCTGCACGTTAAATTTGGCACCAGGCTTGAGCCAGGCCAACCATTTCGACGGCACGATCATGCGCAGCTCCAGGCTGCTGACATCCAGTACGTCCAGGATCGGCGTGCCCGGGCTTACATATGAAAACGGCGCGGCGGATCGTTTGGCCACCCGGCCGGTGAACGGCGCGCTGATGGTGCATTTGGCCACCATCGTCTGCATATAGTGCAGTTCTGCGGTCGCTTCCTTGGCTTTGGATTGGGCTTGTTCCAGCTCCAGCTGGCCTATGGAGTTGAGCTCGGCCAGGCGGTTGTTGACCTTGACCAGTTGGCGTGCTGCCTCTAGTGTGGCCTCGGCTTTGCTCAGCTGGGCGCGGTAGCTGCTGCATTCGAACTCCACCAGCAGCTGGCCTCGGCCAAAGCTGCCGCCTTCAGGCACCGGCAGGCGTGCGATCTTGGCGGAAAGCTCGCCAGCAATCACTACCGCGTTCTTTGCCATCAACTGGGTGCGTATGCGGCCCTCGTCGGATTTGGCTGGGGCAGGTGCTGGGGGCGTTGCGGCAAGCGCTGGTATCGACAACGCAAGCCACAACGCCGCGCTCAGGCGGAACCTCATGGCTTGCCATCTCCTATCGTGCCCTGCCAGCTGGATTCGGCGTTCTGGAAGGCCGCTGTCAATGATGCCAAGTCATGGCCCGCAGCCTGCTGCGGCAAGGGGTCCAGGCCCAGCGTGGCGCCTATTTGTCCATAGGCGTTTTGCAGGTCACCATAGCTTTGGTAGAGCCGCAACTGCGACAGCACCACATTGGCATTGGAGAGTATGGCTTGCAGTTTGCCCTGCGAACCGCTTTGTGCGGCGTTGCGGGTTTGCTCGAAAATGCGCTGTTCCACCGTGTTGAGTTCGCGCTCCAACCCGTACTGGCGGGTGCGCCCTTCGTAGTCCAGCACGGCAACGTAGACTTGGGTCATCACCGCCATGTTCAGTGCCAGCCGCTGCTCTTTTGCCACTTTTAGTTGGGCCTCGGCGGAGTCGCGGATCGTACCGGCGTTCAAGATGTTGAACAGGTTCCAGGTCAGGTGCAATCCGGCATCGCTCCATTGCTGGTTGACCAGGAAATGGTTGTCATCACGGTGGGTTCCAAGGCTGAACTCCAGCCCGGGCAGAATTTTGGCGATTGCCTTGCGCGTCTCCAGCGCGCTGATGCGCTGGTTGTAGCGGGCTTCCATCAGTTCGGGCCGGTTCAGCAGCGCCATTTCCTCCATCTTGTCTTGCGTCATGTTCAGAGCGGGTACGGGCAGCTCGTTGCTGATCTTGACCTCAAAACTGCTGCCCGGTGCCACATTCATGATGCTGGCCAGGCGCGGCTTGGCCTGGGCCAGTGAGGCGCGGATCTGCGACATCTGGCGGATGATGTCGAGCAGTTGGCGCTGGTAGTTGAGCGCCTCCAGCGGTGCGCGCAGCTTTTCTTTTTCGATCTTGCGCGCATCGGTCAGGGCGCTTTCGGCGTCCTTCAAAAGCGTTTCAATGGGTTCGGCCAGCTGCTGTGCGCCGACGGCCTGCCAATAGGCCTGCCGTACCTGCTGCATCAACTGGTGCGCCACCTTGCGTTTGCGCTCCTGCAGTATCAGCACACGGTCGGATTGCTGCTGGGCGCTGTAGTAGCTGACGCCCAGGTCCAGCACGTTCCAGCTCAGGTTCAGGTCGATGGTCTTGCTGTCACGTTCGCTGGAGATGGATGGCACCAGCGATTCCTTGCCAGTGATCACGTCCTGCGAGCTGGACGCGGCGTCGTTGCTGCGATGGGTGTAGCCGGCGGCCAGGGCCAGGCGCGGCAGCATGTCCATATTGGAGAGTTTGAGCTGGCGCTGTGCCAGGGCTTCTTCCATCAGTTTGACCCGGAAGTCCAGGTTGTGTTTCAAAGCCCGGGCCATGGCTTCTTCCAGGCTGATCGCCCCGCTGACCGCGTCCTGCTGGTCGAACAAGGCCTTGTGGTCTTCGGCCAGGCTGGCCTGGCGCTCGTCCATGCCGATTTGTCGGGGCTGTACGGCACAGCCAGTGGCGAGTGTCGCCAGAACCAGGAGCGGCAGCAGTTTGAGTTTGTGTTGCATGGCGATGTCCTTGTGGTTCTGGGGTTAGGCGGTGGCAAGAAGGTCCAACAAGGCATCGCAGTCCCGCTCGAAGGCCGTGTGGCCGAATTGCGCGAGCTGTTCATGCAGCCCAGGCTTGCCCTGCGGCACCAGAAAGCTTGTGCCACCGCCAGGGACGACTGGTGCATCGCTTTTTTCGAACGAAATCTCCATGCGGCTGATGGCCTGCGCGCCGCTAGCGTCACGGACCACAATTTCCAGCACCAGAGTCTGACTCTGTCCAGGTGGTGCCTTGCCGCTGAACCAGCCAGTAGCTGGATCAAAGCGTATCCAGGGGGGCAGGGCGCTGCCATTGGCTTGGCGCACGGCAATGCTGACGCGCGCGTCCGGATCTTTTTGGCTGAAACTGTCAGCAGGCAGGGCGAAGCCAAAGTTCTGGCCGCTCTGGATGCTATGGGTTCCGAGATCAGGCAGGGACCTGATGGCCTCGCGCTGGCTTGGATCGGCCATTGTGATGAATGGGGTGTCGCGGACCGGTATCGAGGTCGCGCGGCCATCGGAGGGGCCGGCACCTACTGTGGGCAGGTTCAGGGTAAAGCCAATCGACTGGCCAGGCGGGCTGTACAGCTGTAACCCATTAACGGCTTGGCTGCTGCCGATGGGATCCAACGTGAGCGATGGCGATGCTGTGGCACCCGTCCCGTTGCTAAAAACGGCCAATACGATATTGGGTGTGACCGGTCCGAGCTGGATCGGGTCGCTGCCGATGGTGGGCACTGGCGGACTGGGGGGAGGCAAGACCTGTATGGCAACCGGCGGGGCAATAGGTGCAGGTGGGGCGGTGGATTCCGGCGGGGCAATGGCATATGCCGCGCCGCTGAGAGAACCTTGCAAGGCATTGCCAGCGGCATCGCTGATATTGTTGCCCGCTCCGGCCAGGCTGAGTTGCAAAGCGCCTGTGCCGCTAATGCCCGAGATGGTTACCACATAGGTTCGGGCATCTACCTGGGTCAGTGCGGAAATCGTGCCGGTTACTGTACCATCCTTGGTTAATTGAAAGTCTCCAGCGTCCAGCCCTTGCACCGCTTCGGAAAGGGTGACTGTGTAGTGCACGCTTTCGTCGGAGGTTGGCGAACTGTCCAGGGGGCTGACGCTGAGAATCGTTGGTGGGGTGGTGTCGACCAGAACTCCGCTGGTGGAGCCCACGCCGTTGAGCGCCAGGGACGTGGCGTTGCCTGCCGCATCGCGTAGCGTCGCACCGTTGAGCTCCAGGCTGCTGGCGACAGAAATACCATTGGTATCGGTATGGCCTGTCTGTATGGTGTACTGGAATACCAGGGACGTGCTGCCGGAGCCGGACACATAGGTCGCATAGACGGTGGTGCCGTCCAGGTCGATAGGCAGGCGCGGTATGCCACCGGCGGTATTTACGATCACGGCTTCGGAGGTCTGGACCGTGAAGCTGAGCAGGTCGCCAGCTTTGTAGTCGCCAGCCGCCGGGACATCCACAGAAGTCACGCCAGGGGCCACGGCATCGACCAGCACGCCGGTCGTACTGCCCACGCTGTGGAGCCCCGTGGCTGTGTCATTGCCAGCTGCATCGCGCACGCTGGCGCCGTTCAAGTCCAGGCTGCCAGCCAGGCTGATGCCTGAGCTGTCGAGCTGGCCCGAGGTGACGCTGAGGCGGAACACCAGGGCGCTGGTGCCTGAGCCGGATAGATAGTTGGCATAGGCGACACCGCCGGTATCGAGGCTGACCGCGATGCGCGGTGTGCCGCCGCTGGTATCGACCAGCACGGCCTCCGACAGATTGACGGTGAAGTCCAGGTTCTGCCCGGTTATGTAGGTGGCGTCGGCCGGCACGCTGACAGAGGTGACGGTGGGGTTCTGTGTATCGACGATGTAGTTTGTGGAGTCGGTCGTGCCTGTGCCGGTGTTGCCCGCCGCATCCTGCACGCCAGTGTTGTCGATGCTTATCAGGTTGGTGGTATCCGCAGTGCTGGCGGCGGGCGTGAAGGTTGCCGTCCAGGTGATGCCGCCATCGCTGGAGCTCACCGCACTCAAGCTGCCGTTGGCTATGGTCAGGTCGGCATTGGTAAAGCCAGTGACTGCTTCGCTGAAAGTGAAAGTAACCAGTGAGGTTTCACCGGTGGCCAGTGTCGTATCGGCGAACGCAATGGTTGCGGTGGGGCGAGCGGTATCGATGGCGTAGTTGTTCGAGTCCGTTACGCCAATGCCGCTGTTGCCCGAAGCGTTGGTGAAGCCGGTGTTGTCCAGGCTGATCAGGTTGGTGGCATCTGTCACGCTGGCTGTGGGTGTGAAGGTCGCGGTCCAGGTGATGCCGCCATCGCCCGACGCAACGGTGTTCAGTGTGCCGTTCGCAATGGTCAGGTCGGCGTTGGTGAAACCGCTCACTGCCTCCGAGAAGGTGATGGTCACCAGCGAGGTTTCACCTGCCTTGAGGGCGTTGTCGGCTACCAGGATGGTGGCAGTCGGCACTTCGGTTTCGACAGCATAGTTGGCCGAGCTGGTGGTGCCCGCTCCGGTATTGCCAGCCAGGTCGGATATGCCACTGTTGCTCAGGGTGATGACGTTGGTGGCGTCGGTGGTGCTTGCGGTCGGGGTGAAGGTTGCGGTCCAGGTGATGCCGCCGTCACTGCTGCTCACTGCGGTCAGTGTGCCGTTGGCGATGCTTAAATCACTGTTGTCGAATCCCGTCACCGCTTCGGAAAATGTAACGGTCACCAACGCAGTTTCGCCTGGTTTAAGAGTCGTATCGCTCAAAACGATGGTGGCCGTTGGACGTTGGCTGTCGAGGGCGTAGTTGTTGGAATCGGTGCTGCCGGTCCCGGCGTTGCCGGACAGGTCCACCACGCCGGTGTTGTCCAGGGTAATCAGGTTGGTGGCGTCGGTGGTGCTGGCGGTCGGCGTAAAGGTTGCCGTCCAGGTGATGCCGCCGTCACTGCTGCTCACTGCGGTCAGTGTGCCGTTGGCAATTGTCAGGTCGGCGTTGGTGAAGCCGCTCACGGCTTCAGAGAACGTGAAAGTGACCAGCGAGGTCTCGCCGATGCTCAGAGCATTGTCTGCCACCACGACAGTTGCAGTGGGCCGCACGGTATCGATGGCGTAGTTGTTGGAGTCCGTCGTGCCGCTGCCGGCATTACCGGATGCGTTTTGTACACCGCTGTTATCCAGGGTGATGACGTTGCTGGTGTCGGTAATTGCACCCGTCGGGGTGAAAGTCGCCGTCCAGGTGATGCCACCGTCGCTGCTGCTTACGGCGGTCAGCGTGCCATTGGCGATGCTGAGGTCGGCGTTGGAGAAGCCGCTGACGGCTTCACTAAAGGTAATGGTCACCAGAGACGTATCACCGATTTTCAGCGCGTTGTCTGCCACTACGATAGTTGCTGTCGGCAGCACGGTATCGATCGTGTAGTTTCCGGAGTTGGTGGTGCCGCTGCCGGTATTGCCGGCCACATCGGTCACACCAGTATTGGCCAGGGTGATGACATTGCTGGAGTCATTCACGCCGACGGTGGGCGTGAAGGTAGCTGTCCAGGTGATGCCGCCATCACTGCTGCTGACCGCGGTTAATGTGCCATTGGCAATCGTCAGGTCTGCGTTGGTGAAGCCGGTTACCGCTTCGCTGAATGTGATGGTTGCCAGCGAGGTTTCCCCCGCTGTCAGCGCCGAGTCGGCCAGCACAATCGTGGCGGTCGGACGCTGGGTGTCGATAGCGTAGTTGTTTGAATCGGTGCTGCCGGTGCCGGCATTGCCAGACAGGTCAGCTATGCCCGTGTTGTCCAGGCTGATCAGGTTGGTGGCGTCGGTGGTGCTGGCGCTCGGGGTGAAGGTTGCGGTCCAGGTGATCCCGCCGTCACTGCTGCTCACCGCGGTCAAGGTGCCGTTGGCAATTGTCAGGTCGGCGTTGGTGAAGCCGCTCACAGCTTCGGAGAAGGTGATGGTCACCAGCGAGGTTTCGCCAATTTTCAACGCCGTGTCCGCGACCACGATAGTGGCCGTTGGCCGCACCGTATCGATGGCATAGTTGTTCGAATCGGTGGTGCCGCTTCCGGCATTGCCCGCCAGGTCGCTGACTCCGGTGTTGTCCAGGGTAATCAGATTGGTCGCATCGGTGGTGCTTGCGGTCGGGGTGAAGGTCGCGGTCCAAGTGATGCCGCCGTCGCTGCTGCTGACTGACGTCAAGGTGCCGTTGGCAATGGTCAGGTCGGCGTTAGTGAAACCGGTTACCGCCTCGGCGAAGGTGATGGTCACCAGCGAGGTTTCGCCGATTTTCAGCGCATTGTCCGCGACCACGATGGTCGCGGACGGACGGACGGTGTCGACGGCATAGTTGTTGGAATCGGTGGTGCCGCTGCCGGTGTTGCCCGACAGGTCGCTGACCCCGGTGTTGTTCAGGGTGATCAGGTTGGTCGTGTCATTGACGCTGGCCGAGGGCGTAAAGGTCGCGGTCCAGGTGATGCCGCCATCGCTGCTGCTGACTGCGGTCAGTGTACCGTTGGCAATCGTCAAGTCGGCATTGGTGAACCCACTGACTGCTTCGCTGAAGGTGACGGTCATCAGTGAGGTTTCGCCAATTTTCAACGCCGTGTCCGCGACCACGATAGCGGCCGTTGGCCGTACCGTATCGATGGCATAGTTGTTCGAATCGGTGGTGCCGCTGCCGGCATTGCCCGCCAGATCGCTGACTCCGGTGTTGTCCAGGGTGACCAGGTTGGTCGCGTCGGTGATGCTCGCGGTCGGCGTGAAGGTCCCCGTCCAGGTGATGCCGCCGTCGTTGCTGCTCACCGAAGTCAAGGTGCCGTTGGCAATCGTCAGGTCGGCATTGGTGAGCCCTGTGACCGCTTCGTTGAAGGTGATGGTCACCAGCGAGGTTTCGCCGACCTTGAGGGCAGTATCGGTAAACACGATGCTGGCGGTTGGCCGTGCCGTATCGACGACGTAGTTATTGGAGTTGGTGGTGCCGACGCCGGCGGTGCCCAGGCCGTTGATCACGCCGGTGTTGTCCAGGGTGATGACATTGGTCGTATCGGAAATACTGGCGGACGGCGTGAACGTTGCCGTCCAGGTGACGCCGCCATCGCCGCTGCTGACAGTACTCAAGCTGCCGTTGGCGATGGTCAGGTCTGCGTTGGTGAAACCGGTCACAGCCTCGGAGAAGGTGATCGTCACCGAGGAGGTTTCGCCGATGCTCAGTGTGGTGTCGGCGACCACAATGGTCGCGGTCGGCGGCGGTGAATACGCGGTGTTGAGTACACCACCGTTGTTATAGATGGTCGCGACGGAGGTTGGCGAGGTGCCGGTCGTACCTCCGCCCAGCGCGGCACCACCCGCACCACTGGCCGCGGCATTACCGGCCAGGGCCGCGAAGTTGGCTGCCGTGATCTGTAGCGTGCCTTTGTTCCAGATCGCACCAACACCCCTGCCGCCGATCCCGCCGTTGCTGGCGTTGCTGCCGTAGCCGCCACCGCCACCACCGCCGCCACCGGCGCCGATGTTGTTGGTGATGTGCGACGTACCGATGATGGTCATGGTACCGGTCGAGGCGTTGTAGATCCCGCCTGCCGCGTTGCCGCCGGCGCCACCCACCTTGTCCCAACCGGCCCCGCCGCCGCCGCCGCCAATGGAAATCGTGCCATTGGTCGCCGTCGCCCCGTTGCCGCCGTTGCTGTAATAGGAAACGCCTATGCCGCCAGCCCCGCCAGTGGTGGTGCCGCCGCGACCACCCATGTGGGTGGCGTCATAACCGCCGCCGTAACCACCGACGCTACCGCCGCCCGCCTGACCGCCCAAGGTGCCGGTGCCCGGCCCTGCCAAACCGCCATGCCCGCCGCCCTGGCCGCCCAAACCGCCGCCACCGCCACCGCCACCGCCGTAAAAAGCGCCTGTGACACCGCCACCCCCACCGCCACCGGAAGCGGCGTTGGAGGTCACGCTGACGTTGTTCAGGGTCAGGATCCCGGCGTTGAAAATACCGCCACCCATGGACCCGGTCGCGCCATATCCACCATTGCCACCCGTACCCGAGACCAGGCCCCGGGTGATCACCAGACCGTCAAGGGTGACGGTGCTGCCCGATGTGATTTCGATCACCCGGGTCTTGTACTGACCATCCAGGGTCACATCCGCTGCGCCATCGTTGTTCAGGTCGCCATCGATGGTGATGTTCTTGTTGACCAGCAACTCGGAGGTGAGCTGCACCGTCATGCTGCTGCTGAAGGTGACGATATCGCCGTTTTGCGCCGAGGCGAGGGCGGCACGCAACGAACCGACGCCCGTGTTGGCATTGTTGGTGGCGGTCCAGGTCGCCAGCCCCCATTGGTACTCGCTCATGGCGGTTTTCGACAGCACGTTGGCGCTTTCGATACTGCCGGTGGCAATTTCCAGGTCCCAATCTCCGCCCACACCGGTGCGGTTGTTTGAGGCGGCGATATCACGGCCGGTCAACTGCGCCAACGAGTCGACAAAACTCAGGCCGCGCTCACCCTCGGCGGTGTAACAGCCGTAGATCAGGATGTCGCCGCCGACTTTCATGTCCTTGCCGATGTCGGCCAGCACGTCGCTGCGCGCCTGCAGGTTATCGGCCGACAAATAGCTATTGCCTAGCCAAAGATCGCCGGCGTTGCCATGGGCAATGATCTGCACCGAGCTCACACCCTGGTGCTGGTCCAGATAATTGGCGATCTGCTGCAAGCCGTCCTGTCCGTCTTGCAAGTAAACAATCTGGGTGCCGGCCGCCACATCGCGCAAAAGGCTGGGCGCATCGACAACGCGCGCATCGATAAAAACGACAGCGTTGGTGTTCGCGGGAACAGCATTGTCGGGCGCGGGTGGGGTTGCAACAACGTGGCTTTTCTCCATGGCAACCGCTAACGGTGCATCCAGATGGGGGACGGCGTGGGTGATCACTGTGGCTTCGGCCGTGGCCACTGCGGCGCCGTCAAACATAATGCGTGGCTCAAGCTGCATCATCAACGCTGGCCGGGAGCGGGCCGGCTTGGCGGCAGCCGCCAAAGTCGTGCGTGCTTCAGGCCTGAACCATTTCGCCATTATGTTTTTCATAGCGTATTCCGGTGGTGTTATGGGCTCAACCCCATTGGTTCTTTGTTGCCAGTGATTCGAATGACATTGGCGGCACTTGCAGCACCGTCCTGCCAGAAGGACAGGGCTGCATACTGTTTGAATAGGTCTGGCGGCAGCAGGGTGGTGCGGGCCTGGATTTCCACTTTGGATCTGACCCTGTGCAGTCCCTTTACGCCGAGAGCCTGGTCGAATTCGGGTGCGTCGTAACTGACCTGATGGAAGTCATGCCTGAACCAGGGTTCTTCCAGGAAATCGTAGACAAGGCGCAGGCATTTTTCCGGTGCTTGGGCCAATAAGTCGTAATCGACGAGCAAGAGTGACTTTGCGTGCTCTCCGTAATAGGCCTCCTTCAATCCCGTCCAGGCATAGCCGACCAGGCGGTTGCGCAATGCGAGTGTGTCTACACGGCTGTACACCGTACTGCGCTCGCTGTCGTCCGTAAAGAGTTTGGTGTTTTCGTACGGGTTCGCGCGGTAAAGGCGTTCAATGCTGTCCATGACCCAGGCGACATTGCGCACGCAGGCAATGACTTTGGCTGTGGGGAATAAATCCAGCACGGCAGGCATGCGTGCGCACCACATGCGGTTGGTGTCGAAAATGACCTCTTTGTCGGACTGATCTTCGTAATAGGTTTTAAACAATCCGCGCAGCAGGCGCTGGCGCTGGGTTTGATCGATGGTTGCACCGAATTCGCTGCCAGCACTGAACTGGTTCAGCATTCCAGACAATAAAGTGCCGACCGGGCTGGTCATGCCTGCGTGAAAGCGCGGGTTCTGGCGCAGAAGGGCCGCTAGCAACGTGGAGCCTGAGCGGGGCAGGCCGGAAATAAAATGAAATGTATGGAGGCTGGACAAGATGGCTTATCTCTTTGCGTTCATGGGGTTCTCGCACCGGGTTAAAGCGTTTTGCGTATGGAGCCTCCATTGGCTTCTTTAAGCGAGCTAGAGATAACGCTAAATGCAGATAAGCAAACGGTATGCTGGTACGTGCCGTTGGCAGCCATGGCTTTAGCTAGCTGGTGCAGCAAGTGGTTGAAGAAATGCATAGCTTGTCTCCATACATGGGCGACAAAACATGCAATAGGGCATGCGCCGCTGGGTATCGATTCGTAATCACCTGCGAGGCTTCTGCGTGAGCCTTTAGCTGTCAGGTTGTGTTTTGACTGTAAACCTTTGGTAAATTTTCGAACAAGAAACTTACCTCAATTGGAGGATGCATTCGGGGCAAAAGTCATATACCGATCGACATTGCAATGGCCTATGCCCGCCGCCATGTGGCAGCACCATTGAGCACCATTGGGATGTCCGACTTTTTGTCTGAACAGGCTTTTAGAACGTAGACACGTTCTAAAAGTTTGTGGAGATGCAGCCTCCGCACTCAAGTGGATTGGCGAGCCTGCTTCCACTCACGCGGTGTCAGTCCGCTTTGGGCTTTGAATGCGCGGGACAATGCGGCCTCACTGCCGTACCCGACTTCGCTTGCGATGTTTTTCAACTGCTGCCCTTGCAGCAATGCCTTTTGCACCAGCCGCACCCGCCACGCCTGCAGATAGACCCCGGTCGTAGAGCCCACCGTGTCGCGAAAGGTGTTGGCGAAGATGCTGCGTGACATGCCCGCGATATCGGCCAGGCTCTCCAGCGACCACTCCTTTGCAGGTTGTTCATGCATGGCCGTGAGGGCTTTGCGCAGCTTGGGGTGCGACATGCCTGCCAGCAGGCCACCGTGGATGCGCTCCGTCTCCATCAGATGCCGCAGGATCTGGATCAGGACGATTTCAAACAACCGGTCCACCACCTCGCGGCGACCGCAGTTGCTGCCAAACGCTTCCTCGAAAAGCAGTGCCAGAACGTGGTCGGCGCGGTCAATCTCTTTCAGGGGCAGGCAGACCACGTCGGGCAGGGCACCCGCGATAGGGTTGGCCAGGCCGCCTTCGAAGTGCAGGTGCGCGCAGGCCAGGTCCGCGCCGTGCTCGGTGTCCGTGATGAACTGGCGCGCCAAGGGCCTTGGGTAGAGCAGCAGACTGGGCTCCGTCACATGTAGCACAGGCAGTCCTGGGTGGATCACGTCCAAGGCCCCCGCTTTCACCAGGTGCAACTGGCCGTCTCCCTGTTCTGTGAATTCGGTAATGCCGCACAGGGCGCCCGAGTGGAACATGCGGGCCCGCACGGGGAAGTGGTGCAGCAACGCATCCAAGCGGTCGTTACAGGTATCCATGAAATACTCTAGATCAATTTACACGTATTTTATGTGATTAAAAGTATTTTTACGTCGATACAGTAAGTGTTGCCAAACGGCATATATCTCTACCGATTTAGTCACATAGGAGTAGCTCATGTCCTCATCCAAAGTTTTTGTAGCGTCCGTCGCAGCTCTTGTTTCCAGCGTCGCGCTGGCTGCTGGTAGCCCTGGGGTTGAACGCAATACCCAGGCATTTCTGGAGGCGGTCGCCAAGGGCGGTGGCCAGCCTCTGGAGAGCCTCTCTCCGGCAGATGCACGCGCGGTGCTGGTCGGGGCACAGCAGGGCGCCAAGCTGCCGCCCGCCGATGTAAGCGAGAAGACAGTCAACATTGACGGCAAACCGTTGAAACTCACTATCGTGCGCCCAGCAGGAGCCAAGGGCGTGCTGCCGGCGTTTATGTTCTTCCACGGTGGCGGCTGGATATTGGGTGACTTCCCAACCCATGAGCGTTTCGTGCGCGACCTGGTGGCCGATTCTGGTGCTGCTGCGGTGTTCGTCAACTACACGCCTTCGCCCGAGTCGCGCTACCCCGTGGCCATCAACGAGGCCTATGCCGCCACCCAGTGGGTGGCTGAGAACGGCGCCCAGATCGACGTGGATGGCAAGCGTCTCGCGGTAGCCGGCAATAGCGTGGGTGGCAATATGGCGGCGGTGGTAGCGCTGATGGCCAAGGCCAAGGGCAGCCCGGCGTTGCGCGCACAGGTACTGTTCTGGCCTGTCACTAATGCCAATTTCGAGAATGCTTCGTATGACGAGTTTGCGAACGGCCACTTCTTGACCAAGGGCATGATGAAGTGGTTCTGGGACGCCTACACGACCGATCCAAAGCAACGCCAGGAAATCTACGCCTCGCCGCTGCAGGCCACTCCAGAGCAATTGAAGGGACTGCCACCAGCCCTGGTTCAGACGGCCGAGAAAGACGTGCTGCGCGATGAAGGCGAGGCCTATGCCCGCAAGCTGGACGCAGCGGGCGTGAGCGTCGTGGCAACCCGCTACAACGGCATGATCCATGACTTCGGGCTGTTGAATGTGCTGTCGTCGGTCCCCGCGACCAAGGCCGCTTTGCACCAGGCTAGCGAAGAGTTGAAGGCGCGTTTGCGGTGACCTAGTGCCTAGTGGTGTGGCCGGCTGCGACGCCGGTCACCTGCGCGCGCCCGCAGTTTTTTGGGACTGACTTTTCCGAGGGGCAGCGGGCTTCGCACCAAAGCCGTGCGACTTTCCTGGCACAGGATTTGCACATTCGGTACTGGAGTAGAAGCTGTCAGCAACCCGCCTCAATACAAGCCAGGCGTTGGTTGTCGGTCATTGCTCCGGCGACGTCAGCACCGTCGCATGCCCAGGCCTGATGGCTTGGACATTTGTGCTCCGTTTTATGGCGGGGCGCAACGGAGAACAGCTTGCTGCACACAGCGTGTGCAGCCCGCCTGGCGGCTCCGCGCGGTGCTTTCGTCTTTCCACAGCAAGTAGCTTTAGGAGAGATCGACATGCAGCGCAACCTAGCATTCCCCACCGTTCACTGGTGTGCCCGCCTGACATTGGCGCTGGCCGCCGCCACTCTGGCCAGCACTGCCTGGGCGCAAGACAAGGTCACCTTGCTGACCTCCTGGTACGCCCAGGCCGAGCATGGCGGCTTCTACCAGGCAGCAGCCACCGGCCTGTACAAAAAGTACGGGCTGGACGTGACCATCAAGATGGGCGGCCCGCAGATCAACGGCATCCAGTTGCTGGCGGCGGGCCAGGCCGACTTCATCATGGGTTACGACATCCAGACCCTGAACTCCATCGAGAAAGGCTTGCCGGTGGTCACGGTAGCGGCCTCGTTCCAGAAAGACCTGCAAGGCATCATGGCGCACGACGACGTGAAGAGCCTGGCCGACCTGAAGGGCAAGACGATACTGGCCAACACCTCGGCCCAGACCAGCTGGCTGCCCTGGCTGCTGGGCAAGTATGGCTACAGCATGGACCAGGTGCGGCCCTACACCTTCAATCTGCAGCCCTTCATTGCCGACAAGAACGTGGCACAAAGCGCCTACCTGTCGTCCGAACCGTTTATGGCGATGAAGAGCAATGTGCCCGCCAACTTCTTCCTGCTGGCCGACCAGGGCTACCCGCCCTACGGCACCACCATCGTCACCTTGCAGAAGATGGTGGCCGACAAACCCGACGTGGTGGCGCGCTTCGTCCGTGCCTCGATGGAGGGCTGGAAAAGCTATCTGGCCAACCCGGTACCTGGCAATGAGCTGATCAAGAAAGACAACCCGAAGATGGAAGACGACCTGCTCGCCTTCGCGGTGAAACGTCTGAAGGAAGTCAAGGCCGTTGACGGCGGCGACGCAGCCACCCGAGGCGTTGGCGTGATGACCGATGCGCGCTGGGAGCAGACCTATAAATTCATGCTCTCCGCCGGCTTGCTGAAGCCGGGTGTGGACTGGAAAAAGGCCTACACCACGCAGTTCGTGAAAGACCTGAAGGTCATGCCGTAATGATTGCTCACCCCCAGGCTCCACACTGCGTGTTTCCGCCAACCCCTCCTTCGGCCAGCTCAGGACAGGCATTGCAGGGGGCGAACCCAGTGGCCCGGCAAAGCCGGTTCCACGGGTTCCCTGGCTTGAAAGCCGGTATGCCCGTCGTTGGGTGGTAAGTAGTTAGATGCTCTAGACGATGAGAACCTGGCGAAGGCGACCATTCTGGCACGCCGGCCGGTGGCGCAGAGCCGCTGCAATGCAAGCTCTGCGCCGATGGAGGAGAGATGAAATGTTAGTCACCCAACAACCCGTATTGCGCCGCTTCTGGTACGCGCTGATGCCCATCAGCCAGCTCGACGACGGCCCGAAACCTTTTACCTTGCTGGGTGAAAACCTGGTGCTCTGGAAGAAGCAGGACGGCACGCCGGCCGCGCTGCGTGACCGCTGTTGCCACCGCACCGCCAAGCTGTCCAAAGGCTTTGTCGAAGGCGACAACATCGTCTGCGGCTACCACGGCTGGACCTATGACTGCAGCGGCAGCTGCGTACGCATTCCGCAAAACCCCGACGGCAATATCCCGGCAGGAGCCAAGGTGCCGGCCTTCCATTGTCAGGAGCGCTACGGCTATGTGTGGGTGGCGCTGGAAGATCCGCTGCGGGATATTCCGCACTTCCCGGAAGACGGCGTGCCGAGCTACCGCCGCATCTTCCAGTTCTACGAGGAATGGAAAACCAGCCCGGTCCGGGTGATGGAAAACGCCTTCGACAACTCGCACTTCAGCTTCGTGCACAAGGCGAATTTCGGCAACATCGACCAGCCGGTGCCGCAGAAGTACGAGATCCATGACACCGACTACGGCTTCGAGGCCGAGACCCTGGTGCCGATTAAGAACCCGCCGGCTGGCCACCGCGTGACCGGCAGCACCGCGCCCATGACGCAGCGGCACCTGACCAACCGCTACTACCTGCCGTTCGCGCGCCGCTTTGGCTGCCAGTACCCGGACAGCGGCATCGACCACATCATCTACAACTGCGCCACGCCGATCAGCGATGACCGGCTGATGCTGGTGCAGTGGCTGTACCGCAACGACAGCGAAGAACAGTGCAGCACGCAGGAGCTGATTGACTGGGACGCGGCCATCACCGCCGAAGACCGCGACATCCTGGAGGCCACCGACTTCGACGCCTGCATCGACACCACGCGCCGGCAGGAATTCCACATGCCCAGCGACCGCCCGGGCCTGATGGTGCGCCGCCAGCTGCTGGACCTGCTGAAGGCCCATGGCGAGGAAGAAGTGCACCAGGGCAACCGGCGCATTCCCATCCTGCCAGTGGCTGCATAAGGAGCTGCACCATGCTGATGCAAGCCCTTCCCATTCCTGTGCAGTCCCTGCCGCCGGACGCCGCCACCGTGCTCCACGCCAACCAGGTCGAGAAAACCTATGGCAACGGCACCCATGCCTTGTCGTGCATGAGCTTGCGCATCCAGCGCGGCGATTTCGTCTCACTGCTGGGGCCATCCGGCTGCGGCAAGAGCACGCTGCTGAAGATGTTTGCCGGACTCGAATCTCCATCGCACGGCCATGTGCGCTGGGCCGGCTTCGATGCGCCGGCCAAGTCTGGCCTGAAGACGGCGATGGTGTTCCAGGAAGCCACGCTGATGCCCTGGACCACGGTGGCCGCGAACGTTCGCCTGCCGTTGGACCTGCACGGCGTACCGCGCGCCGAGGCCGATGCCCGCGTCGCCACGGCACTGGAGCAGGTAGGGCTGGGTTCGTTTGGCCAGTCGTACCCGCGCGAGCTGTCGGGCGGCATGCAGATGCGCGCCTCGATTGCGCGGGCGTTGGTCACCGAGCCCGATGTGATGCTGATGGACGAACCCTTCGGCGCGCTGGACGAGTTCACCCGCAACAAGCTGGATGCCGACTTGCGGGCGCTCTGGGCGGCGCGTGGGCTGACGGTGGTGTTCGTCACCCATAGCATCTACGAGGCAGTGTTTTTGTTCAGCCGGGTGGTGATGATGGCGGCCCGGCCGGGCAGGCTGATGGCCGATGTGCCGCTGATTGAATCGGACCGTTCCGAGAGCTACCGCCTGTCCCCCGCATTCGCCGACCACTGCCGCGAACTCTCGGCCTTGCTGATGTCTGCGCACTGAAGGAGTGATGACCATGACAACCCCCTGGCTGCAACGCCCCGGCGTGCTCAACTGGCTGGCACCGATCAGCTTCGGCATCGTGTTGCTGCTGATCTGGCAGGCGCTGTGCAGTGCCTGGCAGGTGCCGGTGTACCTGGTGCCCAAGCCCAGCGACATCTTCCAGACTCTGCTGAGCGATGGCCCCTCGCTGCTGCGGGCGCTGGGCGTGACCATGAAAGTCACGGTGCTGGCGTTTGCGCTGGCCGTGGTGCTGGGCGTGGCCGGGGCCTTTCTGTTTGTGCAGAACCGCTTCATCGAGGCCAGCCTGTTCCCCTATGCCATCTTGCTGCAGGTGACGCCGGTGGTGGCGATTGCGCCGCTGATCATCATCTGGGTGAAGAACCCCACCTTCGCGCTGGTGCTGTGCGCCACGCTGGTGACGCTGTTTCCCATCTTGTCGAACACCGTGCTGGGCCTGCGCAGTGTGAACCCGGGCCTGCTGAACCTGTTCAAGCTGAATGGCGCCAGCCGCTGGCAGACCTTGGTGCGGTTGCGCATTCCGAGTGCCTTACCCTTCTTCTTTGGCGGCCTGCGCATCTCCAGCGGCCTGGCCTTGATTGGCGCGGTGGTGGCCGAGTTTGTGGCCGGCACCGGCGGTACCGGCGCCGGGCTGGCGTACGAGATTTTGCAGGCCGGTTTCCAGATCAATATCCCGCGCCTGTTTGCGGCCTTGGTACTGATTTCGGTCACCGGCGTATTGCTGTTCATCAGCATGGTTTGGCTCTCCAATAAGGCTCTAGGCCACTGGCACGAAAGCACGATATGACCACCACTTTGATCCGCAACGCCGCTGCCATCCTCAGCGGTCAACCCTGCGCCGCTTCGCGTATCGCCGGCCCCGATATCCGCTTGCGTGGCACGCGCATCGAGGCCATCGGCCAGTTGGCGCCGAAGCCCGGTGAGGCCGTGATCGACGCCACCGATTGCGTCATCTACCCGAGCTGGGTCAACACCCACCACCACCTGTTCCAGTCGCTGCTGAAAGGGGATGCACACGGCATCGACCTGCCGCTGACAGCCTGGCTGGCGGCCACGCCGTACCGCTTCCGCGCTGCGTTTGATGAGCGCCTGTTCCGTATCGCCGTGCGCATTGGCTTGCTGGAGCTGGCGCTGTCCGGCTGCGGCACGGTGGCGGATCACAACTACCTGTACTACCCCGGCATGCCGTTCGACAGTTCGGCGATCTTGTTCGAAGAGGCCGAGCGCATGGGCCTGCGCTTTGTGCTGTGCCGTGGCGGTGCCACCCGCACGCGCCAGCTGGAGGCCGAGCTGCCACAGGCGATGCGGCCCGAGTCGCTGGACGCCTACCTGGCCGATGTGGAGCGCCTTACCGCGCGCTACCACGACCCGGCTTCTGACGCGATGCGCCGCGTCGTCATGGCGCCCACCACGCCGCCGTATTCGCTGGCCCCGAGCGAACTGGCCGAGTGCGCCCGCACCGCGCGGCGCCTGGGCATCCGCCTGCATTCGCATCTGTCGGAAACGGTGGGTTATCAGGACTCGGTGCACGCCATGCACGGCATGTCGCCGGTGCGTTTCGTGGCCGAGCATGAATGGCTGGGTTCCGACGTGTGGTTTGCCCATCTGGTGAAGCTGGACGCCGAAGAAATCGCCTTGCTAGGCAGCACCCGCACCGGCATCGCCCACTGCCCGCAAAGCAATGGCCGCCTCGGCAGTGGCACCGCACCGGTGATGGCGCTGCAGGCCGCCGGCGTGCCGATCTCTATCGGCGTCGATGGCGCGGCGTCGAATGAAGCCGCCGACATGATTTCTGAGGTGCATGCCGCCTGGCTGATGCAGCGCGCCGCCCAGGGCGACCGCAACCAACCGTTATTCCGTGGCGGCGCGGGCGAGGGTGGGCGCCTGGCGCTGAGCACCGACGACGTGGTCGCCTGGGGCACCTCGGGCGGTGCCGGCGTGCTGGGCCTGGGCGATGTTGGCACGCTGGCACCCGGCATGGCCGCCGACCTGGCCATCTACGCGCTGGACGACCCGCGCTACTTCGGCCTGCACGACGTGGCGCTGGGCCCGGTGGTTAGCGGTGGCCGGCCCAGGCTGAAGGTCTTGTTCGTGGCCGGGCAGAGGGTGGTGGCGGACGACCTGTTGCAGGGCGTGGATGTAGCCGAGTTGCGGGCCCAGGCGCGGGCTGCCGTGCGGCAATTGATGGCGTCGTAAGCGCCGCCAGTATTTATAGGAAATAGGCCTGTAGCGCAGGTAATAACTGCGTAAGCTGCTATTAAAAATATAGTTTTTTCAGGCCCCCTCCTGCACCAGCGCGATGCCCTGGCCTATGCATATGGTGTACGAGGTGTAGCCGCCGCTGCCATGCGATCACCTGCGGTTATCGCGCATGGTGTTTTGCTATCTCCCCAAATGCTGGCGTTCTTCCCACAATGTGCGGCGCTTGCCAGTGCCTGGGCTGGGCGGGCGTTTACTACTACAAAACTGGAGACAACATGAACCGCTTTATCGGGGCCGCCATTGGCAGTGTGGCATTGGCTATGGCCGCCACGGGCTATGCCCAAACGGTGCAGATTTATGGGCTGGTGGAGCTCAGCGGCACCGGCGCCACGTCGGGCAGCAATTTCGACAATGGCATCAAGCTGGCGGTGAAGGAGATCAACGCAGCGGGCGGTATTCTGGGGCGCAAGATCAGTTACGTGTCGCAAGACACCCAGTCCAACCCCGGCGTGGCCAAGGCGCTGGCTCAGAAGGCGGTGGACCAGGGGGCCTATGTGGTGATGGGCCCGGTGTTCTCGGGCTCCATCATGGTCAGCATGGCGGAAACCCGCCGCGCCGAGATTCCCAACTTCACCGGCGGCGAAGCGGCTTCCATCACCCAGCAGGGCAACCCCTACATCTTCCGCACCAGCTTCACCCAGGCCACGGCCATGCCCAAGATGGCCAACTACATCCGCGATGCGGTCAAGGCCAAGAGCGTGGATGTGATCTATGTGAACAACGACTTTGGCAAGGGCGGCCTGGACCTGGTGCGCAAGGAGCTGGAGGCGCGCGGCATCAAGGTCAGCAACGCCATCTCGGTAGACCCCGGCCAGCTGGACATGAGCGCGGCCGTGATCAAGGCCAAGCAGTCGGGCAGCGACGCCACCTTTGTCTACACCAACGAAGAAGAGGCCGCCCGCGCGCTGCGCGAGTTCCGCAAGCAGGGCTATACCAAGCCATTGATGGGCGAGACGGTGCTGACCAGCCAGAAGGTGATCGAGCTGGCCGGTGATGCCGCCAACGGCGCCATCGCCCATGTGGGCCTGACTGCCGATGCGCCGCAGCCGCTGATCAAGAAGTTCAGCGACGCCTTTCTGGCCGAGTACAAGGTCAAGTCGGACCACAACGGCCTGAAGGGCTATTCCGGTATGTACGTGGTGAAGGCCGTGACCGAGAAGATCGGCAAGTTTGACTCCAAGGCCTTTGCCCAGGCCATGAAGGGCGTGAGCCTGTCGGTCAAAGATAACCCCGGCATTCTGATGGACGTCAGTTTTGACCAGAATGGCGACCTGGACCGGGAGAGCTATATGACCAAGGTCGAGAACGGCAAACAGGTCATCATCAGCGTGCTCCCGCCCGCAGGCAAAAAATAGTTTTCAACCACGCATACCGATCGCATGTCTACCTCCAAAGTTTGTCTTGCCGGCGTTATGGGCTGGCCCGTGGCGCATTCGCGTTCCCCCAAGCTGCACAATTACTGGCTGCAGAAATACGGCTTGCTCGGCTCCTACGTGCTGCTGCCGGTGCAGCCGGAAAACCTGGCTACGGCCCTGGCCGGCCTGCCGGCCCTGGGCTTTGCAGGCTGCAACGTGACCATTCCGCACAAGGTCACGGCCATGGAGCTGATGCACGAACTGGACCCCATGGCCCGCCGCATGGGCGCCATCAACACCATCGTGGTGCAGCCCGACGGCTCGCTGAAGGGCTTCAACAACGACGGCTATGGCTACATCCAGTGCCTGCTGGACGCCCAGCCCGATTGGCGCGCCGATGCCGGCCCCATCACTGTGCTGGGCGCGGGCGGCGCAGCGCGTGCCGTGGTGCTGAGCCTGGCCGAGCGTGGCGCCAAGGAGATCCGCTTGCTGAACCGCTCGCAGGACAAGGCCGAGCAGCTGGCCCGGGAGTTTGGCAGCCCGGTGCGCGTGCTGCCCTGGTCGCAGCGCCACGAGGCATTGGCCGATATCGCCCTGCTGGTGAACACCACCAACCAGGGCATGCACGGCAGCCCCGCGCTGGACCTGGATCTGGCCCAACTGCCGCCGCATGCGCTGGTGTCGGACGTGATCTACGTGCCCCTGGAAACACCTTTTCTGGCCGCTGCCCGCGCACGCGGCAACCCCACAGTCAACGGCTTGGGCATGCTGCTGAACCAGGCGCGCCCGGCCTTCCAGGCCTGGTTTGGCGTGTTGCCGGAGATCACTACCGAGCTGCGCCAATCCATAGAAGCCACGCTGTGAGCGGGTCTGCCACCGGCCGCATGCCGGCGGTGTACCTGCCGCACGGCGGCGGGCCCTCGTTCTTCATGACCGGGGAGCGCAAGCAGCTGTACCAGCCCATGGAGGACTTTCTGCGCGGCGTGCCGGCCTTGCTGCCGGCCACGCCCACGGCCATCCTCATCATTACCGCCCATTGGGTGGCGGCCGTGCCCAGCTTTGCCGGCGCGGCGCAGCCGGAGCTGATTTACGACTACTTCGGCTTCCCTCCCGAGACCTATGCGCTCACCTATCCGGCACCTGGCCAGCCCGATCTGGCCGCGCGTGCGGCTGCGCTTGTGCAGGCGGCGGGTTTGCCGGCCCAGGTGGACCCGGGCTATGGCTGGGACCACGGCGTTTTCATTCCCTTGAAGGTGATGTACCCGCAGGCCCAGGTGCCGGTGTTGGCCATGTCGCTGCACCACAGCCTGGACCCGGCCTTGCACTGCGCCCTGGGCCAGGCTTTGCGCAGCCTGCGCGACGAGGGCGTGCTCATCATGGGCAGCGGCATGAGTTTCCATAATCTGCGCAACTTCCAGGCTGCGGCGCCCGCTTCGTTTGCGTTTGACAGCTGGCTGGAGACCGCGCTGGCCGGCAGCTGGGCCGAACGCACACAGCAACTCAGCCAGTGGAGCGCGGCTCCGGGTGGCCGCGCATCGCATCCGCGCGAGGAGCATTTGCTGCCCTTGATGGTGGCCAGCGGCGCGGGTGGCGATGCGCCTGGGCGTCGGCTATGGCGCGGTCCGGTAGGGCCGTCTGTGGCCTCTGCCTGGGCGTTTGACTAGGTTGTGCTATTGAATAAATAGCTGCTTGCGCAGGTATTAGCTGCGCTGCAGGCCTAAAAGGCTTTGAGGTTCTGCAGGAAGGAGCGGATCGCCTGGGCCACTTCCAGCGGCTTTTCTTCCATCATCAGGTGGCCCGTGTCCAGTGTCTGCCCCTGCACCTGGCCGGCCCAGCGCCGCCAGATGTCGACCGGTGTTTCCCCTTCGGTATAGCGCCGGCTTTCCCACAGCACCAGCACGGGGCATTGCAGCCTGCGTCCGGCGGCCTGGTCGGCGGTGTCCAGGGCAATGTCATAGCCGGCGGCTGCGCGGTAATCTTCAATCATGGCCAGGCGCACGCTGGGTTGGCGAAAGCAGCGCTGGTATTCGGCGTAGCTGACCGGGTCTATCACCTGGCGCCCGTGCGTCATGCGCGTCAGCGTGTTGTCTAGGAACATGTCGGGGTCGGCGGCCAGCAGCGTCTCGGGCAGGGGTGCGGGCTGGGCCAGCATGAGCCAGTGGTAGGCATGCAGGCCGAACGCCAGGTTCATGCGCTTCCATACCTCGACGGTGGGGATCACGGTGACGGATACCAGGGCGCGCACGTGCTCGGCGTGGTCCAGCGCCAGGCGGTGCGCTACGCGGCCACCCCGGTCATGGCCGGCCACCGCATAGTGCGTGTGCCCCAGCTCGCGCATGACACGGGCCACATCGTCGGCCAGCGCGCGCTTGCTGTAGTTGTGGTGCTGCGCATCCGGCGCCGGCCCCGTGCTGTCGCCATAGCCGCGCAGGTCCACCAGCACCACCGTGAAATGCGCGGCCAGCAGGCGGGCTGCGGGTAGCCAGGCCAAGTGGGTTTCGGGGTAGCCGTGCAGCAGTACCAGTGCAGGTCCCTGGCCGGCGGTGTAGGAGACGATGGCCAGGTCATCGGCCCAGGCGTGGCAATTGCGGGTGAATGTCACGTCCATGGATGGCCTTTTGTCGGTTTGGCTAGTGGTCTGGCAGTTTATCGCCCGTGCCGGCGCCCGTTACTGCAAGCATCGCTTCAATGCACCTGGTTCCCCGTTCGGAAAATGGGTGCGGAGGACGGAGTTACGACGACATCAAAATGGAATTTCCACTGTTTTGCAACCTTTTTAGCCGTGTGCAGCACATACTGACATCGCTATTTCAGCGCAGGCAGGCTAACGCAAAAACCTTTAATCGCTCTTGTCCCTTGATAGAACATTCGCCCGACCTCCTTAGTGAAAGCGCATTGCTTCAGCGTGTCGGTTATGGCGACAGGGCTGCACTTGCCGCGTTGTATCGCAGCTACCACCGCAGACTGGCCCGGTTTCTGAATCGGTTCACGCGCAGCGAGGCCCTGATAGAAGAAGTGATCAACGATACATTCATGATCATTTGGCAAAAAGCGGCGGAATTTCGAGGGGACTCTCGCGTCTCTACTTGGCTCATGGGGATTGCTTACCGTGTGACGCTGAAGGCATTGCGGCAGCAGGGGCTGGACCATGCGCCGCTGCCATCGGATATCGAGGAGATGGTCGTCGAACCTTTCCAGGATCTTGAAACACAGGACTGGATCGAGAAGGGGCTGAACCTGCTGTCGCCCGAGCACCGAATGGTGCTGGAATTGGCCTATGTGATGGGACACTCTCTTGAAGAGATTGCGGAGATCACTTCTGTACCAGTCACCGCTGTCAAGTCCAGGATGTTCCATGCACGCGTCAAACTTCGTAACCTGATGCCGGCGCTTTCTGGCCGGCCAACGGGGACCACACAATGAACGAATCTACCTACGACGACCGTATCCATTTACGCATATGGCAGTTGATCCCATGGGTTGTGAATCAGACGGCCTCTGTGAGCGAGCAGGCGGAAGTAGAAAGCCACCTGCACCACTGTGAGATTTGCCGTTCCGAGTTGGCGCTACAACAAGACTGGAAAAACTCACTGAACGTGAGCGAGGGCGCTGTCTATCCTGATGTTGAGGCGGGACTTTCGCGTCTCTCGCAGCGTATCGATACGCCGCGTCCTGTGTCACGTCCACGGCTGCTGGCGGTGGTCTACGGTCTTGGTGCGCTGGTTCTGTTGCAGAGCGGAGTTTTGACCGTGCTTGGCATGAAGATGGGGGCCAATGATACGCCATCCTATCGCACGCTCTCTGCGGCGGAGAATGCTTCTATGGGCGCCACGATTCGGTTGGTGATTGATCCGGCTGCATCGGTCGGTCAGCTGCAAGCGCTGCTCGCGCCGCTGAACCTGCAAATCGTGGCAGGCCCGAGCGACAGCGGGGTCTATTCCCTTGGGCCACGTGCTTTGGAGCAAGGTGGAGACTCTCCCCATGCGGATATCAAGCGGCAGATTGATGCGCTGCGTGCTGCTCCAGTGGTGCGTTTTGCTGAACCGGTGGTACAGAATCGCGAGGGGGCTTGAGCCTTTGTTTGCTTAGGGGGCTAAGGATTCATTGCAACCGCTACGCAAAGCGGCCAGCGCACGACAGGTATTGATCAGGCGTGCGTAGTGTTGGTTGGGACCACTCGTTCGCTCAAGCACGCCATGGATAGCGCTCGGGTCTACGCCGGGCGTGGCCGCGAGCAGCAGTGCTACGGAACCTGTCACCTGTGCGGCGGCAAAAGATGAGCCGGAGACGAAGTCGTAGTGCCCCCCGGGGGTAAGTGTCAGGATGTCGTGTCCCGGTGCGTAGAGCAGCGTGGATGCTTGCAATGCTGGCGCGCGGTTGGCAAATGTTGCTGTGGCGACACCGATAACTCCTGGGATTCCTACGGGAAATGCTTTCAGGTCGCCGCTCGGCAACACTGCGCCAACGACAACCACGCCTTTTTTGATGGCTTGTTCGACGAGGGCGGAAAGTAGTGGGTCAGCGGGGCCGCCTAGGCTGAGGTTGATGACGTCGGCCCGGGCATCCAGGGCGGCCTGGATGGCCTGGGCCAGCGTCAGCGAGTTGCACGTGGCACCCGAACCGGCGTTTTGCCAGCAGGCCTTCATGGCAACCAGGCGAGCGCGCGGTGCAATGCCCGTAATACTGCTCGAGGACTGCCCGCCGCCGTCGGCTGCGATGACGCCGGCGACCTTGGTGCCGTGCTCGTCACGGTTGAACTGTGCCCAGTCGCTGTTGACGAAGTTGCGCGTGGATGCAATTCGACTGCGCAGGTCTGGGTGTTCGGTGTCCACACCCGTATCGATCAGTGCGATGCGGATCGAATCGCCTAACGCGACCCGATGGGCCGCATCTGCGCCGATTTCATGCACCGTTTTCTGCAGCGATGTATAGCGCTTTTCGGGTGATGCTTCTGCCTGGGCCTCGAAGGTCTGTAGAGGTTCTGCCAGTTGCACCCGCGGGTCCGCGGCGAGCTTATCGAGCACGGACTTCCGTGACCTTCCATCTTCAATTTCGAGCACCGCGCAGTGCACGCCGAGCGCGGAAATTGGCCATGCCATCACATGCGTTAACTCATATTGGTGGGCTATTGCAGCCAGCGTTGCGCGCGCGCTGCCACTGGTGTCATAGGTGTTGCTGTACCCGTTGCCCGTCGAACCTGCGCTCAACGCGAACGATTGTCGTGGGTTAGCTACCGTCACTACGACCATGCGGTCGGGATGCGCTTGCATTTTTGGCATTGCCAAACTCGGATCTGGTATGGACTCCACCAGTGCGCAAGCCGGCAGCGTGCAAGCTGCGCAGAGCAGCAATAAATAGGCGAGACGTTTCATGGACAGAACCCTGTTGTGGTGCATTGCTGCATGTTCAGTATGTGGGTTTTTTGCGTCGATAAGTTGCGACTGCATTGTCTGACATGCGGGGCATTTTCAAGTCGTAGTTCGATTTGAATGCCTTTGCAACCTTTTCCTGAATCCGTGGTACCTACGGCCGCATTCATATTATTCAAGGAGGAATGGCACCATGGTTTCCCTGCGCTCGATAGCTTTGAAATTTGCGCTTTCTGCTGCGGTCGCGGCCTGCTTGGCTGCGTGCGGCGGTGGCGACGGTGATACAACACCGTTCAAGTCGACCGTTCTTGTGTCAGATGGCAGCACCTCTGCGGCAAATACAGATGTGAACCTGAAGAACGGCTGGGGTATTGCCTTCAACCCGACAGGATTCGTGTGGGTGGCTGATGCTGGTTCGAAGAAGTCCACGCTCTATGATGGCAACGGTGCGCCGCAGCAATTGGTGGTTGCCATTCCTGACGGTGCCAATGGCCCCGCGGGTCCGACCGGCATCGTGTTCAGTGGCGCCAGCAGCTTTCCCGTCAGCCAGAGCGGCGTGACGGGCTCCAGTGCTTTTATTTTTGCTACGCTTGCTGGCACCATTGCCGCGTGGTCGCCCACTGTCAATCTGACCAATGCAGTGACTGCCTATGACGATGCGACAGGCGGGGCGGAATATACCGGCCTGGCCATTGGTAGCGACAGTGGTGCGGCCCGGATCTATGCGGCGGACTTTCACAATAACAAGGTGGATGTTTTCGATAGTGGATTCCAGAAGCTGGCGACCACCGGCCGTTTTACGGATCCGGCGTTGCCTGCGGGTTTTGCTCCATTCGGTATCCAGGCGATTGGTGGCAACATCGTTGTTTCGTATGCCCAGCAAGATAGTACGGCTCGCTTCTCCGTCCATGGCACCGGCCTGGGTTTTGTCGACGTCTATGACGCCAGCGGCAATCTGAAGAAGCGTCTTGCCAGTGGCGGGGCACTTAATGCGCCGTGGGGCATCGCCTTGGCGCCTGCTAACTTCGGCCGATTCAGCAACACGCTTTTGGTCGGCAATTTCGGTGATGGCACGATCCACGCGTATGACCAGCAAAGCGGAGCATTGGTAGGCACGCTCACCCAGAGCGGCGGTACACCGATCACCATACCGGGTTTGTGGGGTATTGCTTTTGGTAATGGCGTGAACGCACAGCCGACCAACACCCTGTTCTTTGCGGCAGGTCCGAATCGCGGTGTCAATGGTATTTACGGTCGGATCGATATCGGCCAGTGATATTCCGAGCGGCTGCTGCAGCAGCTTCGCGGCCGGGCACTTGCGGCGTTCATCGCCGGTGTCCGGCGGTATCTTGGTGGCTGGTTGGGAGTGCCATGCGATCAGTCCATGTGAGCAGTGCAATCCCTACCTCTTGCCATCGCGCATGCTTCGCCCCCCTTGATTTAAGCATGTGTAAATTTTCTTTGCGCCTGCTGTAACTTTTTTGTGCCATGTCTGCACTCACGCGAAAGCGTGCCTGGTCAGGCCTTCAATCCCAGAGTGGATAGCTGCACTTCAGAGCATGGTTCTATTTCGGTCATTGGCAGTTCATTGAGATGGGGTGTGAATGAAGATGATGTGCAAGGGATTTTGGGATGTCACCGTTGCATGACCTGCAGCACTGTAGGTACAGCAAGCAACGTTCATTTGTTTTTAGTATGAAAAACCACACTCCGACATCCGTCACAACACGGCCATGGCTCGTGGTGATGCTGCACTGGGCCACTCTATTGGCTTTATGCGCAGGTGTCTCAATTATCTGGATACGTGACGTGGCCGATGGGCGCGCGGCGCGTTTCTGGCTCATGGAAGCACATACCCATATTGGGTTGCTCGTACTGGGCTTGTGGGTGGCTCGCATAGTAGTGCGCATCAGGTTTTCGCGGCTACCCGTTATTGGTTCCCAGTCCCTTGTCGTTCGCGTTGCAGCGGGGTTCACCCATGTCTGTTTGTATGCATGGTTGTTGGCATTGCCTATCTTGGGATGGGCCTCGATCAATGCGCACGGCAAAACGGTTGACCTGTTTGGTTTGCCTTTGCCGTCCCTCGTGGGTTCTGACGATGACCTGGGCGATGACTTGCTGACTTGGCACGTAAATACAGCTTGGATGCTGCTGGCCTTTGGCATCGTGCATGCGTCGGCCGCCCTGTGGCACCACTTTGTGATGCGCGATGCCTTGCTGCGGGCGATGTTGCCACGGCGACGGCGATAGAGGTCCTGCGTTCGGGGCTGTAGCTGACCCCGGCATAAAGGTCTGCGCAGAACGCCACGCATTACCAATTACTACTGACCCCTGATCTTTTAACGTAATTTCCCAAGAACAAGGATTTGCCCATGCTGATATTTCTGCGTCGACACCTGAAGCGTCTGTTCATGACCTTTACTATTTCCAGTGGAGTTGGTGCCGTGCTGCTGCTTGTCAGCAATACAGCACATGCCTTACCCAGCTTTAGCCAACAAACGGGTTCAGAATGCGCTGCCTGCCACATGGGTTCATATGGCCTGAACCTTACGCCTTTTGGTGCCCGTTTCAAGGCTGGTGGGTTTGTTGATTCCGATGGGAATGGGACCAAAGTCCCGTTGTCCGTGCAGCTCCTGGCCGAACAAGTGAACCCCGCAAGAGGGCCCACACAAACCCGCTTGTCAGAAGCGGATCTCTATTTTGCGGGCCGGTTGTCTGACCATGTTGGAGGTATTGCCCGCCTGAGCCGGCGTGATGACGGAACCACCGTTAAGACGACACTTGAGAATGTGGACCTACGGTATTCGCATGACGTCAAATGGGGCGAAAAAGAAGCTGTTGTGGGGCTGAGCCTGAACAATAGCCCGACGGTGCAGGACCCCGTTTCCGTATTGCCTGGCCGTGGATTTTCTGCTCCCAGTACCGATGGAACTTTGCTCAATCCGGCTAGCACCCACCATCTGGCTAACCGGGTGCTGGGCTTAACCGCTTATGGACTCTATGACCAGACCTGGTATGGCGAACTTGGCAGTTATCGCTCCATGTCGGTGTCTACCCAGGATCGTCTTGGTTTTGATCCGGCCGGCGACCCAGGCAAACTCAGCGGTACCAGTTATTGGCGACTGGCTTACATGAAAGATCTGAAGACGCAATTCTTTTCGATGGGCTTGGTGGGGTTTAACGCCACGCGCCAACTCGATCGCAGCGGACCATCGGACGGCATCAAGGACATAGGCATCGACCTGAACTACCAGTACCTGGGAAACCGTGACCACATGGTGCAGGTACGCTATGCCAACATTCTGGAGAAGCGCAACTACGGCAGCACACCGGCCAGCCCATTCATACCTGGTTTGCTTGCCAGTTCCACCGGGCGCAGCCGGGATCAAACACTGGTCCTTACCTATGTGTACAAGCAAACCTATGGGCTCACGGTGGCTCGCCTCATGGGCACGGCCCAGGAAGACGCCGTTCGTTTCTTGCCCTATGGCAAGCCAGACACGCACAGCACGTTGGTGGAGGCCTCCTGGATTCCATTCGGAAAAGAGGACTCCTGGGGCGCGCCTTGGGCGAACTTGCGACTGTCTGCCGGGTGGTTCAGATTCAGTAAGTTCAATGGCAGTAGCACCGATATTTTTGGTACTAATTTCGGGTCCGGGGCGCCATTGACGAATGCCAAGGATTTGAATCAGTTTTCGTTGACTGCACGAGTCGCGTTTTAGACCAGGAGACTTTAGCAATGAACTATGCATTGACCGTCTTGGCCCTTGGCGTGAGAGGCATTGTTTTCGGATCGGTACTGGTTGCGTCGACACAGCCTGTGCTTGCTGCAGGCGACGCTGTACTCGGCGCCAAAGTCTTCTCGGCTGAATGCGCTGAATGCCACAGCGTGAAAGAAGGTAAAAATAAGAAGGGGCCAACTCTATTCGCCACGCTGGGGCGCAAAGCAGCGACCCAGCCTGGTTTCGAGTATTCGGACGAGTTGCGCCGCACGGGATGGACCTGGAGTCAAGAAGCGCTGCGTAGTTATCTATCGCAACCAACGAAAAAAGCGAACCCCGGAAGCAAGATGAAGTATGAAGGCTTGTCCGACTCGAAAGAACTTGAGGATCTCATTTCCTATCTCGGTACATGCAAGTGACGGACGCGGGCTGTTCTTGCTGCGTCACAAGACATCGTAGGGGGTGTTCATCCTTACCTTTGAGGAAATGAGATGGGCATCGCCAAAGAGTTCGATGACTGCATGATTAAAGAGGTAGGAGCTTTGGCCAAAAAACTGATAGCCAAAGTTGTCGAGCGGCGAGCGATGAAGCAGAGGGGCGGTTTAATCAAGTTGCGGCTTGAGCGAGTCCAGCCTCGTAGTGGGCTTGTCTCTTGGGGGCTTCACAGCCAGGCGGCTGTTCACTGCGGAGGCACAGACCGTCAGTCACATTTCACAATTTTTTCCCATTCAAAACTAATGGAACATGAACCCGTTCGAGGTACGTCTAGTGCCGATCTATTGGGGCTGTCTCGGGAGTTGGCCAATGTCAGGGACTTGCTTGTAGAGCTTTCTCTCTCCCTGCAAGATGCGCGATTTAAGTTGGGCTGCGAATTGCGCGACAAAACAAATCGGCAATCGTTGGATTTAATTGATCAAATTCGTAGGCTTCAGTCCGGGCCTTCAAATGGCTGAGAAAACGATGATGGGGTACTTCCGGCGACCCTGGGCGGTCGCGATCCTAGATGGTTTTGTCGTTCTGTTGCTGACGGTGGCACCAGAGCCCGTCATGGCCCTCGATGTTTTCACAGTCAAACTGATCTTGGATACCTAACGCACTGTGCCGGAAGCCAACCGAGGTCTCTTGTTTTTGGGAAAAGGGGTGCTTCTGGCAGCAACGGCTTGGTCTATCCCTAAAGCGTGGTGCTGGTTTTCCTAATCTCGCTTTGGCTCGCCAAACGAAGCAGGGGTGATTGGCTACGACGGCTTTTACTGGCTGTTCGTAGTCCGCATTATTGCTGTTGATGGTTGAAGCTCGACGTCTCTCCTATACCCACACGAAATGTAAAAAATGAATCTATCCAACTTTAAGATCGGCACCAAGATTGGAATGGGCTTTGGCATCATCGTGGCCTTGGTTTTTGCGCTGGGTACGATGGCGTTGATCCAACTCGCAAACGTGGCACAAACTGCAGAGCAGCTTGCAACCAATGACTTGCCCAGTGTCCAGGTGTCGGGGCAAATAGGAAATTTGGTCGGCCAGCTCCGCCGCCTTGAAGCACGCCATGTCCTCTCTTTCGATACCAAAGCAAAAGACGAAAGAGAAGCGGATATAACTGGCATTCGCAAAAAGCTGGTGGAGTTGGAGCCCCTAGCGGTGACACTATTCAATTCCGACTTCGAAACCAAGGCGTGGGCTAGCTACAAAGAGCACCGTGATGCATGGTATGCACAGTGGGACAAGTTGCGCCCTATTTCCCGCAAAGGCCCTGAAGCAGCAGAGGAAGCCATAAAGATATTCGAGGGCGATTCGCTAAATGCCGTAAATGCCACGCTCAAAGATATCCAAGACTTGAGTGACTACAACAAAAAAGAAAGCGACTCCTCGTGGGAAGAGGCGAAGGCCACCTACGGTAACGCCCGCCTGATGGTGCTTGCCAGTATCGCTGTCGCTGTGGTCATGGCTGTTGTCTTGGCCATTTTGATTGCACGCGCGATTGCGCGTCCGATTGGAGATGCCGTCCAGGCTGCCAACAATATTGCCCAAGGTGATATGACGATGGCATTGCATGCCCATGGGACGGATGAAACCGCTCAGTTGCTGCAAGCGCTGGAAGCGATGCGCGCTAGTTTGATGCTTGTGGTGGCCAATGTGCGCCAAGGGTCAGATAGCGTGGCGACAGCCAGCGCTGAAATCGCACAGGGGAACCACGACCTATCGGCCCGTACCGAGCAGCAGGCCAGTGCCCTGGAAGAAACGGCGGCCTCGATGGAGCAACTCAGTTCCACCGTCAAGCACAACGCGGACAATGCACGGCAGGCCAATCAACTGGCGCTGAAGGCCAGCACGGTGGCTGTCAAAGGTGGTGATGCTGTCGCCCAGGTGGTGCACACTATGAAAGAGATCAACGACTCTTCGCGCAAGATCTCTGACATCATCAGTGTGATCGACGGTATTGCCTTCCAGACCAATATCCTGGCGCTGAATGCTGCGGTGGAAGCGGCCCGTGCGGGCGAGCAGGGACGGGGCTTCGCGGTGGTGGCATCTGAAGTGCGCAGCTTGGCAGGTCGCTCCGCCCAAGCGGCCAAAGAAATCAAGGAACTCATAGGCGCCAGTGTGGCGCGTGTTGAGCAGGGCACGGTGCTGGTGGACCAGGCGGGTGTCACCATGGCCGAGGTGGTGGGATCTATCAAACAAGTCACGGACCTCATGGGTGAAATCAGCGCAGCCAGTTCTGAGCAGAGTACCGGTGTGTCACAGGTTGGCGAAGCGGTGGTGCAGATGGACCAGGCCACGCAGCAGAATGCGGCGCTGGTGGAGCAAATGGCGGCGGCGGCTGGCAGCCTGAAGACCCAGGCCGAGGAGTTGGTCAGCACGGTAGCGGTGTTCAAGCTACCCGCTGGCACCAACGGTGGTGTACCCCGTCCTCGCTCGGTTGAACCTGTTGCCGGGACAGCCCACATGGCATCTCTTAACCGAGGTCTGAATGGCTCTGCGCAACACACCGTCGCCAGCAGCCGCCAGCTAACAGTGAAGTCCAAGGTATTACCAAGAACTGCATCATTGCAAAGTGAAGGTGAGTGGGATAGCTTCTGATGTGCTAGCCCCATTTCGATGTCTTGCAGTGCACATCGGGTACCCTCGTTTTAATTTCATCACATTCAGTGTCAGATGATTTCCACTTTGCTGCGTGCGGGCGGATTGATATTGGCCAGTGGTAAGAAAATCGTGGTTTGACACTGGCGGTATTTATTGCCGGTGTTTGGTGGTATCCCGGCGGAGCTTGGTTAAAAGTGCCAGGTGATCTGGCTTACCCAGCGGCTGTTCAGCGCGCCTTTCAGGCGTTCCTTGGCGGGGCTGGTGGCAACCATATACATAACGTCGAACTGCACCTCACCAAGCTGGTATGACAGCCCAACATTTCCGTATGTGCGAGAGTCGTCTGCGAATGCTTGCAGATCGTAGTAGCCAATGCCTGCGCTGGCAGTGAATCCATGTGCTAGTGGCAGTCGGCCAACAAGGTCGTACGCCAGTGTGCGCGTGGATTGAAGCGTCCCCAGGGTTGCGTGCGGCGACATGGCAATCGAAGCGTACAGGCTATCCCGCCAACCCGCCGTCAGTGCAAACTCCTGGTAGTCCATACGCTGGGTGATTGGGCTACCCAAAGACTGGTAGTGCGACACCATAACCTGCGCACTCCAGTTTGGCTCGATGCGCCAGCCGTATCCCGCATCGGCAACGAACTGTGCGCCTGCCGGACTACCTTCTCCAAACCCAGCAAACCTGGACAGCGCCACATCGGCAAATGCGCCTGAACCCGCATTCCAGCTGGCTGCGGCTTCTGTGTATGGATGCCCATCGCTCAACTCCAGGCCGCGCAGTACCTTGTCACTTGCTGCACTGAGCTTAAAGTGCCAATTTTCGGCGCCGGCACAGGCGTAGCTGGGGAGTAGCGAGGCCAAGATCGGGAGCAATCCCCGGCATATAGCGCTGTTCTTATGGCTTCGCAAAGTAGAAAACCAAGAATGTATCCACGGCCTGCTGCATAGCGAGATTGTTCCCCGGCCGGTGAACTGCGCAATGGAGCCGCCGACGCGGAACCAGTCCAGTGGTCCGTTGGTCAGGCCGAGAAATTGCCATGTTGCAAGCTTGGGATTTTTCGTATTGATCAGTTTGTATTTGACGAAGGCCGCCAGATGGTTCGTCCGGGCGCTCATTGCTGGCCTCTCGTCATTCTCGACGAGGTTTTGCCACTTGCAGCTGCCATTTCTTTGACCTTGCCCTTGTTTCATGTCGTGCTCAGGCGTTCGATTACGCGGCCTTCTCATTTTGTGCCTCGTGCTAGAGCAACGCAAATTGCATTGCGCTGAGACATCCCGCATTGGATGCAATGCTTCGCAGATTGTAGAAAGTTAGCCAGTAAAGAGCCTTGGCTTCGATGCTGTGGCCAGGGCGCCCTTGCTACCATCCCGGCATGAGCACCCATTACGAGTCCCTGCAGCAAGCTTCCGCCTACGGCGATGCCTTCAATGTCGAAGCACCCACCAACCTGGGGGAGCGCCATATGTGGCCGCGCAAGCCGGGCTTCTGCATCCGCGCCGTGCCTACCGAGGCCGGTGCACCGCCCCAGCGCGAGCTGTTGCCCGCCCAATGGGGCATGGTGCCGCACTGGGTCAAGTCGGCGTCGGACGGCAAGCTGCGTGCGCCCAAGCTGGTGGTGGCGCGGTCTGAGACGGCGTCCACCTCGCAAAACTTCCGCGACGCCTGGTTGAACGGGCAGCGCTGCATCGTGCCCATGCAGGCCTTTTTTGAGGACGACTGGCGCAGCGGCAAGGCCGTGGCGACGCGCGTCGCGCGGGTCGATGGGCTGCCCATGGGTGTGGCAGGCTTATGGGCCCAATGGACTGGCCCGGACGGCACCGTCCTGCTCAGCTATGCCCTGCTGACGGTGAATGCCAACAACCACGCGCTGCTGCGCCGCTACCAGCAACCGGGTGCCGACAAGCATATGCCGGTGATCCTGAACGAGGGCGCGTATGACGCCTGGCTGGGTGCGCGCGTGGACAAGTCCAAGGAGTTCATGCGCCAATACGCGGCGAATTGGCTGGCGGCCAACCCGGTGGAAAGCAAGGCCGACAAAGTACCCAAGGGCCTGTTTTGATATGCAGCCCGAAGCTGTCTGGATGCCGGTGGCCTGGGCCGAGATGGGGGTGCAGACCTACCCGCCGGGCCAGAGCAACCCGCGTGTCACCGAATACCACGGCCACACCAATATCGCGGGCTATGACGACAAGGCCTCGTGGTGCTCGTCGTTTGTGAACTGGAGCCTGGCCCAGGTAGGTATTGCCGGCACAGGTTCGGCGCTGGCGCGCTCCTGGCTGGACTGGGGTGTGCCGCTGGAGGCACCGGTGCCGGGTTGCATTGCCGTGCTGTCGCGCGAGGACCCGGCGGGCTGGAAGGGCCATGTGGGTTTCTTCCTGCGCGCCGATACCGAGCATGTGTACTTGCTGGGCGGCAATCAGCTGGACGCGGTGCGTGAACATTTTTACTCCGTGGACACGGTGCTGGGTTACCGTTGGCCTGCGTAATCACTCTGGGGGCAGACCATGGCTGAGCGTTCTTCCATCGGCATCATCGGCACTGGCTGGGTGGGCACCAGCGTGGCCATGTCGGTGTTGCACAGCGGTGCGGCCCAGGAGCTGCTGCTGCATGACGCACGGCCCGGCCTGGCCGAGGGCGAGGCCATGGATCTGGCCCAGGGCTCGGCCTTTTACCCTTCTGCCGCTGTGCGGGCGGCGGCGATCGAGGACATGCACGGCACCCGCGCCATCGTCATCGCGGCTGGCAAGAACGGCAGCCCCACCCAGACCCGGCTGGACCTGTTGAAGGAGAACCTGGCCATTCTGCGGGGCATCGCCGTGCAACTGCGCGGCTACCAGGGTGTGGTGGTGGTCGTCACCAATCCGGTAGATGTGCTGGTGTACGACTTTGCCGAGGTGTCGGGGCTGCCGCCCGAGCGCGTCATCAGTACCGGCACCATGCTGGATACGGCCCGGCTGCGCCAGATGCTGGGCCAGCAGTTGTCGCTGGACGCGCATTCCATCCACGCCCAGGTGGTGGGCGAACACGGCGACTCGGAGGTGGTGCTGTGGTCTGGTGCGGACATCGGCGGTGTGCCGCTGCGCCAATGGAGCGGCTGGCAGACCGAGCACGAGCCTCGCATGGCCTACGCCGTGCGCACGGCTGCCTACGAAGTGATTCGGCGCAAGGGTTCGACCAACCATGCTATTGGCCTGGTGACAGCCTCTCTGCTGGCGGGCATGCTGCGCGACGAGCGGCGCGTGCTCACCGTGTCGCGGGTGCAGACCGGGGCCTTGGGCTTGCACGGCGTGGCCTTGTCCTTGCCGTGCATCGTGGGCGCAGGCGGCGCGCTGCAGGTGCTGGAGCCGGCCCTGGATGCGGTGGAGCGTGCGGCGCTGGCGCATTCGGCCGAGGTGCTGCGGGCTGCCCGGGCCTCCGTGGCGTAGCCCGTGCCGCAGTGTTCATCTATCATCTTTTGCACCTGCAGCGCAGATTCTGCAAGCGCAGGGTGCTATTAATTTTGAAGTGCAGGAGCGAGCGATGCGAAATCTGGTAGAGCAGTTGTCCGCCTATGCCGCATACCACCGGCATCCGCGCAATGTCCTGATCCATTGCGTGGGCATTCCGCTGATTGTTGTGGCGACTGCGGTACTGTTGTCACGCCCTTCGATCTTTGCCATGGGCTGGGCGTTCACACCCGCGCTGGCCGTGGCGGTGTGTGCTACGGCCTACTACCTTTGGCTGGACCTTGGTTTGGGCTTGCTGATGGCGCTGCTGCTGGGATTGGCCGTGTGGTTCGGGGCTTGGAGCGCGGCCCTGCCCACGCCGACTTGGCTGGCCATGGGCCTGGGGGGATTCGTTGTGGGCTGGGTGCTGCAAGGGGTGGGCCACCTGATTGAGGGCCGTAAGCCTGCGTTTGTGGACGATTTGATGGGGCTGGCCATAGGGCCGCTCTTTGTGGTGGCCGAGGTACTGTTTTGGCTGGGATTTCGCCCCGGTCTGCGCAGCGCGCTGGCGGCTGCGGCGGGCGCGGATGCATTGCTTATCGAGGACAAGGACGCAAGTTGACCAAGATCAGATTCTGGATGCGGACATGGGTGCTGGCGCTGGCCGCCTGTTGCGGCCTGGTGGCTGGCGCAGCTGCGCAGACTCTGAGCCTGGGGGTATCCGACGGCCCGGTGTCCCTGCCGATTTATGTGGCGCAGGCGAATGGCTACTTTGAACGCGAAGGCCTGAGCCTGTCCACCCGCAGCTGCAGCAGTGGCCGCGATTGCTACAAGTTGATGGCCGAGGGGACCGTGCAGCTGGCTACCGCCGCCGAGTTGATCGCCACGTTGAACAGCTTCACCCGCCAGGACCTGGCATTCATCGCCTCCATCAGTGCGTCGTCGTCGCAGATCAAGATCGTGGCCCGGCGTAGCGCGGGTATTACGGCGCCGTCACAGGTCGCCGGCAAGCGCGTGGGCACGGTGCAGGGCAGCTCGGCCGCGTATTTTCTGGGCCGCTGGCTGGCTCTCGATAACCCACGCGGGCGAGACAGCACCATCATTTCCATGGAGCCGGGCCGCATTGCCGCCGCATTGCAGCGCGGCGAGATTGATGCGGCTGCGATCTGGGAACCGGTGGCCAGCAATGCGGCCGCTGCCCTGGGCTCGGATGGTGTGCTGTTTGAAAACCCGGGGCTGTACAGCCAGCAGTTTGGCTTGATCACCAGCCGCGCGCTTATCAAGACCCGGGAGGCGGATCTGCTGAAACTGCTGCGCGCCTTGCAGCAGGCCGAGCGCTTCATTGCCGAGCAGCCCCTGAAGGCGCAGCAGGTGCTGGTGGCCCGCCTGGGCGTGACCCCGGCCCAGGCGGCAGCCCAGATGCGTGAGCATGACTTCCGCCTCGGGCTGGATTTCTCGCTGATAGACACCATGGACAGTCAGGCCCGCTGGGCCATCCGCGAGATGCGGGTGCAGCCCCGGCCGGACACCCTGCTCAACGTGGTCGATCCGGCCCTGCTGCGCAAGGTGGCGCCTGACGCCGTGCAGCTGGGGCGCTAGGTGGGGCAATGCTGATCTGGGCTGCCCATGGCAGAGATCGAACGCGATAGATGCGGTCTTCTAGGACTTTGAACACGTTCTTAGTGCTTCAGCACGATTTTCCCCTGTACCCCGCTGGCGATGGCGTTTTGGGCTGCGCCAATGTCACTCAGTGACAAGGTCTTGGCAATTGGGATGCTCAACCTGCCCTCGGACGCGGCTTTGAGCACGGCATCCAGCGTATGTGCATCGCTGCGGTGATAGATCTCGTGGATAGTGACGCGATTGTGGGAATTGGCCCCTTCGGGGATGGGAACAATGCTGGCAACCTGGCCGCCATTTCGTACATGGCCAATCAGATTTCCGGCAGCTGCAGGTGCGGTGCTGATGGCAAATTCGAACATTGCCGCGGTGGGTGTTTGGGTGATATCGATAGCCTCGCCGGTCAGCGCACGTGCATCGGAAAGCCTTTCGGGCCGCACCCCTGCCACTGGTTTTGCGCCGATCTCCTGTAGATACTGGATTGCTGCGCGGCCAACCATGCCGAGTGCACCAGAAACCAGGACGCGGTCGCCCGACTTGACGCCCAGAGCATCCACTGTTTGCCGGCCGGTGAGTCCCGCTTTGACCAAGGATGCGCCCTGCTCGAAAGTCAGGTTGGCCGGGAGCTTCGCAACGGACGAGACCGGCAGTACACCGTATTCCGCATGGGCGCCCTTGCCATTGGCCGGAAAGTCGGCTACCACCCTGTCACCCACGGCCAGCCCGGTCACGCCTGAACCCAGTGCTGCAATGGTTCCTGCCGCGTCTCCGCCCAAGACAGCGGGAAGTTGCAGGGGAATGAGGTGGGCCATGTAACCCTGGCGGAGGATGAGATCAAATGGATTGATCGCAGACGCTTCGATCTTGATGAGGACTTCGCCGGCTTGCGGTTTGGGCGTCGGTATTTCATCGATCACGAACTGGTCGATATCGCCATAGGCTTTGAGAAGAGCAGCTTTCATGTGTTAACTCCTTGAGGTTGTGCCGATGGGGGCGGTGTTGGATGGCGGGGATTACTGCATTTCGCCAGCAGACGGACTGGCTCCCGGTGCAAGACCGAAGCGAAAGCTTGACGCGGTTATTGCGCCAAAAAGGTCGTCCTGGTGGTATGTCACGGCTCCTGGTTCGCTCTCGGCGGCTCCCACGACCACCATCAGTGGAATGAGATGGTCCTCACGTGGATGTGCCGCCTGCGCAGAAGGGGCCTTTTGCCACTCCTGCAGTTGTTCTACGCGTGCTTCCGGAGATGCGTGAACCAGTGTTTGCTGAAGCCAGCTGTCGAATTTCCGCGATGCTTCGCGTCCGCTGGTGCCGCGAATTTCTTGCAGGTTGTGATAGCTGAGTCCGCTGCCGATGATCAGCACCCCTTCATCCCGCAATGGTGCAAGAGCCCGGCCGACTGCGATGTGTAGCATGGGGTCGAGCCCTGCATCCAGTGACAGTTGAACCACTGGAATGTCTTCACCCGGATAGAGTGGCTTCATGATGCTGAAGGTGCCGTGGTCGAGGCCGCGTGTGGGGTCCAGTTGTGACCGGATGTCATTTGAACGCAAGAGTTCATGTATCCGTTTGGCCAGCGCTGGCGAGCCGGGTGCGCCATATTGGATGTGGTACAGGTATTCGGGAAAGCCGTAATAGTCGTAGACCATGCCCGGTTTCGCGCCAGACGAAATAGAGATGCCTTCGCTCTCCCAGTGGCCCGATATAACCAGGATGGCCTTGGGCAACTCCTGAAGCTCGCTTCTCATTTTCTTCAGTGAATTTTCAAGTTTGTCGAAGTTGCGACGGAATTCACCCGTCAGATACGGCCAGGGGCCTCCGCCGTGGCTGATGAAATAGGTTGGGAGACGAGGGGTGCTCATGGGTATTTCTGTGTGGATCGGAGGGGAGAAATCGGATGCATTTCTTGATCGTTTAGCTTAGCGTTTCGTAATAATTGATCTATAGGCTTTATATTGAAGAACTATTTCCTGTAGGTTGATGATCAATGGACACGTTAACGAGCTTGCGGGTTTTTTGCGCGGTGGCGGAGCTCAAAAGCTTTACGGGTGCAGCAGAGCGTCTGGGCCTTTCGCCAGCGATGGCTAGCAAACATGTCATGCACCTGGAGAGCCGGCTGGGCACCCGGCTGCTCAATCGAACCAGCCGCCACGTCAGCGTGACGGAAAGTGGCGTGCTTTATTTCGACCAGGCCCGGCAAATGCTGGATGGACTGGATGAGGTGGAAGCCGCCGTCAGCAACGTCACGGTGACGCCGCGGGGGACGCTCAAGTTGAGTGCGCCGGTGTGGCTTGCGAACAGCTTGGTTGCGCGCTTGGTTGCCCAATACCACCAACGCTGTCCCGAGGTGTGTCTCGACATGGATTTCAGTGGCCGGATCGTAAACCTCGTGGACGAGGGCTTCGACCTCGCCCTGCGCGTAACGGCACCGGAGAGGCTGGATCCTGGCCTTATCGCTCGTCCACTAACAAAAGTTGTTTTTCATATCGTTGGCGCGCCGGCTTATTTGGCACGCACTGGCCGGCCGGAGAAGCTGGCCGATCTCAATGGCCATTCGCTGTTGCAGTACAGCGGCATCAACCCCAATGGTATCTGGACTGTCGGCGGCCCGGATGGCGCGGAAATACTGAAGTTTCGGCCCGTGATGAGAAGCGAGAATGAGGCCATGCTGCATATGGCTTCGCTGGAAGGCATGGGCCTGGTCTTTCTGCCTGCCGTGATGATCCAGGCAGATATCGCTGAAGGACGGCTGGAGTTGGTGCTACCGGACAAAGTGAGTTTCAGTGCAACGCTCTACGCCGTCTACCCCAGCCGAAAATATCTTTCTGCCAAGGTGCGTACTTTCATAGATTTTCTTTCTGCTCAGCCTGATCTTTGCCCGGAAGTGCAAAGCGCGCCTTGACCCGCTCTGCGAGCTGCGCTCAGCTGTCCTGCAGCGTCTCGATGAGGCGTGCTGCATTGCCCATCATGGCGTGGTAGCTGTCCAGGCTGCCTTCTTCCAGGTTTTCAGCGCCCCAGTGCGTGATGGTGCCCAGGCCTTCGCTCAGTGCGTCCAGCAGCTCGGGCGATGCCCGGCCCAGGGTGGTGATCAGCACGTCGTTGATGACCTGCATGGCCCGGATTTGCCCGGCCTGGGCTTGGATGAGTGCGTGCAGGGCACGCGCGATGTCGTCGTTCATATGCGTCTTGCGGATGTCTAGGAGCGCCGATCGTAAACCCAGCGTCTCATGGGCTCATCCAGGCTGGCAGGCCTTCCATGCCGCCACAAAGCCGGCGGCCCGTGTGCGCACCTGCTCGGCCGGCGTGCCTGGCGCATACAGCTGGCCGCCAATGCCGAAGCCCGTGGCACCGACCTTGACCCAGGCCGCCATGCTCTCGGGCGTGATGCCGCCCACGGGCCAGATCGGTGTGCCGCTGGGCAGCACTGACAACAGGGCCTTCAGGCCGGCCGTGCCGACCTGCTCGGCGGGAAATATCTTCAGTGCATGCGCACCGGCTTCCAGCGCGGCAAAGGCTTCGCTGGGGGTGGCGATGCCCGGGGCACTGTACAGGCCAGAAGCCACGCTGTGGCTGATCACCGTGGGGTTGCAGTTGGGCGAGACGATGAGCTTGCCGCCGGCAGCCTTGACCGCATCCACGTCGGCGGTGCGCAGCACTGTGCCGGCGCCGACCAGCGCGTCGCTGGGTGCGATGGCCGACAGGAGGCGTATGCATTCCAGCGCGCCCGGGCGGTTCAGCGGCACTTCCAGAATGCGGAAACCTGCATCGAACAAGGCCTGGCCAACGTCTTCGGCCGAGGCGGTATCCAGGCCGCGCAGGATGGCGACCAGGGGTGGGTGGGGTGCGTGCATGGTCAAGCTCCGTGGGTTTGGATGTGGTGGAAGCCGCTCAGGATCACCTCGCGCGGCGACAGCACCCGCAGGCTGCAGCCCAACTGGGTGGCTGCGACCTGGTAGGCCTGGGCCAGGGCGAACGAACCTATCAAGTGGAATTCCGCGCTGCTATGGCTGCCCAGGTCGCGCAGCACGTCTTGCAGTTCGCTGCCAATCAGCAGGCCGCTCAAATAGGCCTGGGCCTGGCTGGCCGGCATAGTGCCGGTAACCACGCGGGCGCGGCAGGCAAACAGCTGGTGCGCCAGCGCGCCCGGCCCGCCTGCGGCCACGCCATCGGCAAAGGCGGCCTGGCTCCAAAGAGGTTCGGCGCCTGCAGGCTGGGCAGCTGCGGCCAGCGTGCCGTGCTGCGACAGCAGGGCGAACAGCTCGCCCGTCATATAGGTGCGCAGTTGCTCAATGCGGCCATCCCGCAGCTGCACCCATTTGCTGTGTGTGCCGGGCAGCACAAACCAGCCGTTGCGCAGGCCCATGGCCACAGCGCCCAGCAGCTGGGTTTCTTCGCCGCGCATCACATCGGGCTGGCCCTGGGCGTTACGCACGCAGTAGCCGGGCACGATGTAACGCGCTGTCTGGCCGGCCACGGCTACCAGGTGCTGGGGTAGTTCTTCGAGTGCAACCTCCGGGCCCAGATAGGGGGCTTCCTGCCAGCCAAAGGCGCTGCCCACCATGCCGGACATGACGACGCGGGTGTCGGCATCTGGCTGCGGGAGCAAAGGAGGGAGCAGGGCAGCCAGTGCGTCGGGATAGCGGCCACGCGCGGCCAGCGCGCCCTGGTCGTCGTCGGCTTCGGCTATGCACCTGCCTTCGGGGTTGATTGCGTAGCCGCGGCGATGGGTAGTGCCCCAGTCCACGCCTATCCAGGTGGGGTTGGTAGTTGTCATAGGATGTGTCTCTGTTTTAGATTGTATGATTTATTATGCTGCGGATCTGGTTGGTAGGGAACAGGTGCAGCACCATTTAGCGGGGGGTTATGCGATGACGGCAACTGCCACACACACTTTTGCGGCCACGTATGCGGGGCGCCATCGGCATGGGCAGGTGGTTAAAACTTTGGGTCATGCGGTCGTGGGCGGCACCTATGCGGTGGGCGCTTTGCTGCCCAATGAGGAGCTGCTGTGCCGTAGCCTGGATGTGAGTCGCACAGCGCTGCGCGAGGCCATCAAGGTGCTGGCCGCCAAGGGCTTGCTGGAGTCGCGGCCCCGTGTGGGTACCTGGGTGCGGCCCCGTGTGGGCTGGAATATGTTGGACCCGGACGTGCTGGCCTGGCGTTGCGCCACCGGGCCGGACGCGCAGTTCTACCGCCATCTGCTGGAGCTGCGCGAAATCATCGAGCCCGCTGCGGCGGCCTTGGCGGCGCGTAGCCGTAGCCCCGAACAGCTGGCCGACATGGAGCAGGCCTTCAAGGCCATGGAAGACGCGCGCAACGTGGGCGAATGGGTGACGGCCGACCTGTCTTTCCATAACGCGGTGTTGCAGGCCACCAACAACCCTCTGCTGGTGCCGCTGGTAGCCATTACCAGTAGCGCGCTGGAGTCGCTGCTCAGCATCACTGCGCGCCAGGCCGGCGGTTTCAACGATGCTTTGCCCGACCACCGCAAGGTGCTGGACGCCATCCGCGACAGTGACCCGCAGCGTGCCTTGCACCGCATGGCGGTGATGCTGTCCGACACCCGCGAGCTGATGCAGCAGGCCAATATGCTGGACGACGTGGCCCCGGTTTAAGGGTATCCACTAGGTTTTAGTTTCGGCTTTATTTGTATGATTTATTTGAACAACCCGATTTGCTCCGTTTAAGGCCGCCATGACCACCGAATCCCCCAAAAAACGCCGTTCCCAGCATTGGTTTGGCGGCACCAGCAAGGACAACTTCATCCACCGCAGCTGGATGAAAAGCGAAGGCCTGCCGGACGACAGCTTTGATGGCCGCCCGGTCATCGGTATCTGCAACACCTGGAGCGAACTCACGCCCTGCAACCAGCATTTCCGCCAGATTGCCGAGCGCGTGAAGCACGGCGTGCTGCAGGCCGGCGGCATTGCGGTCGAATTCCCCGTGTCCTCGCTGGGCGAGACCCTGATGCGCCCCACCGCCATGCTGTACCGCAATCTGGCCAGCATGGACGTGGAAGAAGCCATCCGTGCCCATCCGCTGGACGGCGTGGTGCTGCTGGCCGGCTGCGACAAGACTACGCCCGCCACCTTGATGGGTGCGGCCAGCGTCGATCTGCCCACCCTGGTGGTGTCCGGTGGCGCGATGCTGAACGGCAATTACCGTGGCGAAGCTATTGGTTCCGGTACCCATGTGTGGAAGTTCTCCGAGGCGGTGAACGCCGGCAAGATGACTCTGCCGCAGTTCATGCAGGCCGAAAGCTGCATGTCGCGCTCTGCCGGCGTCTGCATGACCATGGGTACGGCTTCCACCATGGCCAGCATGGTCGAGGCGCTGGGTGTTTCGCTGCCGACCAATGCGGCGATTCCGGCCGTCGATTCGCGCCGCCTGGAACTCGCGCAGCGCTCTGGCCGCATGATCGTTGACATGGTCGAGCGCGATATGCGTTTGTCGCAGGTGCTGACCCGCGAAGCCTTTGAAAACGCCATCCGTGTCTGCGGCGCCATCGGCGGCTCGACCAATGCGGTTATCCACCTGATCGCCATCGCCGGCCGCATGGGCGTGCCGCTGTCGCTGGACGACTGGGACCGCCTGGGCCGCGACATCCCGACCATCGTGAACCTGATGCCGTCGGGCGAATACCTGATGGAAGACTTCTACTACGCCGGTGGCCTGCCGGTGGTGATGAAGCGCCTGTTGGAGGCCGGCCTGCTGCACGGCGACGCCATCACCGTCAACAACCGCACCCAGGCGCAAAACGTCGAGCACGCCGAGTGCTTCAACGACAAGGTGATACGTCCGCTGAGCCAGCCCCTGGTGGAGCAGGGCGGCCTGGCGATCCTGCGCGGCAACCTGGCACCACAGGGCGCGGTGATCAAGCCGTCTGCCGCGACAGCCAAGCTGTTGCAGCACCGGGGCCGGGCCGTGGTGTTCGAGAACATCGAACACTACAAGGAACGCATCATGGACCCGGACCTGGACATCGACGAAAACTGTGTGATGGTGCTGAAGAACTGCGGCCCCAAGGGCTACCCCGGCATGGCCGAGGTCGGCAATATGGGCCTGCCGCCCAAGCTGCTGCAAAAAGGCATTACCGACATGGTCCGCATCTCCGATGCCCGCATGAGCGGCACGGCCTACGGCACGGTGGTGCTGCATGTGGCGCCTGAAGCCGCCGCCGGCGGCACGCTGGCCCTGGTGCAGGACGGTGACGAGATCGAGTTGGACGTGGCCGGTCGTGGCCTGCACCTGCATGTGAGCGACGAAGAATTGGCGCGCCGCCGTGCCGCCTGGGTGCCGCCACCCGAGCCTGCGTCGGGTTATGTGCGCCTGTACCACCGCCATGTGCTGCAGGCCGACCAAGGTGCCGACATGGACTTCCTGGTGGGCACCCGTGGCTCCGCCGTGCCGCGCGATTCACATTAGGTCCTGCTTGCGATGAGCCAGTTATTGCGCATGCAGGCCGCCGGCGTGGCGGTGGTGCTGGAGTTCGCCGTGGGCCAGATGCCCGTATGGCGCTACTGGGGTGCGGCCCTGGGCCAGACGCCATTGCTGGATGCCTGGCCCGCCACCGCTTTGCTGCGCATGGCCCCCGGTACGCTGGACCGCCTGGCCGGTGTGCCGCTGCTGCCCTGCTGGGGCAATGGCGAGCCCGGTGCCCCCGCGCTGCGTGCGCACCGCGCCGGCCTGGACGCCGTGCAGGACCTGCGCGCCACCGGCTTTCAACAACCCGATCCCCACACGCTGGTGTTGCAGCTGGCAGACGACGTGGCCGCCTTGGCGATGGACGTGACCCTGCAGCTGTGCACACGCAGTGGCGTGCTCAGTATCCACAGCCTTTTGCGCAATACCGGCACCGCCGATCTCACGGTGGACCACCTAGCCTGCGCCAGCGTGGCCTTGCCGCCCGTGCTGCAAGAGTTGGGCAGCTTTCACGGCCAGTGGTCGCATGAATTCCAATGGACCCGCCAGCCCGTGCCCATGGCCGGCTGGCAGCGCGACAACCGAACCGGCCGCAGCGGGCACGAGGCCCCGCCGGCGGTGTTCGTGCTGGCGCACGACGCCGGTGACCACCAGGGCGAGGCCGTGGCCGCGCAGCTGGCCTGGAGCGGCAACCACCGCTTTGCACTAGACCGCGCCGAAGACGGCCGCCTGTGCCTGCAGGCCGGCGAATGGCTGGCGCCGGGCGAGGTGGTCCTGGCCCCGGGCGCCACATTGCAAACGCCCACCCTGCACCTGGGCTGGTCCGATGCTGGCATGAACGGCGCCAGCGCGCGCCTGCAGCGCTACACCCGCAGCCAGGTGTTGCAATGGGCCGGCGGCAGCATGCGCCCGCGCCCGGTGCACCTGAATACCTGGGAGGCCGTGTATTTCAACCACCAGGCCGACGTACTGTTCGACCTGGCCCGCGCCGCTGCTGCGGTAGGCGTGGAGCGCTTTGTGCTGGACGACGGTTGGTTCCCCGCCCGCAAGGACGACCGCGCCGGCCTGGGCGACTGGTGGCCCGATCCGGCCAAATACCCCGAAGGCCTGGGCCCGCTCATCGCCCACGTGCACAGCCTGGGCATGGAGTTCGGCCTGTGGGTCGAGCCCGAAATGGTCAACCCTGACAGCGAGCTCTTCCGCGCCCACCCCGACTGGGCACTGCAGGTGGCCGGTCGCGCCCTGGTGCTGGGCCGCAACCAGCTGGTGCTGGATGTCGCCCGGCCCGAGGTGGGCCAGTACCTGTTTGACAAGCTGGATGCCTTGCTGCGCATGTACCCGATTGCCTACCTGAAGTGGGACATGAACCGCACCTTCGCCCAGGCCGTGGGCCTGGACGGCCGGGTCGCCATGCGCAGCCAGATTACCGCCTGGTACGCGCTGCTGCAGCGCCTGCGCACCGCCCACCCGCAGCTGGAGATTGAAACTTGCGCCTCGGGTGGCGGCCGTGCCGATCTGGGCGCGCTGCGCTACACCCAGCGCCTGTGGACCAGTGACAACAACGACGCGGTATCGCGCGTCACCATCCAGAGCGGGGCGGCGCGCCTGTTTCCGCTGGAGCTGATGGGCAGCCATGTAGGGCCGGCGCCGGCACATGCCACCGGCCGCAGCCAGAGCATGGACTTCCGATGCGCCGTGGCCTGCTTTGGCCATATGGGCGTGGAGGCCGATGTGCGCCAGCTGCCAGATGCCGACCGCGCCACGCTGAGCCGCTGGATCACCTTGTACAAATCGCTGCGCGGGGTCTTGCACAGCGGTCAGTTCCACCAGGGCCGCACCGAGGATGGTTTGGTCTGGTGGTTGGTACAAGCCGCAGACCGTGCCGTGCTGGGCGTGTTTACTCTGCAGCCGCACAACTACACCTACCAGCCGCCGCTGCGCCTGCCGTCCTTGGCCGGCACAGGCGTATGGCAGCTGCAGTTGCTGGCCAGTGCCGGCCAGGCGCGTGCACGCGGCGACGCGCTGGACCCCTGGGGCGATGCGTTGCGCCAGGCGGATGGTGTGTGCGTGGCCGGCAGCGAGTTGGCCTGCATGGGCCTGCCGGTGCCGGTGATGCAGCCCGAATCGGCATTGCTTTATTCTTTCTCCCACGTGCCAGGATCAGAGGGCTGACGGGCCGTTTTTTTACATTCTTCCTTACCTGGAGACATCGATTGAAATACGCAAACTACCCCAGCCTGGAGGGCCGCAGTGTGTTCGTCACCGGCGGTAGCTCAGGCATTGGCGGCGACATCGTGGAGGCCTTTGCGCGCCAGGGTGCCAAAGTGGCTTTTACCGGGCGCAACGCCGAGTCGGCAGCCAAAGTGGTGGCGGCTGCCAGTGCGGTCGGCCCCACGCCGCTGTTCTTGCAAAGTGAGGCCAGCGATGTGGCTGCCTTGCAGGCTGCACTGGCCCAGGCCGTGGCCGCGCATGGCGACATCCATGTGCTGATCAACAACGTGGCCAACGACCAGCGCCACGACCTGATGGACGTGACGGTGGAAGACTTCGACTGGCGCGTGGCCGTCAACCTACGTCCGCACGTATTTGCGGCCCAGGCCGTGGTGCCCGGCATGCGGCGCATCGGCGGCGGGGCCATTGTGAATCTGGGCTCCATCAGCTGGATGATGAAGGGCAAGGGCTACCCTCTGTACGCCACCTGCAAGGCCGCCACCGTAGGCCTGACGCGCAGCCTGGCGCGCGACCTGGGGCCGGATAATATCCGCGTCAACACCCTGACCCCTGGCTGGATCATGACCGAGAAGCAACTCACCCAGTGGGTCGATGAGGAAGGCGAACGCGCGCTGGATGCCAACCAGTGTCTGCCCGGCCGCATCAAAGGTGCCGACGTGGCGAACATGGCCTTGTTCCTGTCGGCCGACGACAGCAGCATGGTCACCGCCCAGGACTTCGTGGTGGACGCGGGGTGGACATGAGCACGGCAGACACTCCCCAAACGATCACACCCGTCTGGACGCCCACCCTGCAGCTGGGCGAGGGCACGCTGTGGCACGCGGCCAGCGGGCGCTTTTTCTTCGTGGACATCATGGGCCGGGCGGTGCATGCCTGGTCTCCCAGCACCGACCAGCGCTACAGCTGGCCCATGCCCGAGCATGTGGGCTGGATCATTCCCTGCGCCGATGGCCAGGGTTTCGTGGCCGGCTTCCGCTCTGGTTTTGTGCGCCTGACGCTGGAGCCCGAGCTGCGCATCGAACGCCTGGGCACGCCGCACCCCGACCAGCCCGGCGTGCGCCTGAACGACGCCAAGGCCGACGCGGCCGGCCGCATCTGGGCCGGCTCGATGTTCTCGGACGATCCGCAAGAAGCGCGCGGCCAGCTGGCCTGTCTGCACCAGGACGGCCGCATTGAGGTGGTAGAGCGCAACATCCACATTGCCAACGGCCCAGCCATCTCGGCCGATGGCACGGTGATGCTGCACACGGACAGCCTGCTGCGCAGCATCTACCGCTACACCCTGGGTGCCGATGGCCAGTTGCAGAGCAAGACGCTGTGGAAGCGCTTTGCGATGGAAGAGGGCGAGCCCGATGGCATGACCTTCGACGCCGAAGGCCATGTGTGGGTGGCCATGTGGGGCGGCGGCTGCCTGCGCCGTTTCAATTTGGCCGGTGAGGAGCTGCTGCGCATCGACCTGCCCGCCAGCCAGATCACCAATGTGGCGTTTGGTGGTGCGGAGTTGGATCTGATGCTGGTCACCAGTGCCCGCGTGGACCTGACGCCGGAGCAACTGGCGCAGCAGCCCCTGGCCGGCTCGGCCTTTGCGCTGCGCACCGGTGTGCGGGGGCTGCAGGCCCACGCCTGGGGTGCGGTGGTTTGATAAGAAAATAGCCGCTGGCGCAGGTTCTATCTGTGCTGGTAGCTATTTATTTGATAGTGATGTGGGCGTGTCTACGGTGTGCCGACATCCACTGCAAAGGTGTTCCGGCCGGCGGCTTTTGCGCGGTACAGTGCTCGGTCCGCACGCGCCAGCAACTCGCTGGCACCCAGTGCATCCGCCGGGCCTTCCGGCTGGAAAAAAGCAATGCCTATGCTGGTGGTGACCAGAATTTCCCTGCCTTCGGTCTGCATCGGAAGCCGTACGGCTTCAATCAATTTGGCCACCACGGCCTCCGTCTCGGGTAGCGTTTTCACATCTTCCAGGATGACCACAAATTCGTCGCCGGCCAGCCGTGCAGCCGCGTCGGTGATGCGGATGCCCGCGCGTATGCGCTTGGCGAATTCGCACAGCACCACGTCGCCCGCGGCATGTCCCAGCGAGTCGTTGATGGATTTGAAGTGGTCCACGTCCAGGAACATTAGCGCCATGGGGCTGCCGGTGCGGCGGCTACGCGACAGGGCCTGTTCCAGATTTTCACCAAACTGGCGTCGGTTGGGCAGGCCGGTGAGGGTGTCGGTGCGCGAGAGGTCGCGCAGCTCCTGCTCCACGCGCTTGAGCTCCGTGACGTCGGAGGCCAGTACGAAGGCACCCAGTATTTCTCCGTCCGCCAACACGTCCGGTACATAGATGGTCTGCAGATCACGCGCGGAGCCATCCAACACGGAAAAGACTTCGAACGCCGCACGTTCGCCCTGTAGTGCGCGTCGCAGCGGTTCCCGGCGCTGCGCGTAGAGCTCGGGGCCAAGCACCTCCTGAACCGGCCGGCCCAGGATGGCGTCCTGCTCTAAACCCAGCCACTCGCGGTAGGTCTTGTTGATGAATCGGTAGCGCTCCTGCGTGTCCACATAGGCGACGAAGGCCGGCAGGTTGTCTGTCACGGCCCGCAACTGGCGTTCGCTGGCTTCTATGCGTGTCTGTGCCTGGTGCTGCTCCGAACGGTCGAGCACCAAGCCAAAAACACCTATGACTTTGCCGCTTTCATCCCGGTCAGGCACGTAGTGCGCAAACATGTGGGAGGGCGCGTGAGGGAGTGTGTTCCTGAGCTCAAACGAAACATCCTTGCCCGTCAGAGCCTCGGCGATACGGGGCTGTATGTATTTGAAAACCTCGTCGCCAAATACCTCGGCTATGGTTTTGCCCGCCGTTTCCCCGGGCAGCGAAAACCACTTCTGGTAGTTGTCGTTGGTAAAGGTATAGCGGTAGTCGGTGTCTATGTGCGAGATCAGCACCGGCAGATTGTTCGCAATCAGCCGCAGGCGCTGCTCGTTGGTACGCAAGGCCCGGGAGATGGCGTTTTTTTCGGTCACGTCCTGGATCACGGCCAGTGAATGCGCAGGCTGGCCCTGCGCGTCGCGCTGCAGCACGGCCGACAGCAGCACGTCGATGGTGCGACCGTCTTTGCACACCATCTGGTAGGGGATGTCGTGACACCGGCCGTACTGCATGAACTCTGGAAGTACTACCGTACGCGCATAGTCCCGCGATGCGGCAGAGAGGAACTCCACCGACGCGCGGCCCACCACTTCCTGGCGTGTATAGCCCAGTTTGGCCAGCCAGGTGTCGCTGACGAACAGGATGCGCCCCTGTGCATCTATCGAGTGCAGCATGGCCGGCGTTGCCTCGTACAGGGTGCGAAAGCTGTCCTGGCTGGCCTTCAGCGCGAGCTCTGCGCGCTTTCTTTCGGTAATGTCGCGGCCCACCGAATGCAGTGCGATCACCTGGCCTTGGTCGTTTCCGATGGCGCGGTTGGACCAGGCGAACCAGCATTCCTTGCCCGAGGCCGAACGCATCTGGTTCTCGCCCTGCGCAGTGCCTGGTTTGCTGCACACGGCACGCAAGTGGGCTGCGACCGATTCCTTGTCTTTTTCGGCAACGTACTCCAGCAGGTTGTGTCCCGTCATGGATGCGGGTGTCTCACCAAAATGCTTGGCATATGCCGAGTTGACGAAAGTCAGCTCGCCCGAGGGCAGCGCCAGCGAGATCAGATCCGTCTGGTCTTCCACGATAGCGTGGTACAGCGCGCCTTTAGCGCTGATCTCTTGTGCCTGTTGTATGGTGAGTGCGTTCAGCTGGTCCAGGTCCAGGGCATTCTTGCGCATCAGCAGAGAATGGGCGGCCACCTGCGCCAGATCGGTCAGCGCAGCACGTTGTGCGTTGGTCAGTACGCGTGCCTGCCGGTCTATCACGCACAGAGTGCCAATGTTTTCTCCATCGGGCATGACGATGGGAGCGCCAGCGTAAAAACGGATATGCGGCTGTCCAGTAACCAGAGGGTTGGCCATGAATCGCGGGTCCCGCATTGCGTCGGATATCTCCATCAACTCGGCGTGCAGGATGGCGTGGGCGCAGAAGGCCGAGTCGCGCGGTGTTTGCGTAACTCCTTCCATGCCGATATTGGATTTGAACCACTGCCGGTCCGAGTCCACTAGGCTCATCAGTGCAATGGGTACACCGCACACCGAGGAGGCTACGCGCGCCAGGGCATCAAAGATCGGCTCAGGTCCGGTGTCCAGGACCTGGAGTGAACGCAATCGGCTCAGCCTTTTGTCTTCATCCCGTGGCAGGGGTGCGGCGGAAGTCATGTGTTTTTTCTACCTAGCTCTGAAAGCTTTACCGGATGGACTGAATCTTAGGGCACTCGGCGCCGGGAGGTGGCAATACCCCACTCGGGGTAAACGTGAAAGCCGCAAGCGAAGCGTACGCTCTTGCGAAAGTTGCCGCGCAGATGGCAGTGTTTTGGTGGGCGTTTATGCAAAAAATGGCTATGACGCAGATTTTATAAGCGCTGGGCGCTACTTTTTTTGTAGTGATGCAAGTGTGGTGGCCAGCGTTGTCAGCCCGTGCAACAGGCGCAGTCGAACGGTTGGGCGACCGGGTCGCTATCTTTGAGGCCGCCAGTCAGGGTGAGTGGAAGCGGATGCAACCGCCTGCGTTCAGCTCCACCGTCGCCCTGTAGACCGCCAGGAACGGTGCCTTGGTGGTCTTCTTGTCGGCTGTATTGGGTACTTGAACCGTGTACAGCACCAACGATACAGAATGATCAGAGTCGGCTAGGCATGGCTCGCGTGCAATAGCTGTCAGCCCAGTATCACGGGGGCATTGGGAAGCTCGTTGATACGTGTACCACCGGATGGAAAGTGGGTACCAACAACGCCTGCGACGGCGGCGATTCCATGCAATGCGCCTTCTTGGAACGCAGATTTTGAGAAGTTCATTTCCATGTCATGGCAGATAGCGTTCCAGCTTGCATTGCCGGCTTTGGCATGGATGCCCCTGTCGGCCACGATTTCAACCGCGTGGTCTGCGAGTAATACATAAATCAGAACGCCGTTGTTGCGCTCGGTGTCCCACACCCGTAGTTGGGAAAACACTTCAAGGGCACGTTCGCGGGAAGATTGGCCTTTTAGCAGACGCATGCCGTCCAGCCCGCCCTCCACGGCAAACCGAATCTCCCCGCCATGCAGTTGTTCGCTGCGGTGGATCTCCTGCTCTATAGCGCGTAGGTCTTCGGACGTGAAGGCTCGGTGCAGCTGCCAATCGGTAAACAGCAGGTGGCGCATGAAACGTTGTATCTGCATGGCTACCACCTTCCCGATGCACCGCCGCCGCCAAATCCGCCACCGCCGCCCCGAAATCCACCGCCACCGAATCCGCCCTGACCGCCGCCAGAGTAGCCGCCAACGCCACGCAGCGCTGCCCCTGCACCAATCAATGTGACAAACATGGACGCAAGCCCGGCGAGGATGGCGTATAGCAAAGTTCCAATGACCAGCCAGGCAAGCCCGGTCACCAGCACCCCAGTGACCAAGGAGCCACCGACCTTCCCGAGGACCTTGCGCAGCACGCCGCCGACACCCAATGCCACAATGAACAGGAACGGTACGAACTGCCTAAGGCTCTGGTCGGCCCCTCTGGGGCTGCTGCCCTGGACTGCGGGTAAGGACTCACCGTCCACCACCTGCATGATCCGCGCTGTGCCGGCCTGCACGCCACCGTAGAAATCTCCTTGCTTGAAACGCGGCAGTATGGTTTCGCTGATGATGCGCTTGCTCAGGATGTCCGACAGTGCGCCTTCCAGGCCATAACCTACTTCAATGCGCACCGTGCGGTCGTCTTTTGCCACCAGCAGAATGACACCGTCATCTACCTTCTTGCGTCCCAGTTTCCATTGCTCGGCAACGCGCAAGGCGTATTGCTCAACGGCTTCGGGCAGTGTCGTGGGAACCAGTAGAACGGCAAGCTGGGTGCCTTTTCGTGCTTCAAAGGCAGCCAAAGATTGTTCGAGTGCGGACTTTTGTTCCTGCGTGAGTGTCCCGGTTAGATCGGTGACATGCCCTGCCAACGGCGGTACCGCGATCTGTGCATGTCCGATGCATGGAGCGAGCGACGCAAGTGTTAAGCAGACGGCTATGCACCAGCGGTGTATCGCTCCATGGAAAGTCATTTGGCAACTCCGGATGCCGCACCCAGTGGCGCAGGCGGTGTCTTGTCAAAACTGACGGCCGGAGGTTTGGCGATTTCCTTTTCGTTCTCCACTGTGAAGTTGGCTTTTTCCTTGTAACCAAACACCATGGCCGTGATGTTCGACGGGAAGGAGCGCACCGTTACGTTGTAGTCCTGCACCGCTTTGATATACCGGTTGCGTGCGACTGTGATGCGGTTTTCGGTTCCTTCCAACTGCGCCTGCAAATCTCTGAAGGCCTGATTGGCTTTGAGATTGGGGTAGTTTTCCGACACCACCAGCAAGCGCGACAAGGCGCCTGTCAATTCGCCTTGTGCCTGCTGGAATTTCTGGAATGCAGCGGGGTCGTTGACCAGCTCAGGAGACGCCTGGATGGAGGTGGCCTTCGCGCGCGCGTCAACCACTTTGACCAGTGTGTCTTGTTCAAACGTGGCTTCGCCCTTGACGGTGCTGACCAAGTTGGGGATCAGATCCGCCCGACGCTGGTATTGGTTCAGTACCTCGGCCCAACTGGCCTTGATTTGCTCGTCCGTGCTCTGGAAGGTGTTGTAGCCACAGCCCGATAGCCCAAGGGCCACGACGGACAGTATGAAGATGAGAAGTTTGCGCATTATCTGCCTTTGAAATGAATGAGAAATGCCAAGGCTATCCGCAGCGCCTTTGGCCATTACCAGCAATCCCACGGTGTATTGGGTAATGCAAAGAATGGGCGGTCGGTATCGTGTTTCATGGGCCGTGGCCCGGCCTCTTGTTGCATGGTTTCTTCGGAAGAGCAATCCATCATTATTTGCGTCCGCTTTCCCCTCGTCTGGCGTTGCTTCAGTCTGATACCAGGGGGCTACGCACCGCCTCGTTAGCGGTACAGCGTGTTGCATGCCTGCGGAAGAATGACTTCACGATGACTGCCCTGTCGAATTTTTCTCCAAGGCGATTCGAGTCTAGAACTGTATGGCGCTCGCACACTGATCTATGTCAATGCAAGTAAGTTGCGCCTCACACCGTTACAAGTAAGCCAGTTTCGCGTCACGCTTTGTGCCCGGGCTGGTCGTTCAGCTGGCTAGAACGCACCTTCGTTGGATGCATAGAACGCGGCAATGCACTCACTGCAGCGATTTGCCATGTTCGGGCGAGGGCCATAGGCCGCGCGGACGCAACAGCATTGTGATGATCATGGTCAGCGCGATGAGTAAGGGGCGAAGAATGCCCGCGTCGAGCCGCCCACCGGTCATGGTTTGAAGGGGGCCGGTGACGTAGCGAAGCACTTCTGGCAAAGCAGTCAGGAGCACGGCCCCCAGGATCACACCGGGAATGTGGCCGATGCCGCCGAACACCACCATGGCAACGATCATGACCGACTCCTGCAGACTGAAGGCTTCGGGTGATATGAAACCCAGGAATGTGCCAAACATGGCCCCAGCGACGCCGCCAAAACCAGCCCCTATGCCGAAAGCAAGCAGTTTCATGTTGCGGGTGTTGATGCCCATAGCCTCGGCGGCAACTTCGTCGTCGCGAATGGCCTTCCAGGCTCGGCCAATACGTGAATCCTGCACGCGATAGCATAGGGCCGCAGTCAGCACTGCCAGCGCCAGGAAGAGATAGTAGTGCAGGGTTACCGAGGCGATTTGGTAGCCGAAGACGAACAAGGGCTTGCCCATATCCAGGCTAAAGATGTGGATCGAATCAATAGGGCCTACACCTTTGGCGCCGTTGGTGATGTTGGTTGGATGGACCATGTTGACAATCAAGAGTCGCACGATTTCCCCGAAACCCAGCGTAACGATCGCCAGGTAGTCACCACGCAGCTTCAGTGTGGGTGCACCTAGCAAGACCCCCAGGCAAGCGGTCAGTACCACACTCAACGGGACGGTCACCCACCAGGGCATATGCAGACCGGCTGGGAACATGGTGGCGATCCAGGCAAAGTTTTCGGTCAGATGCGGTGAAGCCAGAAGGGCGAATGTGTAGGCTCCCAGGGCATAAAAGGCCACGTAGCCGAGGTCTAGCAGGCCGGCAAAACCCACCACGATGTTCATGCCCAGAGCCAGCATCATGTACAAAAGACAGGTGTCGGCAATGCGAACCCAGTGGTTGCCAAAGGACTGCAATACCAGGGGGAGCAGCAAGAGTGTCGGGGTATATAGCCATTTCACATGTTTGCTATACCGAGATCCTTGCGCCCGCCGGGTTTGCATTTCGCTGGGCCGTGCGCTCCTTGGTACTCTGGCTTCGCCGTCTGGAACCCGTGCTTTTTCGCCCGCGTCGAAACCGATATGGATGGCCGTGGGGCTCATCTGGAGTGGCTGGTAAGGTTTCATGGCCGGTAGCCTGCATGCGTGTTCGCGATGGGGCGGTACATGAAGCGCCAACCGGCGCGAAACTCCAGCGGGACCTCGGTACCTTCGTATGCAGGGCAGTCGGCAAAGCCATGGGCCTCGTATAGGCGGTGCGCTGTTTTCATGAACGGAGCGGTGTCGAGACAGATTCCGCCATACCCCAGCCTGCATGCGTCAGCAATGATGCGTCGCAGCGCCTGTTGCCCCAAGTGCATGCCCCGGTATTGCGGGCGAACGTACATACGCTTGACCTCAGCTACGCCACTGCGAGCGAAACGCAAGCCACACATCCCGGCAACTCTGTCGTCCACCATGATCAGATAGAACACGCCTTTCTGGGCTTGCTCTGCGCAAATCTGGTGAATCACGCAGGCGCCATGGTCGGGGGCCGTCGTGCCAGCATCGTCATGCGCAGCGACTCCGAACCATCGCTCCATTTCGCTGTGGACCCAGGACATGTATTCACTATTAAGGCCCATGAAGGCGTCGTAGTGCGTGACAGGATCTACAAGAATGAATAGTGGCTCTGGCATGCGCTTGCGGTGGTTGTGGAGATCGGAAAATGATCTGCAAATGTTAAAGTGGATCGAATCAATCAAAAAGAAGCATTTCTTCCGTTCATAACGGAAGAAATGGCTGTAATAAACCCAAGCTACGAAGATGGACAAACTCAATGGTCTGCTGGTCTTTGTGAAGACGGCTGATCTCGGCAGCTTCGTCGCTGCGGGTCGCGCGCTTGAAATATCGGCGTCAGCAGTCGGTAAAGGGGTTGCCCGACTCGAGAAGCAGTTAGGCGTGCGATTGATGCAACGCAGTACGCGGCGGATCCAGCTAACCGACGAGGGGCGACTGTTTCACGAGCGCTGCCGCCGCATCCTCGACGATCTCGACGATGCGCAAGCGATGCTCTCGCATGTGAGGGAAGCTCCACGCGGCAGGCTGCGCGTGAGCGCACCAATCGTCGGGTACCACTTCCTGTTGCCAGTGATACCGGACTTTCTGGCCCGCTACCCGGAGGTGGAACTCGATATCAATTTCAGCGACCGTACCGTAGACCTGATCGATGAGGGCGTTGATGTGGCTATCCGCAGCGGCGATCTGCCCGATTCCCGCCTGGTGTCTCGGCCACTCAGTGCATTTCGGCTGCTGTTGTGTGCGTCGCGTGCCTATCTGGAGCGCCATGGCACGCCGCTGGTTGCACGTGACCTGGAGCGGCATGCCGCGATTCGCTTTCGCCACCCGGATTCGGGGAAGTTGCTGGAGTGGCCGATGTTGCATGCCACGGCCTTCTCCGAGACCCGCTTGCGTACAGTGCTGGCCTGCAACAACATGGAGGCGATTTTTGGCGCCACCGTGCGCGGCCTGGGTATCGCGTGCATGCCGGATTTTCTTGTTCGCGAGGCTCTCGCCGATGGCCGGCTTCAGAGCGTGCTCGACGAACAGATCAGTGGCGGCGGCCAGTTCAGGGCGCTGTGGCCGTCGAGCCGGCATTTGTCTCCCAAGGTGCGCGTATTCGTCGATCACTTGGACCAGCAGCTATCGGCGCCAAGATAAAGGGCCCGCCTTCAGTGTGAAACCACCGTGTCGCTGATCGGCCGGCGCCAGCGCTCTTCCACTCTGGCGTCGTCGGCCCGGTGACCGAGGGCGATGACGATGGGGATCACAGCGCCTCGGGGTAGGCCTAGGATTTTGGCGATCTTCGGTGCGGAAAAACCTTCCATCGGGCACGAGTCGATCCCTTTGGCCGCGGCGCCCAGAATCAGGGTCTGCACGGCGTAAATGGCATTGCGCGCGGCCCAATGGCGGCTGCCTATGTGGCCTATGGGCAGCAAGGACAGGCTGGGGCGTAGCAGTGCCACCAGCTGCATCAGTGGCGACCACAGGGCGAGGGAGCCGATGCCGAGAATCTTCTGGAACTTGCCGATTTGCTTGCGTTGGTAGGTTTTTGAATGGGGCTCCAGTGTTGCCGTGGTTTCAATGTGGGCGAGCTGGGCCAGGGCGGTGCTCTGCCCCAGCGCGGGGCTGGCGACCACGACGATCAGCTCGGCCGCCGTGGCTGCTGCTTTTTGTCCATTGCAGGCCGAGGCGACGCTGGCTTTCAGGGCCGGATCGCGTATCCAGTGCAGCTCGTAAGGCTGCAGGTTTCCGCTGGAAGGTGCGAAGGCGGCTTCTGCCAGCACAGCCTGAACGTCTGCCTCCGGGATGGGTGTTGCGTCAAATTTGCGGATCGCGCGGCGAAAGCGGTTCGCCTTCTGAAAGGCGAGCCAGGCTGGCGCTGCTGCACCGGTGGTCGGGTGCGGGGTGTTCTGCTCAGCCATGGGATGCCTCCTCCAGGCCCAGGCCTGCTTGCACAAGATAGGCTTCCAGCGCGTCCATATGCTGTGTCGCAACGATCGCGCCAATGTAGCCATCCGGGCGCACCAGCACCCAATCACCGTCTGTGGGGGCGTAGCTGTCACGAAAGTGGCCTGCATGGTCAACGACGTCACCGCCGGGGCCAAAGGTATGGACATGCAAGCCCGGGCGTGGCGGAACCGATGCGCGCTCGACGCCATAGCCCAGCAGCGTCCAGTGCGTGCCGCGGAACAGGTCGAACAGCCGCAACGCCTGGCCCGCGGCGCCGCGCAGGGGCGCATCCGGGGCGCGGTCGCCGGCGCAGGGGCCGTCCACGCGGCTGGCTTGTTCCAGCGTGAGCGAGGATGCGGGGTAGCCGATGTCGAGCTGGTGCACCTCGCGGCCACGGCGCATCTCGCCACGCTTTTGCGCGTCCAGCAGCCTGGTTGCCAGGCCGAGCATCGCCGCCGCGACGGGCCTGCGCTCCTCCTCGTAGCTGTCGAGTAGGGTGGTGGTCGGCTTACGGGTGGCCGCGGCCAGCTTCCAGCCCAGGTTGTAGGCGTCTTGCACGCTGGTGTTGAGGCCCTGGCCGCCGGTGGGCGGATGGGTGTGGGCCGCGTCCCCGATGAGGAACACCCGGCCCACGCGGTAGCGGTCGGCCAGCCGCGCATTCATGTTGTACGCCGAAGACCAGGACACCGACTGGATGTGGATATCTGCGCGGTCGGTGCGCTCGGCCGCCAGGGTCTGCAGGCCTGTGGCGGACAGGTCGATGTCGCCGTCTAGCGGTATGGGGCCCTGTATCTGGAACATATCGGTCCCCGCCAGCGGGCAAAACGCGATCTGCCGCGCCATGTCACCTTCGTTGAAGACATGCCAGGCATCACGTGTGAGGCCTGTGAGCAGCACATCCGCGACGATGGCGCGTATGCCTAGCGTCTTGCCTGGGAATCCGATATCCAGCGCTTGGCGCACAAAACTGCGGCCGCCATCCGCGCCCACCAGCCAGCGCACGCGTAGCGTCTCGTTGCCCGTCTGGCTGGCCAGCTGCGCGGTCACGCCGTTGGAGTCCTGCGCAAAACCGGTCAGCTCGCAGCCGAAATGGGGTGCATGGCCCAGCTCCGCCAGACGCTCGCGCATCACGGCCTCGGTTCGGAATTGCGCAACCATCAGCGGCAGCTGGCAGGGCTCGGCGGGCGTGGGCTCATGCAGTTCGATGACCTGGGCGTCGGTGTGGCTGCCATCGCTGCGGTATTTCCGCTCGGGCGGATAGGCCCCGCCGGCTGCGACGATGCGGTCCAGGATGCCCAGATCCTCAAAGATTTCCTGGGTACGGGGCTGGATGCCCTTGCCGCGCGAGCCGTGGAACGGCCCTGCCATTTTCTCGATCAGGCGAAAGGAAATGCCCCGTCGTGCCAGGTCGATCGCCAATGTTAGACCCGCGGCACCGGCGCCGCAAATTAGGACATCGGCTGTACATTGCTGATTCATCAAAACCTCACTATGTGTAATATGCACCTATTACACGACAAGGGCACGTGCGTGTCAAGAAATATGCAAAATACACACATTAACGCGAAACTGCGGGAACTCCATGGGGCTTTGCTGGAGATCGTCAGCGTCATGAACCGACCCCAGCGCGACGAGGCCATGGTGCGTGCGGCCGGGATATCGCTGGACCGCGCGCTGTTTCCGCTGCTGGTTTTGGTGGAGCGGCTGGGGCCGATCGGCGTGGTTGAGCTGGCCGACCGTGTGGGGCGCGACTACACCACGGTCAGCCGGCAGGTGGCTAAGCTGGAAACATTGGGCTTGGTGGATAGGCAGGCGAGCGAGGCGGACCGCCGGGTGCGCGAGGCGGTGGTCACTGAGAAGGGCAAGGCACTGACCGACCGCATAGACGAGGCCCGCGCCAAGATGGGTATGGCCATATTTGCCTCATGGGACAAGCAGGATGTCGAGGATCTGGTGCGGCTCATGGTCAAGTTTTCCGAAGCCATCAAATGCGATGTGGCGGCGATGGAGTAAAACCGGCTGCAGCGTAGGTATTACCTGAACCAGTAGCTACTTTTTCAATAGCAATTTGCTTGCAACCAGCGGCGCAGCCAAGGTGTTCACCAGCTGCCCCAGGCGGGCAAACGCATGCTCTAGTTCGGACGTGAAAGGCCAGCCGCAGTTGATGCGCAGATTGCTCTCAAACCGTTGCGAGTTGGTGAAGATGGTGCCGGGTGCTATGACCATGTTTTCGGCCAGCGCGGCGTGGAACAGGGCGGTGGCCGACAGGCCGTCGGGCAGCTCCACCCACAGCGACAGGCCGCCGCGCGGCACGGTCAGCTTGGTGCCGGGCGGGAAGTAGCGGGCCACGGCCTGCGCAGTTTGTGTGCGCTGCGTGGCCAGGGTGCTGCGCAGGCGGCGCAGGTAGCGGTCGTACGCGGCAGAGCCTATGAAGCTGGCGGCGGCCATCTGGGCCAGGCGCTCGTTGCTGCGCGAGGCGGCGAACTTCAGCATCTCCACCCGCGCCTGCCAGCGCCCGGCGCTGACCCAGCCCAGGCGCAGGCCGGGTGCCAGGCATTTGTGCAGCGATGCGCAGTACACCACGTGGCCGCTGTCGTCCCAGGACTTGATAGCCCGCAGCGGATCGATGCGCAACACGGATTCATCCACCAGGGCGCTGTAGGTGTCGTCTTCGATCAGCGCCACATCGTGCTGCTGGCACAGGCGCACCAGGGCCTGTTTGTGACTACCCGGCATGATGCTGCCGGTGGGGTTTTGCAGGTAGGGGATGACCACCACCGCCTTGACGCCGGGTGCGTTACGCAGCGCCAGCTCCACCGCATCCACCGAGATGCCGGTGCGCGGACTGGTGGGGATTTCCAGCGCCTTCAGGCCCAGTGCCTCCAGGGTTTGCAACAGGCCATAGAAGGTGGGTGACTCCACCGCAATCGTGTCGCCGGGGTTGGCCACGGCGCGCAGGGCCAGGTTCAGTGCCTCGGTGCAACCATTGGTGATCTGGATGTCGTTGGCCGACAGGCGCATGCCGGCAGCCAGCCCGCGTTGGGCCAGTACCTCGCGGAACTCCAGGCAGCCCTGCGGCGGTGCGGCGCGCACCAGTTGGTCCGGGTGCTGGCGCAGGCTGCGCAGGGCGGCTTGTTGCAAAGCCTGTGCCGGATACAGCTCGGGTGCGCAGCGGGCGGTGGACAGATTGGTCTTGAAGCGCTGCATGCGGCCCAGCGCCAGAAACTCCGACACCTTGGTATGGATGCCCACGTACTGCGCCGGGTCGGGTGCGCGCTGCATGGGAGGGTCGTTTACGGGAGCCAGGTGGGCCGATGCACGTGGCCGCACGAAGTAGCCCGAGCGTGGCCGCGCCTCCAGCCAGCCTTCGCTCTCCAGCAGGCGGCAGATCTGCATGGTGGTGGACAGGCTGACCGCGTGCTGGCGCATCAGCTCGCGCAGCGAGGGCATGCGCTGGCCGGGCAGCAGGCTGCCGGCCTGGATGGCGCTGCGGTAGTGCTCGGCCAGGCTTTGATACTTGGGCGTGGCGGCGGTGGACGGTGCGGTGGTAGGCATGCTCATGGCCCCTGCATGATGCGGGGCCTGGGGCGGGCTGAACAGGTACAGACAGGCATGCCGAAGACCATAACAGATGCGCAATTTCTGCGCTGCTGCGTAACAGATAGGCCAGGTCTGTGGCTGTTGCGTAGGGACCATATTTTTTACGCTACAGGCATCCCAACAAGGAGTGCCGCATGTCCTCTGCCACCGTATCCTCTCTGCAATTGCAAGCCCACCAGCGGGCCTGGGAGCGCGTACCGCCGGGCGCTGAAATCCGGGTAGAGCAGGGCAGCATATGCCTGCACCAGCGCCTGTACCTGGCGCACGACTGGGCGTATATGCCGATATACCTGGGCGCTGGCGAGCGCTATCGGGTGTCGGCCGGTGGCTGGCTGGAGATCGAGGCCTTGTCTTCAGCCTGCCTGTCTATGCGGCCACGGCGCGGCTTGCTGAGCCTGCTGGCAGCCTACTGGATACGCACACCCGCAGCGCCAGCCGCTGCGAGCAGGATATAAGCTATTTGTGCCTCTGGCGCAGATAAAACCTGCGCAAGTAGCTACTTTTTTTATAGCAATTGCCAGGGGCATCAAGGCTGGCGCACGATCACCGGGTGGATGGTGAAGACGTTGTCCGAGGCCGTGTCCACCGTCACGCGCACCCAGTGCAGCGAGGGGCTGCCGAAGGTCTGCAGGCGGGTCAGGTTGGGCAGCAGCTTGGTCGGGCTGTACAAGGGCTTGTCCACCTTGAAGAAGTGGGTGTCGCCGTGCACGAACAGCACCTGGCCGGAGAACTGCTCGGTCTGCTTCACCACGGCCGCCATGAAGTTGCGGTAGCCCGCATAGCCGGGGGCGGTGCTTTCGTCTACCTCTTCGGTTTCGGGCAGGTCAAAGCCGGGGTCGGCCTGCAGCACCAGCACTATGCCTTTTGCTTTCTGTGCCTTGGCCTGGGCGAAGGAGGTTTGCAGCCAGGCGATGTTGGCCGTGTCGCGCTCCAGGTATTCGGCGTTGGACGCGTCGCACTGCTCGGCCTTGCGCGCGCTCTTGGCCGTGCATTCCTTGGCGTTCAGGACCAGGTTGTTGTTGCTGCCAGGCACGTTCAAGCCCACAAACACCACGCCACCGTGGCTGAAGCGGGTGTTCTCCACATACTTCTCACCCAGCTTGCCCTGGTGCTCCAGCGGCATCTGGGTCTGGCCCAGGCTGGCGGTGGTGGGGAACATCACGCGGCGCAGGTAGGCCAGGCGCTCCAGCCCGTCGTAGCCGCCGTTGTTCAGGCGGTGGCAGTCGGTCCATTCGTTGTCGCCGGGCACGTACACCACGGGCTTGAGCAGGGTGTTGAACATCTTCAGCGCATCCGCATAGATGTCGTCCGTGCATTTGGAGCTGCCGTCCTTGATGTCGCCGTCGTACAGCGAGAACGCGATGTCAGACTGGTTGATGCTCTGCAGCACGGCCGGCAGCTTTGGGTCGTCGCCCGCCTTCTTGTAGGGCATGTCACCCCACAGCCCAAAGGAGAAACCCGCAGGTGCAGATGCCCCGGTGGTGGCACAGGAAACCAGACTCAGCGCAGCGATGGCGGTGGCCAGACTTTTGACAAACATGGGGAGGCATTCAGCAGGGTAAAGCCTCGGAATGTAGGCAGGCTGTATGGCAGTTTGATGAAAAAATGCTGTGCTTGGAGCGGACGGGGGTTGCCCGGAATTTGCTTTGCTCTGAGCAGCTTGCCAAATGTGACATATATGCTTGTCGCACGCGGCCCGCGTCAGGTCCGCCCCGCTGTGGGAATACAAGCCAAAGGAAATTCATTTTGACTGCATCACATTCATTCGCCAGCCGCCGTTATTTTCTGGTGGCGGGTTGCGCCTCACTCGTGTCTGCCTGCGGCGGTGGAGGGTCTGGTAGCACGTCCGCGACGGGTACGTCCTCCGAGGCCGGCAGTCTGGCGGGCCGCACCGACATCACATCGGCCATTTTGGCGAACCAAAATGTCACATTGGGCGGTGATGCTTTCATCACCTTGCCGGTAGGCACCACCACCTATACAGGCGCCATATCTGGCCAGGGCACGCTGGTCCTGGTGGCTGCGGGTGGCACCAGCAGCCCCAGCACCCTGGTCATTACCCAGGCCAGCACCTTCACCCTGCCCAATGCGCAGCAGGTGCAGGTGGTCACCAAGACCGTGGCCACCAGCGGCTACCGGTTGAACATTGCCGGCAGCAACCCGCCGGTGCTGACCATCGATCCCGGTGTCACTTTGCAAATTGGCACCAACACCAGTGCCGACAACAACCCCAACTTCATTGCCACGTCCGACAGCCTGAACGCGGCCAGCGTGGTCAATGGCGAGGTGAACCTGAACAACATCCTCAACAATGGGACCATCGTGCTCAGCAGCGCGCAGTTCATTCTGCTGGGCCAGGTCAGCGGCAGCGGCCCGGTGCTGCAGGCGGCGAACGTGTGGGGCGGCAACTCGTTTCGCGGTGTCAGCGCCTTCGAGGGCGTGCTGTCTTTGGCGGCAGGGCAGGACTTCGGCAGCAACCACGTGGCGGCTTCGCTGTCGAACGCCAAGGCGGTGCTGAACGAAGGCTCGTGGCTGGTCTGGAGCCCGCCGGGCAGTGTGGTAACCGTCAAGCAAAACATCTTTGAGGCGGCTTATGGCGGCGACATCAACTTCCACCCCATCGGCAGTTCGACCATTGTGATGTCCGGCGTCTACAGCCATACCGACAACAGTCCGCACAACAGCCCGAACCTGGTCAACCCCGGTTTGAGTGACCCCACGCTGAACTTCGCCAAGGTGATCTACCGGGGCGGTGCCAACAACGTCAATGGCAACGACGGCAGTTACCGGGGCATCAATATCGAAGGAGGCGGCAGCGCCGGCTCCGGCACGGTGCAGTGGGGCGACGGCACGCACAGCAACTTCTTTCTGCCCTCGGCGCCATCACCGGCCCAGGTCAGCCCCGCCTTGGGCGCCAAGAACGCCTACATCAATCTGCGCAGCGGCAGCACGCTGGCCTTCAACTACAACGGCGCGGTGACCTTGAACATCGGCATCACTGGCGGTGGTGGCGGTCCCCACCGAGACGGTGCCATCGGCGTTGGCAACGTGACCATCGTGTCCACGGCAGGCAACGATGTGACGTTCGCCCAGCCGCAAAACTACAACGGCACGACCACCATCGGTGCCAATGCCGTTCTGCGGCTGGGCGCAGGCACTTCCGTGCCTCTGTACTACGACACCGTGCGGCCCACGGGCACCACCCGGGTGTTGCAGGCGACCTATAGCGGCGATGCCAGCCTGTTGACCGCTGAGTCCACAGGGGGCTTGTCGACGAATGCCATCGTCAACGCGGGCCAGCTCATTGTGCAGAACACCACGACTGCCACCACGCTGTCGCACATCAGTGGCACCGGCAGCTTTGTCCACACGGGCGCGGCCACCACCACGCTGCTGAACAACAGCTATAGCGGCGCCACGACCCTGTCCGCTGGCACCGTGCTGGCCGGAAGTGCCGATGCATTGGGTACGGGTGCAGTGACCAATAACGCGGCCCTGGCTCTGGCGAGCGGCCAACGCCAGTTGACATTGGGCAGCAGCTACCAGCAGGGCACCAACGGCATATTGACGCTGTCCATCGACGGCACGGTGGCCGGCACCAGCCACGACCATCTGACGGTGGCCGGGGCGGTGGCGCTAGGCGGTACCCTGGTACTGAACATCACCGGCAGCTATGCCAGCGGGCAAAAGTTCGTGCTGATCAATGCCGCTAGCGTCAGCGGCACATTCGCCACCGTGACCAGCAATGGCGCCAGCGTGGTGCAGGGCACGGACGGCACCAGCCTGTTCGTGACCGTGCAGTAGTGGCCTCAAGCCCGGCCGTGCGACACACGCGACTGGCGGGCCATCGAGTCCACGATGACCGCCACTGCCAGGACGGCACCGGTGATCATGTAGCGCAGCGAGGACGACAGGTCCAGCAAAGTCAGGCCGCTGGAGATGGACTGGATTACGATGATGCCCAGTAGCGCCGAGTAGGCGTTGCCACGGCCGCCAAACAGGCTGGTGCCGCCGATCACCGCCGCCGCAATCGCGTTCAGGTTCACATCGCCGGTGCCGGCCTGCTGGCTGGCGGATGCCAGGCGGGCCGATGCCAGCACGCCGCCCAGGGCCGCCAGCGAGGCGCACAGGATGAACACGCTGGTGTAGATCTTGCGCACATCGATGCCGGATCGGCGCGCCGCCTCGCGGTTGCCACCCACGGCATTCACCATGCGGCCCCACTGGGTGCGGGTAAAGGCATAGTCCAGCGCCACCACCAGGCCCACAAAGATGCCAAACAGCCAGGGGATGCCCCGGTCCTGGTTGAAGTAGAAGGCGATGGTTTCCAGTACCATGGTGAACACCCCGGCGTGCAGCAGCAAGCGGCTGTGCGATTCAGCCGACAGGCCGGCCGCCTGGCGCCGCGCGGCGGTGCGCTGGCCACTCAGGTAGATGGCGAGGCCGGAAATGGCCACCACGACATAGGACACATACACGGGAATGAACAGCGACTGGCCCAGGTTCACCAGTGGCGATTCGTAGGGCAGGTTGATTGAGCCGGTGCCGCCCAGCACATAGAGTTGCGCGCCCAGGATGGCCAGCAGGCCGGCCAGCGTGGACACAAAACTTGGCATGCCAAAGCGGTTGAACAACTGGGCGTAGACGATGCCGACCACGGCGCCGGCGGCCACTGCCGCCGCGATGGCCAGGCCCACCGGCCAGCCGTGGTTGACCCACAGCACGCCAACCATGGCCGAGGCAAAGCCGCTGACCGAGCCGACCGACAGATCGATCTCGCCGACCATCAAAATGCAGACGATGCCCAGCGAGATCACGCCGATGGTCGATGCGTCGAACAGCATATTGATCAGGTTGTTGCTGGACAGAAAGATCGGGTTCATGCTCTGGAAGATGGTCCAGATCACGGCCAGGCCGACGATGACCGGCAGCGAGCCCAGATCGCCGGCGCGCACGCGGTCGATGAAGCTGCGGATGGCTCCGCTGACGCCGGTTTCGACCTTGTAGCGTTCGTCGCTGCGGTCCAGTAGTGGTGTGGCGGCTGGTGGGATGGTGTGGGTTTCGCGGGTCATGCTGTGCTTTGTTCGGTGGGGGTGCCGGCGGGGGCATGCCGGCCTGCTCGACGCGAGACGGAGTTGTCGGATGCGCCGGTAATGGCGCTGACGAGTTCCTGGTTTGACGAGTCGGGGGTGAACACACCGTTGTTGCGCCCCAGGCGCAGCACCACGATGCGGTCGGCCACGGCGCGCACGTCTTCCATGTTGTGGCTGATCATCACCACGCCCAGGCCTTTGTCGCGCACGCGCTCGATCAGGTTCAGCACCTCGGCGGTCTGGGCCACGCCCAGGGCGGCAGTGGGTTCGTCCAGCAGGATCAGCTTGGGCTCCAGCAGTAGCGAGCGGGCGATGGCCACCGTCTGGCGCTGGCCACCGGACAGCGAGGCCACCGGAATGCGCACGCTGGGGATGCGCGCGCTCAGCTCGTTCAGCAGCTGCCAGGCTTTGACCTCCATGCTGACCTCGTCCAACTGCCAGGGCTGCAGCTCGTTGCCGAGGAAGATATTCGCCACCACGTCCAGGTTCTCGCACAGGGCAAGGTCCTGGAACACGGTGGCGATGCCCAGCGCCAAGGAGGCGCTGGGGCCGTCCATCGATACCTGCTGCCCACGGAAGTGCATCGTGCCCGAGGTGGGCTGGTGCACCCCGGCCAGAATTTTCACCAGGGTGGACTTGCCGGCACCGTTGTCCCCAACCAAGGCAACCACCTCTCCTGGATGCACGTCGAGATCGATATCGGTGAGGGCCGCCACCGCGCCGAAGCGCTTGTTGATGCCGCGAAGACGCAGTACCGGTTCGCGTGCGGAGGCAGCTTGTTGCATTGATTGTGTTGTCATGGTGGTTTACTTGATGCCGAGCTTCTTGCAACCTTCGGCGTAGCGGTCTACGCACAGCACGACAGCGGTCTGGATGGGCTTGCCGCTGACCATCTTGTCGATGATTTCAGCCTTCAGGTTTTCGGCCGTCACCACGGCAGGTACGAACAACTGCGATGGCGTGCCGTACAGCGTGGTCTCGGCTTTCGGGGTTTCACCGGCCAGCAGTTTCACCACCACCTGCGCAGCGGCCGCGGCCACGGTTTCGCTGGGCTTGGAGATGGTGTTGTACTGGTCGCCGGCAATGATCAGCTGCAGCGCCGCGATGGTGGCGTCGTTGCCGGACACGGGCGGAACCGGGTTCACGCCGGCCGCCTTGAAGGCTGCAATCGCGCCGCCACCGGTGCCATCATTGGCGGCCACTACGCCGACAATCTTTTTACCGAAACGCGAGATCTGGCCGCTGGCCCACTGCTGGGCTTTGGCGGGCACCCATTCCGGCGTGTCGTATTCGGCCAGAATCTTGTAGCCGCTGGCGTCCAGGCTGGAGTGGATGCCCTTCTTGATCAGGCCGGCAGCTGCATCGGTGGGCGAGCCGTTGATCTGCAGCAAGCCCACATCGGCCGGTGATACGCCCTTGGCCTTCAGGTGTGCAACCAGCGAATCGGCAATCGCCTTGCCGATGCCTTCGTTGTTGAAGGACACGTAGTAGTCGGCCTTGGCATCAGGGATGGGCCGGTCATAGGCAATGACCTTGATGCCCTTGGCTTGGGCGGCTTTGACCAGGGAGGCGGCGGCGGTGGAGTCCACCGGGTCGATCACGATGGCCTTGGCACCCTGCGAGATCACCGAGTTGAATTGCTGCTGCTGACGCGAGGCGTCGCCATCGGCATTTTGGTACAGCACTTCGCAGGCGGCGCAGAGCTTCTTCATCTCGGCGACGAAGCCCGGCTTGTCGTGTTCTTCGTAGCGGGTGGATGCCTGGTCGGGCATCAGGAAGGCGACCTTGGCTGGTGTGATGGTCTGTGCATACACGGCGGTGCTGCCCAGGACCAGGGTGGCGAGTGCGGCGATGTGGGTGAGTTTTGGCATGTCTATCTCCTATGGATGTAATTCTTAAATTGGCAATTCAACAAAAGCAAGGTGTGCAAAGCGGTGGTTAAGTCGTCGGTGTGTCTCCTTGGGGCGGTTGGCGCAAGCGGTGCATGGTGGATTTGAGTGCGGGGTACAGCGCCACGTACTGCTGGAAGAAATGGTTGTAGGCAACGTGCGCGGCGGGTTGGGGCGTGGTTCGCAGCACCGGCGTAACCCAGCCTTTGCGCACAGCGTTGACATCGATTAGGTCGGCGCCCAAGGCGGCCAGCATGGCCGCGCCCAGCGAGGCCTCCACGTCGTCGGCCAGGGTGTAGACCGTGCGGCCGGTGACGTCGGCAATGATCTGCATCCACATATCCGAATGGCTGGCGCCGCCTACCACCACCAGGCGGTCGTCCAGCTGGGTGATGCCATCCAAGCCTTTCACTCCGGCTTCGATGTTGTGGCGCAGCGCGTAGGTCACGCCTTCCAGTACTGCGCGGTACAGGTGCGGCCGGCCATGGTGCAGGCCCAGGCCGACAAAGCTGCCGCTGGCCTGCGCATCCCACACCGGGCTGCGCTCGCCCATGAGGTAGGGCAGGAACAGCAGGCCGTCGCTACCGGGAGGCAGCAGCACCGCGTCTTTTTCCAGCAGGCTGTGCGGGTCCACGCCCTGGACTTTTCCAGCGGCGATCTCGGCCTGGCAAAAGGTTTCGCGGAACCAGGTGACCGATGCGCCGGCGGTGATGGCGCCGCCGAATACATACAAGTCCTTCGCGCCATTGAACACATGCGGCATGCTGATCAGGCCGTGGCGCGCATCCACGCTGGGGCGTATCGTGCCCCAGCACATGCTGGTGCCAATCATGGCCACATGGTTGCCGGGCTGCGCGGCACCTGCGGCCAGCGTAGCTACCGCTGCGTCCACACCACCTGCGACCACCGGTATGCCGGCTGGCAGGCCCAGGCGCTCGGCCCATTCGGGCAGCAGCGGTCCCACGACGCCGCTGGATTCGACCAGGCGGTCCGGCATCATGCGGCGCGGAATGCCCAGCATCTGCAGCGCTTCATCCGACCAGGCGCGGGCCTTCACGTTGTACACACCGCCGATATTGCCGGCCGAGCTGTGGTCCACCGCCAGCTGGCCGGTGAGGCGGGCGTTGACATAGCTGTTGGGCGGCAGGAATTGCTGGGTGCGGGCCCAGACGGCGGGTTTCTTTTCGCGCAGCCACAGCATTTTGGTGTAGCCGTAGTAGCTGTCCACGCCGTTGCCGGTGATGTCGTACAGGCGCTCCAGGTCCACATGGTCGCGCACCCAACGCACCTCGTCTTGCGCACGCCGGTCCATCCAGATCAGGCAGGGGTAGAGCGCCTTGCCGCTCGCATCCACCGGGATGCCGCTGCCGCCATACAGGCTGCTGACACATATGGATTTGATAGCAGCTACCGCAATGCCTGCCTGCGCAAGAACGCCTTTTATGCAGTATTCCACGGCGTCCAGCCAGACGTCCGGCCACTGCTGGGCCCACAGTGGTTTCGGCGTTTCGACCTGGTAAGCCTGGGCGCACTGGGCCACGATTTCGCCCTGCGCGCTGACCAACACCGCCTTGGTGCTTTGGGTGCCGATATCGACACCGATGACATACGCTGTGTGTGGCATGGTCAGAGGTCCACGCTCAGGGGCAGGATCACCAGGTCGCGCACCACCACATTGCGCGGGCGGGTCAGCATGAACATCACGCAGTCGGCCACTTCCGTAGGTTGCATCAGGCTGCCGTTGGCCAGGGCTTCGTCCATCTTGGCCTTGGGCCAGTCGTCCAGCAGCGCGGTGACGACGGGGCCGGGGGCCACCGCACCGATGCGCAGGCCGTGCGGAGCGATCTGGCGGCGCACGGTGTGCACGAAGGCTTGCACCGCGAACTTGGAGGCGGTGTAGATCGGCTCCCACACCACGGGCACGATGCCGGCGATGGAGCTGGTGACGATGATGTCGCCGGTCTTGCGCTCTTTCATGTGCGGCAGCACCGCCTGGATGGAGCGGAAGCAGGCGTTGATGTTCAGGTTCAGCATGCGGTCCCAGTCGTCTGGGTTGCCCGTGGCCACTTCGCCGCCGATATAGGCGCCGGCATTGGCGTGGAAGATGTCCAGCTGGCCCGCACGCTGCAGGATGGCGGGCAGCATGCCGGCCACGCTGGCGGCATCCAGCAGGTCGACCGTCAGCGGAATGGCACGCTCACCCAGCTCGGTGCACAGGCTTGCCAGCCGGTCAGCGGCGCGGTCTACCAGAAACACCGTGGCGCCCGCAGCGAGCATGGTGCGGGCGCATTCCAGTCCTATGCCGGACGCGGCGCCCGTGACGGCTGCAACTTTTCCGTGGAGCGAGTGGTTCATGCCTGTGCTCTCCGGTTACGGGAGGGGGTGAGTGAAGCGCTGTATGTCTGCATAGTCGTCGTTCTAGGTTGAGAAAATTTTGGATAAAGCTCTCCCCCAACCGCCATCGGCGGCCTATCCAGGAAAAAAGGGGGAGAGGGTGGGCGGTGGCGCTAGGCTGCCGCCTCGCAATCCGCATTCAGCCGGTAGTAGCGCCGGAATTGCGAGGGCGGCACGGACTTCTGTGCCAGGAACTGGCGGTTGAAGTTCGACAGGTTGTTGAAGCCGCAGGCGTAGCAGATGTCGGTCACCGGCAGCTCGGATGAGATCAGCAGTTCGCAGGCCCGGTTCACGCGCAGCCGGTTCAGGTACTGGATGAACGGCAGGCTGGTGTGGCGGCGGAAGAAGCGTGAGAAGGCGCTGGCTTCCATGCCGGCGTACTGCGCCAGGTCGGATTCGTTGAGGCGTTCTTGCAGATGCTCGGCCAGATAGCCCAGCACCTGGTTGATGGTGGACGACTGGTAGCCCTGCGTGTCAGGTCGGAAGGTGGGGCTGGCCAGCAGGGCGTGGCCCTGGTCCTGCGACAGGATTTCCAGCAGCGCCAGGAATTTGTAGACCCGCTGAAAGCCTTTGGCGTCCAGCAACGCGGTCAGCAGCGGCACGGCCTTGGCGGTGGTTTCGGTAGAGAAAAGAATGCCGCGCTGCGCATCGGTCAGCAGCGTCTCCAGTTGACCCAGCTCGGGAAAAGCCTCAATGCCGCCCTGGATGCTTTTGCTGGAGAACTGCAGGACAGTGCAGCGCTCGGGCACCGATACCCCGGCCGGCACTTCGCTGATCCAGTTGTGTGGCAGGTTGGGGCCGATCAGCATCAGCTGGCCGGGCTCGAAGGTGCCGGTGCGGTCGCCCACATAAAAGCGACCTGAGGTGTGGCTGATGTAGTTGAGCTCGTACTCCGGGTGGAAGTGCCAGCGCACCGTTTCATAGGGGTAGCCATGCGCCCATACCTTGAATGATTCCTGCTGCTGTATGCCTACCAGTTCGAGGTACGGTGACATCAACCATCTCCTTGTGTTGTAGGGGGTGCACTTGGCAGGGCCCATGCACCCTGCGATGGCCTTAGTTTAGAAAGCCATCTACGGCCTCACTACTGCGCAAGCTCCGCATTACTGATACTTTTTTTGCTTTTAGGGTAAGTACTTAGTTTGTATCAGTAGGCGGAGAATTGGCTTGGATGGGTGCCTAAAGACATGTATTTGCAGACAATCGTTTTATGTGTGTTTTAGGGCTTTAGCGCATATATTGCGAGCGTAAGTAGCTATATTTTTGATAGTGAATGCGCGGCTTAGATTACAAATGCAACATTGCCCGCACGATTTCGACACATAGCCAGGCGGCGCGCTTGGGAGGATTGCGTCCTCGTTGTCTTCCCTATGGGTTGGCTTCGAGGACTCTTCCTGTAGTCCCGACACCGCCGACGCCTCCGGGCACCGGCGGCCCGTATTGGGTTTCAGCCTCTGGCGCATAGGTTCTATGTGGCAGAGGCTTTTTTCATGGGGGCTTCCAGCGCGTGGCACTGGCCCCGCGTGGACGGGATGCCACAATCGCCGCTGTTTTGCTTTCAACTGCTCCATGCAAATCCCTTATGAACTCCTGGTGGGCTGGCGCTACACCCGGGCTGGCCGTGCGACGCGCCGCAACGGCTTTATTTCCTTCATCTCCGGTGTCTCCATGCTGGGCATTGCTCTGGGGGTGGCGGCGCTGATCATCGTGCTCAGCGTGATGAACGGCTTTCAGAAAGAGGTGCGCGACCGCATGCTGTCGGTGGTTGCGCACATTGAGATCTTTGCCCCGAATGGCGAGGCCTTGCCCAATGTGGCCAAGACCCTGGCCGAGGTCAAACAGAACCCCAATGTGGTGGGTGCTGCACCTTTCATAGCAAGTCAGGCACTGCTGGCGCGCGGTGAGGATATGAAGGGCACTGTAGTGCGCGGCATAGACCCGGCCGTTGAAGGCGAGGTGACTGATCTGGCCGTGGCCCTGCCCAAGGCCACGCTGGACAAGTTGGTGCCGGGCCAGTTCGGCGTGGTGCTGGGCATAGACCTGGCGCGCAGCCTGGGCGTGCGCGAGGGCGACCCGGTAACGCTGATTGCCCCCAGCGGCCAGGTGACGCCGGCTGGCGTGGTGCCGCGGCTGAAGCAGATGACGGTGGTGGGCACCTTCGAGTCCGGCCACTATGAATACGATTCGGCCCTGCTGATGATGCACATGGAGGATGCCGAGCGCGTCTTCCGCCTTGAAGGCCCGACCGGCATCCGCGTCAAGTTGCAGGATTTGCACCAGGCGCGCCAGGTAGCGCAGCAACTGGCCGGTAGCCTTAGCGGCAACCTGCTGATACGCGACTGGACGCAGCAGAACAAAACCTGGTTTGCCGCCGTAGAGGTGGAAAAACGCATGATGTTCATCATCCTGACCCTGATCGTCGCCGTGGCCGCGTTCAACCTGGTCAGCACCCTGGTGATGACGGTGACCGACAAGCGCGCCGACATCGCCATCCTGCGCACCCTGGGTGCCAGCCCCAAGAGCATCATGGGCATCTTCATGGTGCAGGGCGCCATGGTGGGGGTGATGGGCACCCTGGTCGGGTTGCTGCTGGGCCTGGGCGTGGCTTTCAATATCGACGTCATCGTGCCGGCGCTGGAGCATTTGTTCCACGCCAGCTTTTTGCCCAAAGAGGTGTATTTCATCAGCCGCATGCCCAGCGAGCCGCAGCAGGCCGACATCGTGCCGATTGCGGTGATTTCGCTGATCCTGGCTTTTGTGGCCACTATTTATCCGAGCTGGCATGCCAGCCGTGTGAACCCCGCCGAGGCGCTAAGGTATGAGTAAGTTAGTTCTACAGGCCCAAGGTCTGACCAAGCGGTTTGCCGAGGGTCGCCTGGACGTGACCGTGTTGAAGGGCGTGGACCTGCAGGTGTTTGCCGGCGAAACCCTGGCCATCGTCGGAGCCTCCGGTTCCGGCAAGAGCACGCTGCTGCATTTGTTGGGTGGGCTGGATGCGCCCACCAGTGGCTCGGTGCAGCTGCATGGCCAGGACCTGGCGCGGCTGGGCCCGGCAGAACAGGGCCAGCTGCGCAACCAGCACCTGGGTTTTGTCTACCAGTTCCACCACCTGCTACCCGAGTTCAGTGCGCTGGACAACGTCGCCATGCCACTGTGGATTCGGCGTATGTCGCGCGCGGAGGCTGCGCAACATGCTACCAAAATGCTAGCAAACGTGGGTTTGAGCGAGCGCATCCACCACCGGCCGGCCGAGCTGTCGGGCGGTGAGCGCCAGCGCGTGGCCATTGCCCGCGCCCTGGTGGCCCAGCCGGCCTGCGTGTTGGCCGACGAGCCCACCGGCAACCTTGACCGCAGCACCGCCGACGGCGTGTTTGCGCTGATGCTGCGGCTGGCCCGTGACCAGGGCACGGCCTTTGTGTTGGTGACGCATGACGAGTCCTTGGCCTCCCGCTGCGGCCGCACCCTGCGTTTGAACCTGGGGCAGTTCTCTGCGGCCTCTCCGTTGCCGTCCACAAACTTGTCGTAAACACGTTCCTCGCCGCCCGCCAAACCGTCATACAGCCGACGTACACTTGTAACAATGTGCTAATTTGTATACAGAACTGGGGCGACGTGGGGTACAACGCGTCAGGGGTCAAGACGAGGATGTGAATCAATGCTAGAGCGGGAGATGTTCCACGCGCGGGTCATCCAGGTGCTACGCGACAGCCGGGTGTTCGGCTCGCTGCGCGAAGCCACGCTCAACGCGTTGGCCGCCGGGCTGCAGCAGCAGGATGTGCGCGGCGGCAACCTGGTGCTGGAAGAGGGCGCACCTGCGGACAGCATGCTCTTCGTGGTGACCGGGCGGCTGCGGGTGTCACGCCGCAATGTGGATGGCAGCGTGTTGCTCTACAACGAAATTCGTTCCGGCGAGAGCGTGGGCGAAGTCGGCTTGATCCTGGGCCAGCCACGGACGGGAGATGTGACAGCGGTGCGCGACTCCACCCTGGCGGTGCTCAGCCGGGCCCATTTTGAAGCGCTGCTGGTCCAGTATCCGCTGGAGTTGAACCGCGTCTTTACCCAGGTGATTTTTGACCATTTGCGGCACACCGCGCAGCACGCCAAGCGGCACCAGGCCCAGGCTTTCGTGGTGGTTCCGCTGTCCGGCGGCGCGGCCGCCACCGAAGTGGCTCGGGCGCTGATGGCGGCGCTGGCCCACATGGGCACGGTCCAGTACATAGGTCCGCATGCTGTGCATCCATTGCCTGGCGCCCAGACGGATGTGCACAAACACCATTTCGACGTGCTGGAGGACCAGTTCGACTTTCTGGTGTACGAGGCCGACACCAGCCCATCGGCCTGGACGCGGCAGGCTTTTCGGCAGGCCGACCAGATGATTTTTGTGGCCTCGGCGGGTAGCCCGCTGGAGCTGAACGCGCTGGAGCAAAGCTTGGCCGCGGAACCCGGCTTTGCCATGAAGCGCCAGCATTTGGTGCTGCTGCATCCGGCCCAGGCCGTGTGGCCCGAGGCCCGTCGCCCCTGGCGCGCCGGCCGGTCGCTGGAGCGCGTCTACCCGGTGCGCAGCGGCCATGCCGCTGACTATGCGCGCCTGGCTCGCTTTCTGACAGGGCGCGCGGTAGGTGTGGTGCTGGGCGGCGGCGGGGCCCGTGGCTTTGCACATTTAGGGGTGCTGCGTGCTCTGCACGAGGCGCAGATTCCGGTGGACGTGGTGGGGGGCAACAGCATGGGCGCGCTGATTGGCGCCCAGTACGCCTGCGGTCTGCCGCTGGAGCAGATCCGCGATCAGACCCGCAAGTTTGCCGAAGGCGGCGAGCGGCTGACCTTGCCGGTGATCTCGCTGGTGTCGGGCCAGCGCGTGGCCCGCGACCTGCGTCTGATGTTTGGCGACACCCAGATCGACGCGTTGTGGACACCGTATTTCGCTGCCGCCTGCAACCTCACCACGGCCCGCACCACGGTGCAGGAAAGCGGGCCGCTGTGGCGTGCCGTGCTGGCCAGCAACTCGCCCGCCGGCCTGTTCCCACCCGTGGTGCACCAGGGCGAGCTGTTGGTAGATGGTGCCATCCTGGAGAACGTGCCTGTGGAGGCCATGCGCATGCGCCTGGGCACGCCGCTGGAGCGCCGCAACGGCAACGGCACCATCATCGCCATCGACGTGGATGTGCGGCAGGACATGGGCGTGGACGTTGCGCTCAATCGCTTGTCCGTGCGGCAGACCGTCAAGGGTTATTTCTCGCGCGGTGCACGGGCTACGCCAGGTATTGCCGACATCCTTTACCGCGCCGGGCACATCGGGGGGCTGAACCAGCGCAGCGCCACCGTGGCCCAGGCCGACCATTACCTGGAGCCGCCGGTGGCCGATTTCCCCATGATGGCCTACCGTCGAGCCGATGAGATTGCCGAGCTGGGTTACCGCTACGCTGTGGAGCAGATCGCGCAATGGACACCGTGAGCGCTGCGGGTTTGCATGAAGACCTGGACCTCTCCCTGAGCCAGCGCGAGGTCTGGTTGGACCAGGCCACCTGGGCTGGCAGCGCGCATCTGAACATCGGCGGTTGCTGCTACCTGGTGGGGCCGCTGGACCTGCATCGTTTCCAAGCCGCGTTGGCCCTGCTGGTGCAGGAAAACGAGGCCCTGCGCCTGGCGCCCATGGCCGACGGCAGCCAGAAGCTGCTGAGCACCGTGGCCGTGAACCTGGACCTGGTGAATCTGTCCACCGAGGCCGACCCCAAGGACGCCATGCGCACCTGGTGGCAGCAGCGCATGGCCGTGCCCTTTGTGCTGGATGGCACGCCGCCCTGGCGCTTCGTGCTGCTGCGCGGCAGCGACGTGCTGCACGGCTTGTTGATCCAGTTCCACCACCTAGTGATGGACGGCTGGGGCACCACCCAGGTTGGCAAACGCTGGAGCGAGATCTACAACGCGTTGGAAGCCGGCGAAGTGCCCAGCCCGAAGCTGGTACCGGGCTACACCCAATTTATCGAAGAATCGCATGCCTACCGCCAGTCGCCGGCCTTTGAGCGCGATGCTGCGTATTGGCAGTCGCAGATACCGGTGCTGCCCCAGCCCTTGATAGAACGGCGCTATGCCAGCAACCGCCAGCAGGAGCTGCCGCGCGCCCATATCGGCCTGCAGCGCCTGGCGCGCGCGGACTACGAGCAACTTTGCCAGGTGGCCGCAGAGCGCGGCTCCAGCGCTTTCAATTATTTCCTGGCAGCGCTGGTGTTGTACTTTGCGCGCATCGCCAACCGCCAGGAAGTGGTGGTGGGCGTGCCCAGCCTGAACAGGGGCGGACGGCGCTTCAGCGACACCCTGGGCATGTTTGTCGGCGTGATGCCGGTGGTTGTCAGTCTGACACCCGATATGACGCTGGAAGGACTGTTGGCTGCCGCGGGCAGTGCCATGCGTTCCGCGCTGCGCCATCCGCGCTATCCCCTGAGCGAGCTGGGCCGTACCCTGGAGATGGCGCGCCATCGGCGCGATGGCCTGTTCGACCTGCTGCTGTCTTTCGAGCGGCAGGACTATGCCGTGTCGTTTGGCCAGGCCAAGGTGGTGGAGTCGCGCCAGCTGTTCTCCGGCGTGGCGCGCTTCCCCCTGGGTGTGACGGTGTGCGAGTTTGACCCTGACCAGGATGTGGAGCTGGCGCTGGAAGCCAGCGACGCCTGCTTTGCCGCTGGCGAGGTGGAGCTGCTGGGGCGCCGTATCCTGAACCTGGTGCAGGCCGCTATCGACACGCCCCAGGCTTCGGTGTACAGCGTGCCCTTGCTGCCGCCGCAAGAGCGCTGGGCGCTGATTGATGGCCTGCACAAGGACGTGGCCTCCATGGCCGTGGTCGAGCCCTTTATTGCCCAGTTTGTCCAGCACGCGGGCCTGCGGCCCGACGCCAATGCCCTGGTCTGGGATGGTGGCGAGATGGACTACGCCACGCTGGACCAGGTGTCCACCCATCTGGCCTGGCGCCTGTTGGCCTGCGGTGCAGGCAAGGACCAGATCGTGGCCATGGCCATGGAGCGTTCCGCTGATATGGTGGTGGCCTTGCTGGCTGTGGCCAAGGCCGGCGCTGCCTTTTTGCCGCTGGACCCGGATGCCCCGTTGGTCCGTCTGGCTGGCATTCTGGAGGAGAGTACCGCCATCGCCTTGCTGATACAGCCCGCGCTGGCCCAACGTCTGGGCGGCCTGCATGGCTGCACGCTGCAAGTCGATTGGCAGCAGGCGCAGGCCGCATTGGCCCAGCAGCCGGTGCCGCGCCTCACGGTCAGGCCGGCTGCGGATGATCTGGCCTATGTGTTGTTCACCTCGGGCTCCACGGGGCGGCCCAAGGGCGTGATGATCGAGCACAGCACGCTGGCGCGCCGCCTGGGCTGGCTGTCGCGGGCCTACGCGGTGGAGTGGCATGACCGTTCGGCCCAGGCCACGCAGGTCACTTTCGACCCTTCGCTGATCGAGCTATTGCTGCCTCTGGTGCACGGCGCCAGCATTGCGCTGCCGCCACCCGGGCGCTTGCTGCCAGAGACCCTGGCCGACTTTGCGGTCAAGCATGGCGTCACCATCATGGCCTTTGTGCCCAGCACGCTCAGCCGGTTTCTGGACTCTGCGGGCCACCGCAAGGGCCTGAAGCTGCGTGTTGCCTGCTGTGGTGGCGAGGTGCTGTCGCCCGAGCTGGCCCAGCGTTTCCTGAAGGAGACCGGGGGCCGGCTGTACAACGTTTACGGGCCCACCGAAACCGCGATTTTTGCCACCGCCTGGGAGTGCGAAAACCACCGCCTGGACACGGCCCTGCCCATAGGCCGGCCCATAGATGACACCCGCATCTATGTGCTGGACCACGACTTGCTGCCCGCGCCCATGGGCGTGCCCGGTGAAGTCTTCATTGGCGGCAACGCGATTGCACGCGGCTACCTGAACCGCCCGGACCTGGATGCCCAGGTCTTTCTGCCCGACCCCTTTGTGCCCGGCCAGCGCATGTACCGCACCGGCGACCGGGGCTGGCTGGGCGGTGACGGCAATCTGCATTTCCTGGGGCGCATGGACCGACAGATCAAGCTGCGCGGCTACCGCATCGAACTGGGCGAAATCGAATCCGCCTTGTCTGCCGTTGAAGGCGTGCTGCAGGCTGCGGCCAAGCTGGTAGAGCGCAAGGGCCGGCCGCAGATCCATGCCTGGGTAGCGATGGTGGCCGGTGGTGCCCACGCCACACCCGACAGCCTGCAGGCCGCGCTGCGCGTGCGCTTGCCCGACTACATGATCCCTAGCGGCATCACGCTGCTGCCCGGCTTGCCCGCCAGTACCGTGGGCAAGATCGACTACGACGCGCTGCCCGAACCCTGGTTCCACAACGGTGGTGGTGCAGCCCGTGCGCCCAGCCGCAAATACGAGCCCGAGTTGCTGGCCCTGTGGGAAGAGCTGCTGGATGTGCACCCCCTGGGCGTGCATGACAACTTCTTCGACCTGGGCGGCGACTCTCTGGCCGCGGTGAGCATGCTGACCGGTATCGAAAAGCTGCTGGGCCGCAAGATACCCATGTACCTCATCACCGAACATCCCACCGTGGAAAGCCTGGCCGCAGCCTTGTTGCAGCAGGCGGGCGATCCGCACGTGATGCGCAACCTGGGCGCCGACACCGGGCGCGTCCCGCTGTATCTGGCCGTCTCCGGCCACGGCGACCTAATGCGTTTCCAGAGCCTGGCGCGGGCTCTGGGCAATGCCTGTGACGTGCACATGCTGCAGCCGCCGCTGGACAAACCCATTACCGAAATCCACGAGCTGGCCGAGCTGTATGCCGACTGCGTGCAGGCCCATGGCAAGCGACCCGGCTTTGTGGCCGGCTTCTCGGTAGGTGGCATCGCGGCGCTGGAAACCGCACGCCTGCTGCGCCAACGCGAAGTGCCCTTGCGCGGGCTGTTCCTGATCGACACCGCCTACCCGGCCTCGCGCCTGGGCGGCACCGCGTTCTGGCGTTTGTGCAGCTGGCTGGTGCGGCGCCTGCATGTGCAGGAGCTGAGCCTGAACGGGCGGCGCATGGGCGCCATGTTCAACGACCCCGGCCTGGTCAGCCAGGTGATGGCGCTCAAGGGCTACCGGCCCTCGGGTTTTGACGGACCCACGTTGCTGCTCAAGTCCTCCGGCCTGTCCAGCTGGGGGCGCTGGCTGTTCGCGCCCTGGCGCCGGCTCATGCCCAAGCATTTGTACGAGCAGCAGATTCCGGGCTTGCACGGTTCCATCTTTGAGCACGGCAACATCAGCGACCTGGCCCAGGCCATTACCGAACGCATGGACGTGATACCTTGAGCTCTTCCTTGCGTTGGCGTGTGGCGGGCCTGGTGTTGGCGCTGCTGGCTCTGGTCGGCCTGGCCGTGGCCTGGAGCGCTTCGCCCCTGCGCGCCTGGCTGGACGCCGACCGCATCGTGGCGGCGCTGCGCCAGTTGGGCCAGTCCTATGGTCCGGCGGCGGCGGTGGGGGGCTTTGCACTGGCCAGTACGCTGGCGGTGCCGGTCACATTCCTGATGCTGGTGACCATGGTCGCCTTCGGGCCCTGGGCCGGCATGGGCTGCACCCTGGCCGGGGCCTTGCTGGGGGCTGCTGCCAGCTACAGCCTGGGCTGGTTTCTGGGGCGCGAGGTGCTGCAGCGCCTGGGCGGTGAGCGCGTCAACGCCGTCAGCCGCAGCCTGGCCGAACGCGGCTTGCTGGCCGTGGTGCTGGTGCGCATCGTGCCGGTGGCGCCATTTGCCATCGTCAACATGGTGGCCGGTGCTTCGCATATCCGGCTGCGTGACATGCTGCTGGGCACTGGCCTGGGCATATTGCCCAGCACGGTGGTCATGGCCTTCTTCGTGGACCGCATCGTGGCCGCGCTGCGTGCGCCGGGCCCGCTGACGGTTGTGCTGGGTCTGCTGACGGTGGCGCTGATGGCGGCGGGCGCTTGGGCACTGCGCCGTTGGCTGCGCAAGGCCGCATCGACTGCCGTGGCTCCAAATAAACCGCACACCCGTTCTTAATCACCTATTCTTGTTCCATGTCTGCCCGTAGCTTTCGTTCGTCCGGTAACCGCAAACGCGTGCGCCAGGCCTTGCGCAAGGCATTCGCTTTGTTTCCCCGGGCGATCCGGTTTTCGGTTTACCGCTCATTCGTGGATTGCGACCCAAACCCCGACGCCCGGCTGGTGTTGAAGATCGCCGAAACCCAGGACGAGCTGGAGGCCTGCTTCCGCCTGCTGCACGACGCCTATGTGGACAGTGGCTTCATGCAGCCCCAGCCCTCGGGCCTGCGCGCCACCATCTACCACGCCCTGCCCACGACCACAACGCTATGCGCACTGTTCGATGGCGAGGTGGTGGGCACCATCTCGCTGATCCGCCAGAGCAGCTTTGGCTTTCCGATGCAGTCGGTGTTCGATCTGGCGCATATCCATGCCGAGCGCGGCCGTATCGCCGAAATCTCGGCCCTGGCGGTGCACCCGAAGTTCCGCAAGACTGGGGGCTCCATCCTGTTTCCGCTGATGAAGTTCATGTACCAGTACTGCACCAGCTACTTCGACACCACCCACGTGGTGATCGCAGTGAACCCGAACCGGATCGAGATGTACGAGTCGCTGCTATTCTTCCAGCGGCTCAAGAGCCATGTGGTGCAGCACTACGACTTTGCCAACGGCGCACCGGCCATAGGCGCCTATCTGAACCTGCGTTCCGCGCTGCAGACCTTCAAGAAAATCTACGCGGGCAAGCCGCGCCGCAAGGACCTGTACTCTTACTTTGTGAAGAGCCGGCTGCCCAACATCGTCTGGCCCACGCGCCGCTACTTCACCACCAACGACCCGGTCATGACGCCGGCCATGCTGGATTACTTCTTCAACCAGCGCACCCAGGTGTTCCGCGACCTCAGCGGGCGTGAAAAAGCCCAGTTGGCCGCCATCTACAACCTGCCTCAGTACCAGCCCGTGCTGCCCACCGTGCCCTGGCCCGAAGTCATGGTGATCGAGGTCGGGCCGCACCAGCGCTATTCCGTCAAATGCCATGGCCAGCTGGCCGTGGCGCTGGACGGCACGCCCCAAACCGTGGACCTGCAGCTGGTGGAGCTGTACGAAGAAGGCTTCCAGGCCTATGCCAAGACCCGGGTGCCGCTGCAGGTCTGGGCCGAGGTTTACATCCAGCTGGGCAGCAGCGAGACCTCGGCCCTGCGCGTCATGGCCACGCGCCGCGAGGCGCAGGGCGATCTGTTCGCCTACAGTTTTACCCTGGCCGAGCCCGACCTGGCCTGGCGCAAATTCGCCGCTGTGTTGCAAGCTGGCGCAGTGGGCAAGGACCTGGACAACGCCAGCGTTTTTCTGCTCGACCAATACAGCGCCGACCGCGTCCCCACCATCCCCCACGGCCTGAGCGCGCTGGACGACCCGGACAGTGACATCTCAGGCTAGTACGCCACGCCAGGCGTTAAAGTCCCCGCATGATGTGGATCGATACGCACTGCCATCTGGATGCCCCGGAATTTGGACCAAACCATGCGCTAGCGCTGGATTTACGTGCGCAGGCAGCTATTGAAAATGTAGCGATGTGCGTGTTGCAGGGCGTCATGGCCAGCAACTTCGACACGGTGCGGCTGCTGGCGCAGCAGACCGGAGACGCCTATGCGTTGGGCATCCACCCGCTGTTTGTGCCGCGTGCCCAGGAGGACGACCTGGACCGGCTGGAGCAGGCGCTGGCCGCACACCGCGACGACCCGCGCCTGGTGGCGGTGGGCGAGATCGGGCTGGACCTGTTTGTGCCCGCGCTGCTGGAGCCGGCGATGCTGGCGCGCCAGCAGCACTTTTACCGGGCCCAGCTCAAGCTGGCCAGGAAGTTCGACTTGCCGGTGATCCTGCATGTGCGGCGCAGTGCCGACCTGGTGCTCAAGCATTTGCGCGCGGTGGCCGGGCCGGGCCCGCTGGGCGGCAGCTGGCAGGGCATTGCCCATGCGTTCAACGGCAGCGCGCAGCAGGCCCAGTCCTTCATCGACCTGGGCTTCAAGCTGGGTTTTGGCGGCGCCATGACCTTTGAGCCGGCCAAGCAGCTGCGCCGCCTGGCTTCCACCTTGCCGCTGGAGGCCCTGGTGTTGGAAACCGATGCACCTGACATTCCGCCGTACTGGCTGTACACCACGGCCGCCCAGCGCGCTGCGGGCCAGGCGCAGGGCATCAACTCCCCGCTGGAGCTGCCGCGCATTGGCGCGGTGCTGGCCGATTTGCGCGGCCTGCCGGTGGACGCGGTGGCGGCGGCCACCACCCGCAACGCGCTGGACGCCTTGCTCCGGCTGCGCGCGCTGGTGGCCGCATGATGCGCCTGGTCGGCCTGCCGCCGCTGGTGGCGGCCAACACGCGCCTGCTGATCCTGGGCAGCTTCCCCGGGGCGGCCTCGCTTGCAGCACAGCAGTACTACGGCCATCCGCAAAACAAGTTCTGGCGCATACTTGCAGCCATTTATGGCGCTAGCGCAGAAGATATCTGTGCGAGTAGCTATGAAAAACGTAGCGCTTGGATGTTGTCCAAGGGCGTGGGCCTGTGGGATGTGTACGCCAGCTGCGAGCGCGTGGGTAGCCTGGATGCAAAGATTCGCAATGCCGAGGTAAATGACTTCGCCGGCCTGCGACTGCGCTGTCCGGCGCTGCAGGCTGTCGCGCACAATGGCGCCGAGAGTTTTCGCCACGCCGCGCAGATCCAGGCCCTGGGCCTGCCGGTGCTGAAATTGCCGTCCACCAGCCCGGCGAATGCCAGCTGGAGCTTTGAGCGCAAGCTGGCGGCCTGGCGTGAAGTATTTGAACAATTTGGAATGGATATCTGATGGCCCGTAAATCTGCCGCGGCAAGTGCCGCCGCACTGCCCGAAGTCAACTTTAGCGACTACGGTGATGTGCGCACCCTGCACCTGGGCACCGAGTGGGTCCAGGGCTCGATGCTGCTGGACGCCCCCTTTGATATCGAGCTGGAATACGTGCGCCGCATGATGGCCTGGCTGCTGTTCGTGCCCGCCAGCAGCGTGGCCAAGCGCCGCGCCATGCAGCTGGGCCTGGGGGCCGGTACGCTGACCAAGTTCTGCCGCAAGAAGCTGCGCATGGACACCACAGCGGTAGAGCTGAACCCGCAGGTGCTATCGGCCTGCCGCTTCTGGTTCAAGCTGCCGCCAGACGACGAGCGCCTGCGCGTGGTGCTGGGCGACGCGGCGCTGAAGATCCAGAACAGCGACTGGGCCGGCACCATAGATGCGCTGCAGGTCGACCTGTACGACCAGGACGCCGCCGCCCCGGTGCTGGACAGCGCCGACTTCTACGCCGACTGCCGCAAGCTGCTAACCGAAGAGGGTTGCATGACGGTCAACCTGTTTGGCGAAGACTCCAGCTACCCGCAGAGCGTGGCCAAGATCACCGAAGCCTTTGGCGCCGACGCGGTGTGGGCCTTCAAACCCACCAAGGACGGCAACACCATCGTGCTGGCCCAGCGCACGCCCAGCCGCCCCAGCCAGGCTGAGCTGCTGGAACGCGCCGAAGCCATCCAGACCCGCTGGGGCCTGGCAGCCGCCAAGTGGCTGAAGATATTCAAGCCTGTACAAGCCTGAGGTAAGCACTGCCATGAAAGCTGCCGGACCCACTCTCGCTAAAACCCCGTACGCTGGCCCGGTGCACTGGCGCTTGCTGGTGCAGTGGCTGGCCGAGGACGGGGTGATTTCGCCCACCGAGCAGCAGCGCACCATTGCCCGCTGCTCGCAGGCCGAAAGCGCCCAGCCCGCCCTGGTACGTCTGGCCAGTGTGGCCATGCAGCGCGCCAGCGACGGCAAGCCGCTGGACATCGAATCCTTGACGCAGTGGCTGGCCGGCCGTGCTGGTCTGCAGTACCTGCGCATCGACCCCCTGAAGGTCGAGGTGGGCAAGGTGGCCGACACCATGAGCGCCGTGTATGCCGAGCGCCACAAGGTGCTGCCGGTGCAGGTCACCACGTCTGAAGTGGTGGTGGCCACCAGCGAGCCCTTCCTGACCGACTGGGTCAGCGAGGTAGAGCGCCAGTCGCGCCGCAGCGTGCGCCGCGTGGTGGCCAGCCCGCTGGAGATACACCGCTACACGGCCGAGTTCTTCGCGCTGGCCAAGTCCGTCAAGGCGGTGCAAAAGGCCGGCGGCAATATCGGCGCCGGCAGCTTCGAGCAGCTGGTGGAACTGGGCAAGACCAATAAGCAGCTGGACGCCAACGACCAGAGCGTGGTGCAGGTGGTGGACTGGCTGTGGCAGTACGCCTTCAATCAGCGCGCCAGCGACATCCACCTGGAGCCTCGCCGCGAGCAGGGCGTGATCCGCTTCCGCATCGATGGCGTGCTGCACCCGGTCTACCAAATGCCGATGACGGTGATGAACGCCATGGTGGCCCGCATCAAGCTGCTGGGCCGCATGGACGTGGTGGAAAAGCGCCGCCCGCTGGACGGCCGCATCAAGACCCGCAACCCGCGCGGCGACGAGGTGGAAATGCGCTTGTCCACCCTGCCCACCGCCTTTGGCGAGAAGATGGTGATGCGGATTTTTGACCCCGACACCGCGGTGAAAGACCTGGACGCCTTGGGCTTCACCCCGCACGATGCGCAACGCTGGGAGGCGCTGGTGAAACGCCCGCACGGCATCATCCTGGTGACCGGCCCCACCGGTTCGGGCAAGACCACTACGCTGTACTCCACCCTGAAGCGCGTGGCTACCGAGGAGGTGAACGTCAGCACGGTGGAAGACCCGATCGAAATGATCGAGCCCAGCTTCAACCAGACCCAGGTGCAGCCGCAGCTCGACTTCGGCTTCACCGAAGGCCTGCGCGCGCTGATGCGGCAGGACCCGGACATCATCATGGTCGGCGAAATCCGCGACCTGGCCACGGCCGAAATGGCGGTACAGGCGGCGCTGACCGGCCACTTGGTGTTCTCCACCCTGCACACCAACGACGCACCCTCCGCCATCACCCGCATGATGGAACTGGGCGTGCCTGCTTATCTGCTGAACGCCACCGTGCTGGGGGTGCTGGCCCAGCGCCTGGTGCGTACCCTGTGCAAACAGTGCCGGGCCCCCGACGAGGTGCTGGCCCGCGAGACCCTGGGCGCGGCCATCAAGCCCTGGAAGATCAATACCGAATACACGCCCTACAAACCGGTGGGCTGCGTGGACTGCCGCATGACCGGCTTCATGGGCCGCATGGGCGTGTACGAGCTGCTCACCGTGTCCGAGGCCTTCAAGGCCCAGGTCAACCAGGGCCCCAGCATCGACGCGCTGCGCCGCCAGGGCGTGGCCGACGGTATGCGCCCGCTGCGCCTGGCCGGCGCGCTGCGTGTGGCCGAGGGCCTGACCACGCTTGACGAGGTGCTGTCCGCCACACCGCCGCTGGACTGATGGCTGCGGGGTTTCGGCCTAGGGAGAACCCGCTCGATGAGGCCGGGGGCGTGCCAACATAATCGCGCCACCGTTGTTTTCGTGGCGCCTGGGAGGGCGGGACATGCAAATAAAAAGCCAGAAAGACTTCTTCTCGGGCCTGATGTTCATGGGCCTGGGCGGTGCCTTTGCCTGGGGTGCCACCACCTACACAGTGGGCACGGCGACGGGCATGGGGCCGGGCTACTTCCCGCTGCTGCTGGGCCTGTTGATGCTGTTGCTGGGCCTGCTGATCACCTTCAAGTCTCTCGTCACCGAGACCGAAGATGGCGGCCGGATGGGCCGCTGGGCCTGGCGCCCTCTGTTGTGCGTCCTGGTGGCCAACGCAGCGTTTGGCATGTTGCTGGCGGGCTTGCCGGCCATAGGTTTGCCACCCATGGGCTTGGTGGTGGCGGTGTTTGTGCTGGTCTTCGTGGCCTCGCTGGCGGCCAAGGGCTGTGCGTTACGCGCTGCGCTGGCACTGGCCGCTGCCCTGGCACTGGGCAGCTACCTTGTCTGTATTCCCTTGCTGAAGCTGCAGATACAGGTCTGGCCGGCATTTATGGCCGGCTAAGGCCAAAGCTAAGGTTAAAGGGCGGGCATGGATGTGTTGCATAACCTGGCGCTGGGCTTGGGCGTGGCGTTTGCGCCGGCCAATCTGTTGTATGCGCTGGCAGGCTGCACCTTGGGGATGTTGATCGGGCTTGTGCCCGGCATCGGCCCGGTGGCTGCCATCGCCATGCTGCTGCCAGCTACCTACGGCTTGCCACCCTTGTCTGCGTTGACCATGCTGGTCTGCATCTACTGCGGCACCCGGTATGGAGGCGCCACTTTCGCCATTCTGGCGCGTCTGCCGGCTGAAGCCGTGCCCGTGGTGACGGCTCTCGACGGCTACCAGATGGCCCGCCAGGGCCGCGCCGGGCCGGCACTGGTGGCCTCGGTGCTGGGGGCATTGTTCGCGGGCTCGGTGGGTGCCGTGGTACTGGCTGCATTGGCTGCGCCGTTGGCCGCGCTGGCTCTGCAGTGGGGCCCGGTGGAGTTTTTTTCGTTGATGGTGCTGGGTCTGGTCGGTGCGGTGGTGCTGGCCTCGGGTTCGCTGTTGAAGGCCATGGCTATGGCCGTCCTGGGCCTGTTGCTGGGCTTGGTGGGGAAGGATGGAGTTTCGGGCGTGCCACGATTCAGTTTCAATATCCCGGAACTGACGGACGGTATCGATTGCGTGGCTATCGCCATGGGCGTGTTTGTCTACGCCGAAGCTATCGCCCAACTGACCCGGCCCGATGGTGACCGCCAGGTGCTGAGCCCCAAGCTCGGTGGCCTGCTGCCCACCCGGCAGGACATGAAAGACATGGCCGCCGCCATATGGCGCGGTAGCTTCCTGGGTTTGGTGGTTGGCATGCTGCCGGGGGGCGGCGCGCTGCGGGCCGCGTTCACCAGCTACGCCATGGAAAAGCGCAGGCACCAGCAGACCGGCGACATCGCAATGGAAATCGCACTCGGCAAGGGCAATATCCGTGGTGTGGCCGGCCCCGAGGCGGCCTACCACGCGGGTGCGCAGACCGCGTTCCTTCCGCTGCTGGCCCTGGGTATTCCGTCCAATGCCGTGTTGGCACTGCTGGTGGGCGCCATGGCCCGCTACCACGTCCAACCCGGCCCGCAGGCGATGGTGGCTCAGCCCGAGCTGTTATGGGGCTTGGTGGCCTCGCTGTGGCTTGCCCACGGGATACTGGTGGCGCTGAACCTGCCACTGGTAGGCATAGGCATCTGGAGCCGGCTGCTGAAGCTGCCTTACCCTTGGGTGTTCCCGGGCATCGTGTTGCTGTGCGCGCTCGGGGTCTACACCACCAGCCACCAGGTGTTTGGTGTTTGGCTGGTGGCGGGCCTGGGTGCCGTCGGCTATCTGTTCCACAAGCTGGGCTGCGAGCCCGCGCCGCTGCTGCTGGGCGTGGTGCTGGGGCCGGGCATGGAGGCCCATTTGCGCAACGCGCTGCAGCAGTCGGGCGGTGACTGGAGCATCTTCGTCACCCGGGGCCTGTCGGCTGGGCTGCTGACCGTGGCGGCACTGATGGTGCTCATCGTGCTGGTGCAGGCGGTGCGCCGCAAGCGTGAAGATGCGTTTGTCGAGGACTGAGCCAAGCTGCATTTCTGCCGGAGGTGACACGTGTCTGCGTCACAATCAGTTCCAACCATGGCATCTTCTACCCACCCTTCGCAACATCCGCAACGCACGGCGCTGCACAACGAAATCCACGCCCGGCCGCCCGAGGCCATGGCGGCGCCGCTGGCCATCTCCCATGTGGTGATGGTTTGTGACGCCGTGGGGCGGGAGGCCAGCCGCGCCCATGTGGCGGCCTTGCTGCGCGACCACCACCTGGCCCAGCCCGACGCCCAGTCCACGCATATCCGCATGGACGTGGGGCCGTTCCGGCTGCGCTGGGAAATGCATACCGAGTTTGTTACCTACACCTTTATGCGCGCCCTGGAGCCCGACACGGCCGGCACGCAGGTGTTTGGCCGCGACCCCGTGACCGCCGCGCAGGCTGTGCCGCAGGATTGGTTTGCCGCCTTGCCCGGTCAGTGCCTGGTGAGCCTGCATCTGTGGGCCTTGCCTGCGCCCATGGTGCAGGGCGGTGACGCGCTGGTGCGGCAGGTGTTGTTCGAGGACTCGCTGGTGGCCTCCAGTGTGGCCGGCGGGCATGCCAAGGTGTACACCGACTTCGCCATCCATGCCGACGGCTTTTCGCGCATCGTGCTGCTGGCCGGTGGCGCGGCGCAGGCCGAGGCGGCGGGCGTCGAGTCCCTGTCGCCGCGCCGCCTGGGCCGCCTGGTGCAGCGCCTGCTGGAGATTGAAACCTACCGCATGGCCGCGCTGCTGGGCCTGCCCGCTGCCCGCGAGGCCGCCGACGTGCTGGCTTTTGCCGAGCGGGAGCTGGCATCCCTGGCTGAAGCCATACGCAGCGCCAACCGCGACGATGAGCCCCAGCTGCTGGACCGCCTGACCCGGCTGGCCGGCCAGGTGGAGAGCCAGTACGCCGCCACGCATTCGCGCTTTTCGGCCAGCGCGGCGTATTTCGAGCTGGTGGATAAACGCATTACCGACATCAACGAGTCGCGGCTGGCCGGCATGCAGACCATCCGCGAATTCATGGACCGCCGCCTGACGCCTGCGCGCAGCACCTGCGAGTGGGCCACGCGGCGGCAGGACGCGCTGTCGCAGCGCGTGTCGCGCATGAGCAATCTGCTGCGCACGCGGGTGGAGATCGAGCAGCAGCAAAGCAGCCAGGCGCTGCTGACCACCATGAACACGCGCCAAGGCCTGCAGCTGCAGATGCAGGCCACGGTGGAGGGCCTGTCGGTGGCGGCCATCACCTACTACATCGTCGGCCTGGTCAGCTATATGGCCAAGGGTGCGCACGCCATAGGCTGGCCCTGGAGCCCCGAGAGCACGGCCGCCGTGGCGATCCCGCTGGTGGCCGGCGGTGTATGGTGGTCGCTGCGGCGGTTGCACCATCGCATGTTCGGCAAGCAGCACGCTTAATCCCGTGCCCAGTGCGGGCTATGTGCTTGCAAATAAAATAAGCCTCCAGCGCTTATATCTTCTGCACCAGTGGCTACAAAAAACATAGCAACCGGCCTGTTACTCGCACTTGTCGGCTCGATTGCCTTCAGCGGCAAGGCCATCATCGTCAAGCTGGCCTACCGCTACGGCGTGGACGCCGTCACCCTCATCATGTACCGCATGCTGTTTGCGCTGCCCATCTTCGCCGTCATGGCCTGGTGGTCCAGCCGGGGCAAGCCGCGCTTAAGCGCGCGCGACTGGTGGGGTGTGCTGGGCCTGGGTGTGACCGGCTACTACCTGGCCAGCTACCTGGACTTTGCCGGCCTGGGCTATATCAGCGCCTCGCTGGAGCGGCTGATCCTGTACACCAACCCCACGTTGGTGGTGCTGCTGGGCTGGCTGCTGTACCGCAAGCCCATCACCCGGCTGCAGGTGCTGGGCATGGCCGTGTGCTACGGCGGCGTGGTGCTGGTGTTTGGCCACGAGATCAATCTGCAAGGGGCGAACGCCGGCCTGGGCGCCTTGCTGGTGTTTGGCAGCGCCATCAGCTATGCCGTCTACCTGGTCTACAGCGGCCAGATGGTGCAGCGCGTGGGCTCGCTGCGCCTGGTCGGGCTGGCGACCACGGTGGCCTGCCTGTGCTGCCTGCTGCAGTTTGTGCTGTTGCGGCCCATGTCCGCCGCGCTGGTGGCACCCGAGGTGCTGTGGCTGTCGGTGCTGAACGCCACCGCCTGCACCGCCGCCCCGGTGCTGATGGTGATGATGGCCATCGAGCGCCTGGGCGCTGGTCTCGCCGCCCAGGTGGGCATGGTGGGGCCGATGTCCACCATTCTCATGGGCGTTTTCATCCTGGGCGAGCCCTTCACCGGCTTTGTGGCGGCCGGCACGGTGCTGGTGATGGCGGGGATTTATGTGTTTACCCGCAAGGCGGCCTGACCGGGCTTGCAACGCAAAAAAGGAGCGAATATGGATTTGGGAATCGCGGGCCGTTGGGCCTTGGTATGCGGGGCCAGCAAAGGCCTGGGCCTGGGCTGTGCGCAGGCCTTGGCACGCGAGGGTGTGAACGTGCTGATGGTGGCCCGTGGTGCACCGGCGCTGCAGGCGGCTGCTGCGGATTTGATAGCTTCTTGCGCAGGTAAATCAAGCGCTAGCGTGCTATTTTGTGCTGCAGATATCACCACGCCGGAAGGCCGGGCGGCGGTATTCGCCATGCGCCAGGATTTCGACATCGTGGTCACCAATGCTGGAGGGCCGCCCACGGGCGACTTCCGCAACTGGGACCGCGAGGCCTGGATCAAGGCGGTGGACGCAAACATGCTGACCCCCATCGAACTCATCAAGACCACGGTGGACGGCATGGCGGCGCGTGGCTTTGGCCGCATCGTCAACATCACCAGCAGCGCGGTGAAGTCGCCCATCGATGTGCTGGGCCTGAGCAATGGCGCGCGCAGCGGTTTGACCGGTTTTATCGCTGGCCTGGCGCGCAGCCCGCTTGCCGGGCAGGGTGTCACCATCAATAACCTGCTGCCGGGGGCATTCGATACCGACCGTCTGCGCGGCAATATGCAGGGCGCGGCCGACAAGCTGGGGCAGAGCCTTGACGTGGTGGCCGACGCCCGGCGCAAGACCATTCCCGCCCAGCGATTCGGTACGCCCGAGGAGTTTGGCGCGATCTGCGCCTTCTTGTGCAGTGCGCAGGCCGGCTACATCACCGGCCAGAACGTGCTGGCCGATGGTGGCGCGTACCCCGGCACCTTCTAGCTTAGGCCGCGTTCTGCAGGGCTTCCAGGGCCTGGGTGATGTCATCCAGGCTGGCGCCTTCGGCGGGCTGCAGGCCGCCCAGGCTGGCAATGCCTTCGGCCTGTAAGCGGGCAATCGCCTGGCCTGCGTCCTTGGGCGCGTCGAAGCCGGCGCTTTCCAGCAGCAGGCGACCGTGGGCATCGACCAGCTTGAAGTGGAATTTGCCGGTGGTTTCACGGTACTGCTTGAACACCGGCAGCGCTGCCTTAGCGGCCTTGGCCGATTTTTGCGTGGCCTGGGCGCGCAGATTGCGCAAGCCCACCGCATGGCGCAGCTGGGCGATGAAGGGCGTGGCGATCTTGCGGGCCTTGATGGCACCGGCCTGCAAGATGTCTTCCACCTCGCCGGGGTTGTCCATGTAGCGCTGGTAGGCATCGCGCATGGGCGCGACTTCCTGGTCGATGCGCTCGAACAGTATTTGCTTGGCGTCGCCCCAGGCGATGCCGTCGGCATAGGCCTGGCGCAAGGCGGCGGTCTCGGCCTCGCTGGCAAAAGCCTGGTAGATCTGGAACAGGGCCGAGCCTTCGGTGTCCTTGGCCTCACCCGGCGCGCGCGAGTCGGTCAGGATGCCGGCAATCAGCTTGCGCAGCTGGGCCTTGGGGGTGAACAGCGGAATCGTGTTGTCGTAGCTCTTGCTCATCTTGCGGCCATCCAGGCCGGGCAGGGTGGCAACGGATTCTTCGATCAGCGCCTCGGGCAGCACGAACTGCTCGCCATAGGTGTGGTTGAAGCGTTGGGCGATGTCGCGCGCCATCTCGATGTGCTGCACCTGGTCGCGGCCTACCGGTACCTTGTGGGCGTTGAAGAGCACGATGTCGGCGGCCATCAGCACCGGGTACATGAACAGGCCTGCGCTGATGTCGGCGTCCGGGTCGGCAAGTGCTGCCAGGTTTTTGTCCACCGAGGCCTTGTAGGCATGGGCGCGGTTGAGCATGCCCTTGGCACTCATGCAGGTGAGTATCCAGCTGAGTTCGGGGATTTCCGGGATATCGGACTGGCGGTAGAAGGCCACGCGGTTCGGGTCCAGCCCTGCGGCCAGCCAGCTGGCGGCAATCTCCAGCGTGCTGCGCTGGATGCGCGCCGGGTCGTCGATCTTGATCAGCGCGTGGTAGTCGGCCAGGAAGTAAAAGCTTTCCACACCCGGCGCCAGGCTGGCGCGTACCGAGGGACGGATCGAGCCGACGTAATTACCCAGGTGGGGCGTGCCCGAGGTGGTGATGCCGGTGAGAACGCGAGAAGAAGTCATGGCGGGAGGAGTATCAATTGATGAGAAGGGCCAGGGGGCTCAGCATGAGGCCCAGCACGAAATCGGTGATGGCTTTGACGGGTGCCAGCCAGAAGGTGTCCAGAATGTGCGTGGTGATCAGCAACATCACGATGATGAAGCCCCAGGGCTCCACCCGCGATACGGCGACCGCCTGGCGGTAGGGCAGCAGGCCCACCAGGATGCGGCCACCGTCCAGCGGCGGCAGCGGGAACAGGTTAAAGGCGAACATAACTACGTTCACGGTCAGACCGGCGCGGCACATCTGCAGAAAGAAACGCTCGTTGATGTTGGCACCAATCAGCAGGTACAGCAGCACGCCCCACAGCAAGGCTTGTACAAAGTTGGCAGCCGGGCCGGCCAGGGCCACCCAGATCATGTCCTTTTTGGGGTTGCGCAGCTTGCCGAAGTTGACCGGCACCGGCTTGGCGTAGCCAAACAGAAAGGCGCCCGAGGTCAGGAAGTACAGCACCAGTGGCATGGCGATGGTGCCAATCGGGTCAATGTGCTTGAGCGGGTTCAGCGTGATGCGGCCCAGCCGGTGGGCGGTGTTGTCGCCATAGTGGTGAGCGACGTAGCCGTGGGCTGCCTCGTGCACGGTGATGGCAAACAGCACCGGCAGGGCGTAGATGAGGATGGTCTGTATCAGGTTGGCGATATCCACGGGGAGGGTCTCGGTGAAAGGTGGGTTTACAGGCCGATGGCGGACAAGTCGCCGCGGCCCTGGCGTACCAATACAGGTTCACCTCCGTGACCCATCTCGGTCAAATCGATGACCGTGGTGGGCTCCAGGGGGCAGGCGCCGGCGTCGAGCACGGCGGCAATCTGGTGTTCGAACAAATCGCGTATGGCATGCGCGTCGTTCAGCGGATCGGTCTCGCCGGGCGGTATCAGTGTGGTGGCCAGCAGTGGCGCGCCATGCAGTTCCAGCAGGCTCTGCAAGGTCTTGTGCTCTGGCACGCGCAGGCCAATCGTCTTGCGCGACGGGTGGCTCAGGCGGCGTGGCACTTCCTTGCTGGCTTCCAGGATGAAGGTGTAGGGACCGGGCGTGGCGGCTTTCAGCAGTCGGTACTGCTTGTTGTCCACGCGGGCGTAGTTCGCCAGCTCGCTCAGGTCGCGGCACAACAAGGTCAGGTGGTGCTTGTCGTCCACACCGCGGGTGCGGCGCAGCAGATCGGCAGCGGCCTTGTCGTCCAGATGGCAGACGAGGGCGTAGCTGGAGTCGGTGGGTACGGCCACCAGCTTGCCTTGTGCCAGCAGCGCAACTGTCTGCTTGAGTAGCCGGGGCTGGGGGTTGTCGGGGTGGATTTCAAAGTACTGGGCCATGGGGTGATTATCAGGATTCGGTAGGTTGTACCTGAATGCGGCGTTCTTGCACGGTCAGCCAGGCGCCGCCAGCGCCACAAATGGCGATCAGCACAATGCCCAGAGTCGCCCAGGTATCGGGCAGGTGTGAGAAGACCAGCCAGCTCGCCAGCATGGCGAAACCGATTTGACCGTACAGAAAGGGCGTCAGTGTGGCCGCTGGGGTGCGTGCGTAGGCAAGTATCAGCAGAAAGTGGCCGGCCGTACCCATCAGTCCCATCAGCAGCATTCCGCCCCAGAGCTGCCAATCATGCACCTGTACCCAGACAAACGGCAGCGGTATGGAGGCCAGCACGGTGCCAATCCAGCCGGTGTAGAAATGCATGGTGAAAGGGTCTTCTGTCTTGGCCAGTCGGCTGGTCAACACCTGGAACCAGGCGTTGGCCGCCACCAGGCCCAGTGGCAGCAGGGTGGTCCACCTGAAGGCGTCACCACCGGGACGAATGATGATCAGCGTGCCCACGAAACCACCGGCGACCAGCAGCCAGCGTGTTGGAGATACGGCTTCCCCCAGCAATGCTGCCACAAAGGTGATCACCAGCGGAGTGATCATCACGATGGCGGTGAACTCACCAACCGGCATGTAACGCAGGCTAAAAAAAGAGAACAAGCTTGTCGTCAGCAGCAGTACACCGCGCAGGCACTGGAACTTGGGATGGGCTGTTTTCAGCAGCGCCCAGCCCCGTACGGGCAGCATGGTGATGGTGGTGACCGAGGCCTGGAAGAAATAGCGAAACCACAGCGTCATCAGCAGAGGCACGCTGGCATTGGTCCATTTGGCCGTGGTATCGAGTGTGGCAAAGCACGCCACCGCAACGGTGACCAGCGCAATACCGGTCAACGCAGAGGCTGGACGGCTCACTGGATGCGGTCCGCGAGCAGGTCCCAGACGGGTGTCAGATTGCCGGACAAATAGGGCAGAGTGCCCAGGTCGGTATGGCTTTCGTCGGGGCTGTGGAAGTCACTGCCGCGCGAAGCCGCCAGACCGAACTCTCTGGCCACATCGGCGTATTCCACATATTCGGCCACGGTATGGCTACCTGTGACGACTTCGACCGCCTGGCCGCCGTGGGCCTTGAATTCGCTGAACAGCGCGTATTCTTCGTTGGCAGTGAATTTGTAGCGACCAGGGTGGGCGATCACGGCCACGCCGCCGGTCTGGGTGATCCATTGCACTGCGTCTTTCAGTGCTGCCCAGCGGTGGGGTACGTAGCCAGGTTTGCCTTCGGTCAGGTAACGGCGGAACACTTCGTAGGTATCGCTGCAGACACCGGACTCCACCAGGAAGCGGGCGAAGTGGGTGCGCGAGATCAAGGCCGGGTTGCCGACAAATTTCAGTGCCCCTTCGTAGGCGCCGGGGATGCCTGCCGCCGCCAGGCTTGCTGCCATTTCCATAGCGCGTGGGCCACGGCCACCGCGCGTGGCGCCGAGTCCGTCTTGCATGATCGGGCTGTTAGCGTCAAACCCCAGTCCAACGATGTGTACCGTTTCACCAGCAAAAGTGACCGAGATTTCAACCCCGGTCAGGTATTTCATGCCATGGGCCTTGGCGGCCGCAGCGGCCCGGGCCTGACCGCCGATTTCGTCGTGGTCAGTGAGCGCCCACAATTCCACGCCGTTGGCGCTGGCGCGTGCTGCCAACTGCTCCGGCGTCAGAGTACCGTCGGAAACCACGGAGTGGCAGTGGAGGTCAGCGTTGAGTATGGATGTCACGGTCTGATTTTAGGCCCTAGCGCTTCCCCTGGTCCGCGCGGTGGCTATTGGGTGGGAATGCAGGCGGGCATAAAAAAACCCGCTGGGTAAGAGCGGGTTTCGGGGCAAAGAGCCAGGCTGGATTACTTCAGCTTGATTTCTTTGTATTCCACATGCTTGCGAGCCTTGGGATCAAACTTGCTGATCAACATTTTCTCGGGCATGGTTTTCTTGTTTTTGGTCGTGGTGTAGAAGTGACCAGTACCAGCTGTGGATTCCAGCTTGATTTTTTCGCGTCCGCCTTTGGTTGCCATGATTCAGCTCCTTATGCTTGGCCACGTGCGCGCAGATCGGCGAGCACAGAGTCGATACCGTTTTTGTCGATCAAACGCAGACCGGCATTGGAAATGCGCAGACGCACCCAACGGTTTTCGGTTTCGACCCAGAAGCGGCGGTATTGCAGGTTCGGCAGGAACCGACGTTTGGTTTTGTTGTTGGCGTGGGAGACGTTGTTCCCAACCATCGGGCCTTTGCCCGTTACTTCGCATACGCGTGCCATGAGGACACTCCAATTTTGTGCAGTGGTGTGCGTTCTAAGCTTGCCACTGCAATTAACGGCTAATCGCCGCACCTCGCCACCTGCTTGAAGTGGCGGTAAAAGTCATTTACCGGCGATATTGTTCCCATTAAAACTAATTAAAACGGGCGCGCCAAATCCAGTAAAGCCTATGATTATAGCGTCTTGATTTGAGTTTGTCTTCTGCGACTGTTTCAGTGCCCTTGCGCCTGTCGCGCGCGGTTCCTGGTGCTCTTCTGTGCCAGGACGATTCAGGGGCCGCAACAATCTACCAGGTAGGTGCCGGCAAACCACACCAGCACACCGCAAAACACCACGGCCAAGGCGCATACGGCCAGCAGGCGGCCAAACCTTGGCTGAATTTCTTTGCGGGGAGGGGGTTGGTTCATGGCGCGGTCTTTCTAAGAACCTGTTCAAAATCTTTTGAGCAGCAGAGCCAGGAATGCTAAATGAATGAACTGCAAGGTGGTGTTCAAAA